>JAQVSG010000014.1 GCA_028700655.1 Caldisericia bacterium
ATTATATAAAAACCCTCGCAAAAAAAAAGAAATAAAAAAAACGGGGAGATTAATCTCCCCGTTTTGGAAAAAGAAAGGTTATAGAGAAACGAGATTAGTTATTATGTGCGCGTTTTCGTAGAACCAATGCGCCAGCACCTAAAAGGGCAAGAGCAACCAACGCTAACACAAACGGGTTGCTTGCGGGAATAGGTTCTTCCATGGGCATATCGGTGAATCCACCAGAATACACAATAGCATATTTTACAGGTCCACCGGGTGCTTTAGGAAGAGAAGAAGGAACTACGCTAATGCGGTATTTCCCCTTCATTTTGGGTTTGTTGATTACAATGCGTTCCACATTGTTGAGTGTATCTGTGCTGGTTGCCATAGGAACAGAAACGTTGGGGTCTTGGGCTGGGGGAGTACCGAATTGGTTTCCGCGATAGATTAGACCAGCAGGGTCTACCACAACCAAGTCTAAATTGTGTTTTAATACAGGCCAAGAGTTGGGAGTAGCCGATTCGTCTGTCCAGCAAAGAGTAGCTTCAAAAGGAACTTCAGTGTTGTCTACATACACTTCATAGGTTACAACGTCGGCATCTACGCCGGTGATATTGTCGTCATATTTTTGAACTCTGGGAGGGATGGGGAACAAGGAATTGTATACATTCAAAAGACCCCAACCTTGGTTTGGATCGGCAATCGATGTAGTGTCATTGTAGGTTTCATCGACGCGTTGTCCTTCTTGAATAACATCATATTGGTTGGGAGCATCTTTTTCAGCCATGTTGGTGGCACCGTGAATTAAGGTGGCTTTGATTAAAGCAGCAGTGGGGGTGGGAGCAATGTTTAATTCTTCCACTTGACGGTAATATTGTCTGACCAGTGCAGCAGCCCCGGATACAAAACCAGCGGATACACTGGTACCGCTCATGTAGGCATATTCAGAGTGGGGTAGATTGGTTGTATAATCATATTCGTATGGGTATTGGGTTTGATCACCGCTTCCTTGGTAGTTGTATACAGAGAGCTTTCCTACCACCATGGTACCAGGGGCAACTAAGTCGGGCTTGATACGTCCATCAGAACTAGGACCGCGGGTACTAATCGCTGCCATACCAAATTTCCCAGTAGGGTCATCCACAAGTCTTTGGCCTGCAATGTGATCGGAGTATCCTCGCAAAATTTCTTCGGGGGTAGCATTTAAAGGAAGAGGTTCATTGGCATTGGCGATAAGATCGTCACGAATGAGTCCAGACCATTCGGGAAGATCGCCTGTAAGGAACAATCCAAAATTGGCTTGGGTAGAACCAGAAGCTCCATACGTAATATCATCTAGATCGGGACGGTAGTTTTCGCAAGCTCCCACGGTAATCCCATTTTTGTTAGGGGCAGGTGCAAAGAAGGTTTGGTTTTCACCATCGATCCAGGGATCGCCGTAGGTCATATCGCCATTAACATCTCTTTGGACATCCACTATACCGTCTAAGTCTCTGTCGCGGCCATTGTCACCGGCGGCCCATACGGTAAGGAAATCTTGGTGAGCATATTGGTAGTGGTCTACAAAACGAGAGATAGCGTTATAGTCGTAGGTACTGAAAACAGGGGATCCGGGATCGGGGGAATAGCCCTGACGAGTACGCAGGAAGTAAAACCACCAACTGTTATTTTGAATTCGAGCACCCGCATGATCATAGGCATCCATCATGGCATAGTGTACTACACCCGCAGCACCGGCATAATCGTCGGCACCAGGATTTGTAGTATAGCCTTCTTCTGGATGGTAGTTATTTCCTGATGGGTCAATTGGACCATATTCGGGACCATATACTTCACCACTTACGTGGGGGACATCGTGGAAGCTGGGGAATGGTCCAGTAGGGGGGATATCTTCGGGAGGTAATGGGCTCATATCCCACTTATAGGGTATTTCATCATGGTAATAACCTTCAGGGATATTATCGGGTCCACCGCTATCCCATATAGTAGGTCGAGCTAAACTTGGGTGTGTTTTAGCGGGGCGATCTTCATTTCTAGGGTGGCGATTATAATAGGCACGAGTTGGATACGATCCGCTAGGCCAGAAGTCGTATGTATCCCAAGATTGTGTGATTCTTTGAACAAAAAAGCGTACATTGGGAGCGACACCTTTGTATTGACCACCAGACATAGCGCCATTTCCACCAATAATGCTAGTAACGTGGGTACCATGTCCCCACACATCGCAGTAGTTTGCAGGACCACGTTGTCCATCCCAATAGGCGCGTGACAAATTAAAACTCCATTGGAAATAGGATGCAGGCCTTGGGTTGATATTTGAATTCCATCGATTTGCCATACCGGAATAACAAGTAGGCCAGCCACCATAGCTGGGAGCGTAGTTATAAGCATAGTTACGTGCATAGGGGACTCGGCCTGAAAAATCAGCACTTAGTGCACTGTAACCACCAGAAAGGCCGCTATCAAAAACTGCAACCAGTTCACCGGTGCCATCGAGCCTTACAGGAGTTTCTCCTTGTGTATAGGCTTGGTCTACCAGGTGAACACCGACAATTTGACGGCCAACATCAACTTTGAGCTGCATGTTGTCGGGGGGCAGTTCAATGCATTGAATACTGGGGATGGCAGCAAGTTTGTGTATGTTTAAAAAATTGACAGTAATGGTTCCAATGGAGAATGCATTATTGGTAGCAGTTGTGCAACCTAGGAGAGCAGATTGGCTTTGGTCCCATATTTTTTTGTGTTCTACCAAGGGGTCGACGCCACCCCAGAAGGAAACAAGAACATTCTGCCATTTGTCTTCGGTGTGCATGTCAGGGGGAATTTTAAAAGCAGGTACATAGGGCATCATGGCAGATACATAATCTGCACGTAGAATGGTACCTTTGTTGGCAGGTGTACAACGTACTACATATGCATTTTGGTGATAATATTCGACAAGTTCAATATTATTGAGCTTTAGTTCATTCACCCACTGCCCTTTTACAGGAGCCGTGAATTTGACTAAGTAGTAGTTGGGTTCGTTTGGATCGGAGTAGTAGTTTTCTTCAAAACCCTCCGGAATCGTTACCCCAATAAAAGTCTTTGTATCGTCATTAGCGGGGTAGATAACGCCACCGTTAATGTATACGGGATTCGGGTCGTTTAGTTTTGTAATGAGGAGATGATCATTTTTCATTTCCTCAAACTGAGGTTTCGTTGCTTTTCCGTAAAGATAAGCATCGTACTCTTCAATCACTTCTAGACCACTATCAATGGCCTTTTGTACATCGCTTGGATGTTGCTTATCTACCTGTACGTAAATCTTAGGCTCTGCCGCACCAATGGAGGTGTTAACATTTCCTAAAGTCCCAACAATGGGAGAGATTAACAGAAATGCAATAACCAATACAAGCCATTTCTTAAAGTATCGCATAGATACCTCCCTCTGAAACCTGAACAAAATCATAAAAATTCACACATAATGCTATGCTAAAAACTTATTATAATTCAAGCGTTTGTCAAGAAAAGTTGTGGATTTTATTTCGGAGAAAGCACGCTTCATGATTTCTTTTTTGTTTTTCTGATTTCCTTTGGATCCTTTCGGAAATCGAACACAATTTTGCCTGTCTCTTTTTCGAGTTTTAAACGTGCAGAGAACTTTTTTCGTTTGCGCAGAGACCAAAAATCCATTAATTTTTTCGTTTCGCCTTTTTCGATAATGTCTAAGGCATCTTCTTTTGTAATCGGTTGTTGTAAAATAATCTTGCGAATTTGGAAATCGCAATCCGGGTTGGTACATCCAAAATATCCTAGTTTTTCAATCATGTCTGCCTTGCATTTTGGACATTGAGCAAAAGGTTTGTCATCAATCACTTTGTCGTAATCGATAAATTCGAATTCAATTTTTCCTTCCTCTGTCAAGATAAGGTAGGCTTCAAAATGCTTTCCTTTGCTAGAAAGGAACCAAAGTGGATGGAGTGTTTTTTTGTCTTTCAAGAGGGCTACTAGTTCAGAGGTAGATATCCGGCAGGATTTAATCTTTTTTGCAATGCTGAAAGAACAATTGGGGTTGGTGCATTTACAGCTAGATGTTCGTTCTGTTACGGTGGAACCGCAAACCGGGCAGAGACCAATTTCGCCCCCTTCCAAAGAGTCAAAGTCGGCTTGTTTCACTTGATCCACAATATGTTCTGTAAACTCTGACATTTCTTTGTGGAAATCTTTGGAAGTGAGTTTTTCGGATTCAATTTGTAACAATTTGCGTTCCCAGGAACCGGTGAGTTCGGGGGAAATTAAGGCTTCTAATTGGACATGAGAAAGAACTCGAATCAGGTACATGCCTTTTTCGGTGGGAACCATCTCTTTGCCAGCTCTTTCACAATATCCCACTTTGATGAGTCGTTCGATAATCTGAGCTCGGGTGGCGGGTGTACCGATTCCTTTTTCTTTCAATGTTTCTTGCAATTCTTCATCGGTAACCAATTTACCAGCTCCCTGCATGGCAGACAGTAATGTAGCTTCATTGTACCGGGCCGGAGGTTTGGTTTCTTTTTCTTCAATGGAAGTAGTTTGAACTTCTACTGGTAGAGAATTTGAAAATCCATCAAATTGACTTTTCTTTGTGGTTTCTCCATAAATTTCTCGATAACCTGGTTTGATTAAAATATTTTCCCGCGTTTCAAAAAGTTCTTCTGCAATATTGGTAATGAAATAGGTTTCTTGGTATTCTGCAGGAGGGTAAAAGACGGATAAGAAACGTTTTACAATCACGTCATAAATTTTCTTTTCATCGTCTCGAAGTGTGGATAGGTTTGCTTTTTTGGTAGTGGGAATAAGGGCAAAGTGGTCTCCAACCTTGCTATTGTCTACCACTCGTTTAGAAAACTTCATGGAGTGATCCAAGCTTTTTTCTGCAAAAGTTTCGTACTGGGAAACTTTGCAAAGCATTTTTAAAATTTTAGGAAGCTCTGGTACCATATCCGACGGAAGATATCGGGAGTCGGTACGAGGATAGGTAATCAATTTTTTTGCTTCATATAGTTTTTGTGCTATGGACAAGGTGTGAGAAGCGGTATATCCAAATCGTTTGTTGGCTTCTCTTTGAAGTTCTGTTAAATCAAAAAGCAAGGGATGGTTTTGCTTGTGTTTTTTGACGGAAAAATTCTCAATGGTTCCAGTTTGGTTTTCCATTTTTTGGATTCGTTTTTCCGCTTCTTTTTTGGACGATATTTCGTTGATATTGGAAGAAGGATTGTCTTTTTGAAACCAATGTCCTTCGTAGAGGACTTTTTTTTCTGTTTGTTGAAAAAGGGCGAACAATTCAAAGTAGGTGCGACTTTGAAACGCTTGAATTTGTTTTTCTCGCTCCACTAAAATAGAAAGAGTAGGGGTTTGTACGCGCCCAATAGAAAACAGATCCCCGCATCTACGAGTAATGGCACGGGTTGCATTGATACCAATCATCCAGTCCGCATGGGAACGGCACTTTGCTGCTTCTCCCAGAGAGTCATAGTACGAGCTGTCTTTTAATTCTTCAAATCCTTTTTTTATAGCCTCGCTTGTCATGGAGGACAACCATAGTCGTTTGGTAGGTTTTCGAGAGCCAGAATGTTCCAGGAGGTTTCGAAAAATAAGTTCTCCTTCTCTTCCCGCATCGCAAGCGTTTATAATGTTTTGAATGCCTCGTTTACGGATACAAAGTAGGACTTCGTCCAATTGTTTTTTTGACTTGATAATGGGTTTTAACTCAAACTTTTTGGGGATAATGGGTAATTTTTCTAAAGTCCAAAATTTATAGCCTTTGTCATACTCTTGCGGTTCTGCCAATTCAAGCAAATGGCCTACTGCCCAAGTAATAATGTATTGATCCGAAACGAGGGAATTGTCATTTTTTTCAAAGACACCAAGGTTTTTGGCTAGATCTCTTGCAACGGATGGTTTCTCGGTAATGATTAGATCTTTCATAACTCACCTTTTAAAAAAAAATGGTGGACCTGACGAGATTTGAACTCGTGACCTCCTCCATGCCATGGAGGCGCGCTCCCAGCTGCGCCACAGGCCCACACAAACGCGCTAGTGTATTGTAACGGATATTGATAAAAATGCAAACCCCTCCCGCAAAAATTTTCCTCTTCCTCCAAGAATTTTTGCAAAAAGGTCGATTTATTGATAACAACTTTTCTGTAATTTATATAATGGTACAAGTGCTTTGTTGCAAAAACATTTCAAAAGGAGTAAATGATGAGTGCTATGAATATTATTAAAGACGAGATTGTAAGCGACATAATGACGAAAAATCTAGAAAAAGTGTACGACGACCAATGCATAGATGCAGTGGCTGATATCCTAACAAAAAAAGGGTTAAATGCATTGCCGGTAGTAAGCCATACTGAAAAATTGGTAGGGATTATTACCTTGGGCGATCTTTTGTTAAAAGCAACTCGAACCCCCCTCTTTGATATGTGGACAACAGGAATATATGACAATACAGAAGATTTGCTGAAAGAGTACAAAAAAATAGTGGGCACCGATGTCAAAGACGTTATGTCTACACACCCCTTCACCATCAAATCAACGGAGCTTGTTTCCCGTGCGGCTACCATCATGTATCGTAGAAAAGTAAAACAACTTCCTGTTCTTGACGATGAGGGAAAACTTGTGGGTATTATCACCGCTACAGATGTAGTTAAACTCTTGTATGGCAATGCATAGAAAACGACGTAGATAGAATTGAGGTTGTTGTGAAAAACGATACGAATACACTGTGCCACTTAATTCAGGTTCTGCAAGCATTTTGGGAAGAACAGGGATGTGTTATTCTTCCTTCCTGGGATATGGAGATCGGTGCTGGGACGATGTCCCCCTATACATTTTTTTATGTCCTGAAAGATAACTCCTACAAAGCTTGTTATGTCCAACCTTCTCGAAGACCTGTTGATGGCCGCTATGGGGACAATCCAAACAGAGTCTATAAGCACCATCAAATGCAAGTGATACTGAAACCCTCTCCAGAGAATATTCAAGATCTGTATATTGATAGTTTGGCCGCCATAGGATTTCCCACAAAAGACCATGACATTCGCTTTATTGAAGACAACTGGGCAGCCCCAACGCTGGGTGCTTGGGGAATAGGTTGGGAAGTCTGGCTGGATGGGATGGAAATCACCCAGTTTACGTATTTTCAACAAGTGGGTGGGATAGAACTTGCCATTCCTGCTGTCGAAATAACCTATGGCTTAGAAAGAATCGCAATGTATTTGCAAGACAAACATTCATTGTACGATTTGCAATTCAATGAACACTTACAATATCACGATCTTCGAAAAGAAGAAGAAATACAGCAATCGATATATTGTCACGAGAAAGCGGAACCAAGTCGCTTGTATTCTTTATTTACTTTGTGTTTTGAAGAAGGAGAAATGTGTTTTCAGAACGATCTTATTTGGCCCGGATATGAATATGCGTTAAAATGCTCTCACATTTTTAATATACTGGATGCTTTGGGTGCTTTATCTGTCTCGGAAAGAGCCCAGTATCTTGCCCGTGTTCGATCGCTTGCTCGAAAAGCAGCAAATGCTGTAGTCGCTTCTCAGAAAGGAGGTTTCTCAAATGAATCCTGATTTTTTTGTAGAAATTGGACTTGAAGAACTTCCCTTCGTGGCAATGAAGCAATTGTTTGAAGAAATGCCACAAGCCTTTGAAAAATGGTTACAGGAACAATCTATTGTTCATGAAGAGTCTTTTTTCTGGGTTACTCCCCGAAGAATGGTATTTTACGCTACCAAAGTGGAACCCCTGCAGAAGATTTTACCTATGAAAACCAAAGGTCCTCCCGTGTCCGTGGCTCTGCAAAATGAGGTAGAAACACCGGCTTTAAAGGGTTTTTTAAAGAAATGTGGAGCCGACACTTATGAAATCGAAACTTGGAACGGACAAGACTATATATTTTGTACGGTGCAACCTCCATGCAAAAAGATTGAAGACGTTGTGAAAGACCAGTTTCCGTTGTGGATACAAGCATTTCCTTTTTCTTCACAAATGAATTGCCATCAATACCGGTTTGTACGTCCTGTTCGATGGATATGCTCCATGTATGGCGACACCCTATTGCCTATTGCTTTGTTCTCTGTGACAAGTGATGCATACTCTTTAGGATTGCGCGGGTTTCCGAGTATTCCTATACGATCTGCTAGCGAGTATCGTGCCATTATCAAACAAAACCATATTATGCTGGATACTCTGGAACGAATTCAAGCCATTCAAAACAAGGAATCCACCCAACGTCCTTTCCATATTGTTGAAAAGAATGCGTTTTGTACAGAATGGCCTATTGTATGTAATGCTTCCTTTCCTCCCGACTTGCTACAAGTTCCTAAAGAAGCCATTTGTACCATGATTGAAGATCACTTGATATGCTTCACTCAACAAGATCAAAATGGAGAATTAACTCCTTCTTTTCAATTTGTAATGAATGGTCCCAGGGATGAAAAAAATGTAGCAAGGGGCTATGAGAAGGTTATTACTGCCAAACTGGAAGATGCCAAATTTTTCTTTCTTCAAGATCAAAAAGTACCTTTACAGGACCGATCCTCTCATATTGATCGAATGATTTTTATGAAAGGGTTGGGAACGGTTTTGCAAAAAACAAATCGGTTGCTTTCTCTGGCCAGAGCCTTTCCTTGTGGAGTCGATGAAGAAGTACTCCAAAGAGCTGCATATCTGTCCAAAATGGATCTTTCTACACATATGGTGGAAGAACTTCCCGAGCTCCAAGGCACGATGGGTAGAATATATGGTTCTTTGCAAGGTGAAAACAAAGAGGTGTGCAAAGCCCTTGAATCTTACTATTTCCCTAAACGGGAATCGGATCCCATTCCAGACGATTCAATAGGAAGAAGTCTGGGTATTATAGATCGAATTGACACATTGTCGGGAGCCTTTTCTATTGGCAGCTCGGTCTCTAGTTCTGCAGATCCTCTTGGATTGCGAAGACAAATGAATGGCCTTCTACGGATTCTGTATGAAAACCCTATTTCTATCGACCTAAAGAAGGCGTTTTCATATGCCCTTTCCTGCTACCAAACAGAAAACCATTTGGAAATACAGAAAGAGGAAGTGTTACAGGCGTTGTCTGATTTTTATTCTTCACGCTTGCTATTGTTTCTTCAATCCTTTCACCGATACGACCTTGTGAATGCTGTATTATGTTCGCATTGGATCCATCCGTTTGAAGCAAAAGAGACAATCACTCTTTTGGAAACACAGTTGTTGGAGGAGGAGTTTAAAATTCTATGTGAGTCGTTTACCCGCATTCAAAACATTACCAAAGGAGAGTATTCCTGTGAACCTGCACAAGAGTCTCTTCTAAAAGACCCACAAGAAATAGCACTATACGATGCTTTGAAAACAATGGTTCCCAATGAAAATAAATCTACTGATTCCGAGGATCTTGTAATCCAACTCAAAAAAATGTATTCTTTGAACCCCTTTATTGTGGATTTTTTTGATTTTGTACTTGTCCATTGTGACGATCCTGCTACGAAAGAGAATAGACTTCGATTAATCTCTGCAATCAATACATACTTTTTACGTTTTTGTGATTTCTCCAAAATCGTATTTCAAGGAGGCCATTAATATGAATCAAAAATTTGTGTATCAATTCCAAGAAGGTTCGAAAGAAATGAAAGAACTGCTTGGAGGAAAGGGTGCGAATTTAGCCGAAATGGCACGACTTGGCATTCCAGTTCCTCCTGGTTTTACTATTTCAACAAAAGTATGCCAGTACTATTACGAGCACAATCGAACATATCCCGAAAGCCTAATGGGCGAAATTAAAGAGCATTTGGCTCAAATGGAAAAAGATGCTGGGAAAGCCTTTGGCAACCCGCACAATCCATTGTTAGTCTCGGTTCGATCTGGGGCTGCCGTTTCTATGCCTGGCATGATGGATACGATACTAAATTTGGGATTTAATGACGATGTGTTTGAATATCAATTGAAAAATGGAAACAACCCTACTTTTATTTGTGATTCCTACCGTCGATTCCTTCAAATGTTTGGCAATGTTGTATACGGTATTCCTCATCATTTGTTTGAAAAAGTTCTTTCCAAAGTAAAAGAGCAAAAAAATGTGACCCTCGATAACGAACTTGACCAAGACGGTTTATTGCAAGTCATTGAAGGGTACAAAAAGATATATATCGATGAAAAAGGAAAGGGGTTTCCTCAAGATCCATTGGTACAGCTGATGGATGCAGTTAATGCGGTGGTGGGATCGTGGAACAACGACCGCGCAAACATTTATCGGAGACTGAACCGAATTGAGGGATTGTTGGGAACCGCCGTGAATATTCAAGCGATGGTATTCGGAAACAAAAATATGCAGTCCGGAACCGGTGTATGCTTCACAAGAGATCCTTCTACAGGTGACAAAGGATTGTATGGTGAATTTTTGTTAAATGCGCAAGGAGAAGACGTTGTTGCTGGCATCCGAACTCCAAAGCACATCCGAGAGTTGGATGCAATTCTTCCCCATTGTTATCAAGAATTGCTCCGCATTTTGGAAACCCTAGAAGGTCATTATCGTGATATGCAGGATATTGAGTTTACCATTGAAGATGCCAAATTGTATCTTTTACAAACGAGAAACGGAAAACGTACTGGCGCTGCTTCTGTAAAAATTGCAGTGGATTTAGTAAACGAAGGCGTTTTATCCAAAGAAGAAGCTATTATGAGGGTGGAACCGAATTCATTAAATCAACTTCTTCACCCTCGCTTTGATCCTTCTCATCAAGAGAAGGCTGTAGTGATTGCCAAAGGATTGCCAGCTTCTCCAGGAGCTGCTTTCGGGAAAGTTGTGTTTACGGCGGATGAAGCACAAAATGTGGCCAATGGGGGAGAAAAGGTCATTCTCGTCAGAGAAGAAACGTCTCCCGAGGATATTCAAGGCATGGATAGTGCCCAAGGTATCTTGACGGCTAGAGGAGGAATGACTTCTCATGCAGCCGTTGTAGCCCGTGGAATGGGAAAATGCTGCGTATCAGGAGCCCACGGAATTTCTGTAAACGAAGAAGAAAAATACTTCAAAACACAATTGGGCGAGATTATTCACGAAGGAGACATCATTAGTCTGGATGGTACCAAGGGCGAAGTATACAAAGGCGAATTGCCAACATTACCACCGAATTTGAGTGGAGAATTTGGCTTTTTCATGGAATGGGCAGATCAAATTCGTCGACTGGATATCCGAACCAATGCAGATACTCCCAAGGATGCCCAGCAGGCAGTGCAATTTGGTGCACAAGGAATTGGCCTTTGCCGAACAGAACATATGTTTTTTGAAGGAGAACGAATACAAGCTGTCAGAGAAATGATTTTGGCAGACGATGTGCAAGGTAGAGAAAAGGCACTCGCCAAAATTCTTCCGATGCAAAGAGAAGACTTTATTGGAATTTTCCAAGCGATGCAAGGAAGACCCGTCACTGTCCGATTGCTGGATCCACCATTGCACGAGTTTTTACCCCATGACCCAGACGATATTCAAGAGCTTGCCACAGAAATGGGTGTTTCTCTAGCAGTCTTGAAAGAGAAAATCGATTCCTTAAAAGAGTTTAACCCTATGCTAGGACATCGCGGTTGTCGTCTCGGTATTACGTATCCCGAAATTACCAAAATGCAAACCAGAGCCATTGTTGAAGCAGCCTGTAAACTGGCCCAAGAAAAACAAGAGGTACATCCTGAAATCATGGTACCGTTGGTAGGGACCGATAAGGAATTTATTTCGCAAAAAGAAGTTATTGATGAAACAGCTGCCATTGTTATGAAAGAGCAAGGAATTACCATTGATTACCTTGTGGGAACTATGATTGAAATTCCACGTGCTGCATTAATTGCAGCTGATATTGCGAAACATGCAGCCTTTTTTTCGTTTGGAACCAATGATTTAACACAAATGACGTTTGGATACTCTAGAGACGATGCAGGAAAATTTTTAGGTGCCTATATAGACCAAAAAATACTTTCTGTAGATCCTTTCCAAAGCATTGACCAAAAGGGCGTTGGAAGGCTTGTATCGTGGGCTTCAAAAGAAGGCAAAGAAGCCAATCCAACGTTGAAGCTAGGAATTTGTGGTGAGCACGGAGGAGATCCCGAATCCATCGTATTTTGCGATTCATTGGGTTTGCAATATGTCAGTTGCTCTCCATTTCGAGTTCCTGTTGCCCGATTGGCAGCCGCTCAAGCTTCTATTATCAATCGCAAAGCCTAATCGACTATTTTTACACTTTGGATAGGAAGTTTTCTCTTTTGAGAAGGCTTCCTATTTTTTTTACGAGGATGTACATGGTATGGATCATCACATTGAAGACTATATTCAAGAAATCAAAACGAGAATTAACATTGTTGATTTCATTGGTAAATATGTTTCCTTGCGAAAAGCAGGGCAGAATTTTGTGGGATTGTGCCCATTCCATGTAGAAAAAACTCCCTCCTTTTCAGTGAATCCTGGCAAAGAAATCTTTTATTGTTTTGGTTGCCACATTGGCGGAGATATTATTCATTTTGTTGAAAAATACGAGGGTCTTACATTTCAAGAGGCTGTTGAAGAATTGGGAAAAGAAGCAGGGCTTGAGCCTCCTCAGTGGGGACATAAAAAAACCGATTCTCAATACAACCCTTGGTATCACTTTCTCAAAACTTGTGCAGAGTATTTTCAGCAGAATTTGGAGCGACATTCTGAAGCACAAGTCTATTTACATAAGCGAGGAATTCATGCAGACACTGTTTCTACTTTTCAAATAGGATTTGCCCCTCCAGACCCCAAAGACTTCATTGCGTATTTTACAAAACTGGGCTTTGACAAGGAAGATGCAAAGATTCTTGGCCTTGTGCGCGAAAAGGAAGATGGATACACCTACCCCTATTTTCGAAATCGAATCCTGTTTCCGATTCTTGATCTGCGTAAACGAGTGATAGGCTTTGGGGGAAGAGCTATTGACCAAGAACAAATGCCCAAGTATTTAAACAGCCCAGATCATGTGCTGTTTCATAAAGGGGAAAACTTGTACGCTTTGTCATTGGCCCGTTCAGAAATGAATCGCTCAAAAAGCGCGATTCTTGTGGAAGGGTATATGGATGTGATTTCTTTGTACCAACATGGAATTACAAATTGTACTGCTTCCTTAGGGACTGCTTTTACCTTGGAACAAGCCAAATTGCTCCGTAAATATTCAGAAACTCTTTACATATGTTATGATTCTGACGAAGCCGGGAAAAAGGCTATTTTACGTGCTATTGATATTGTTTTGCCCATGGGTTTTCCGTGCCGAGTTATTCAAATCCCCAAACCGTACAAAGATCCAGATGAGTACATCATGGCCCAAGGGAAAGAATCGTTTAAACAGCTGATGAAGTCTGCGAAAGGTGCATTGGAGTACTGTTGGGAAGCAATCATTGAAGGTCAAAATTTACAGGATCCTATTACCGTCAGCGCAGTTGTAGAAAGCATATTTCGACGATTTATGAAAGTAAAAGACCCGATTCGTATTGAAACGTTGTTAAAACAAATTTCTTTGGATATTAAAATCAAACCGTCTTTGTTGGAAGAACGACTCTATTCTATGACTCGAGGTTCTTCGTATAGGGGGAAGGCCAAAACAAAACGATGGAAACAAGAATCGGAAACGATCATCGACGAAAAGAATGCGACTCTTTTATTGAAAGCCATGATCACTCAACCTAAAGATTGGGCGGAAATCATTTTTGCAAAACTGAACAATGATGATTTTCCAGAGGGAATCTTCCGTGAACTTTTTTCCGAGTTTCATGAATTATTTCTAGAAAAAAACAACATTCAGGTGGAAAATTTTCAAGGAGATCCTGACAAAGAGAATTTTTATAGTAAACTTATGGAACTTCAAAACATGAACAATAAATGTATTGAAGGTGATGTGATTCCACAAATCCTGTGTCATGTGGATAGTGTTCGAAAAAAGAAAAATGTACTTTTCCCTTTAAAAGAGCGCGTAAATAAAGCCGAACAAGAAGGCAATTACGAAGAATCGAAGCGACTTCTAGAGGAGATTTTACGAATTAGTCGCGAAGAATATTAGCTTTGTTGTTTAAATGAGAAAGGACTTCTCCGTTAAAGATGAAAAATAAAACAACCCAAAACAAAGAAACGGAACAAGAAACTACAAGTAGAAAAGTTCCTGTTCAGCTGCTAAAAAGAGATGAACAGGGTCGGTTTATTTCCTCCAAAAAACCATCTCCCCCCGCCAAAGAATCTACTTCTACATCGTCTGCAAAAAAATCACAAACGAAGAAAAAACCCAAAGCAGATGCTAAAAAACAGACTGCTCCTAAAAAAGCACCAAAGCTTATAGCCAAAGATACGAAAGCTACAGCTGAAAAGGAAGACAAGAAAAAACAGGTATCCACAGCTACAAAGAAAAAGAAGCCCTCTTCTGTTACAAAAAAAGAAAAGGCAACACGTATTACTTTAAAGAAGAAAAAGGATCTGAAAGATCCAAAAAATAGTCCTTTGGAAGAAAAGAAAACAAAAAAAACGACCAAGAAAAAAACGGAAAGTGCCGTTTCCAAAGAAAAAACAGCTCCCAAAAAGAACAAGAAAAAAATCGTAAAAACCGAAACGATCAAAACTAAGAAAACCAAGAAAAAATCCTCCTCCATTTCGAAAAAAACAACCCCAAGAGAAGTTCTTTCCATGGATGTGGCGAAGCTTGTTTTAGAAGAAAATGGAACCGACGCCGAAGAAAGAATTCGAACCATCCCTGCTTTCAAGAAATTACTAAGTGCTGGCAGCAAAGGGAAAATTGTCGAGTACAAAAAAATAATGAACGTGATGGAAAAAGTGCAGATGTCAGAATCTGACGTTGAGATCATGTATGCGATTCTGGATCAAGAAGGCGTTGAATACGCTGATGCGGGAACTCCTCTGCATGACGATAGTAATTACCAAGATGCCGATGAAGTGGAAGATTCGGATGTTGAAGATGTAGACTTAAAAGATCCTATCAAAATGTATTTGAAGGAAATTGGGAAAATTTCTCTTCTTTCCTTTGATGAAGAAATTGAACTGGCAAAAAGAATCGAAAACGGAGAATTAGACGCTAAGAAGAAACTGATAGAATCAAACTTAAGGCTTGTTGTTAGTATTGCCAAAAAATACACGGGACATTCACTCTCTTTTTTAGATCTTGTACAAGAAGGGAATGTTGGACTTATCCGAGCCGTTGAAAAATACGATTATCGAAGAGGATTTCGATTTTCTACCTATGCTTCTTGGTGGATTCGACAAGCTGTAACAAGGGCTTTGGCAGATCAATCGAGAGTGATTCGGGTGCCTGTTCATATGGTAGAGTCTATAAACAAAATACAACGGGCCGAAAGACACTTGTACCAAAAACTAGGACGACCCGCAACTCACGAAGAAATCGCGAAAGAACTGGGGCTTCCGGTAAAAAAAATACGTGAATATTTAAAGGTGTCCCAAGAACCAATTTCTTTAGAAACTCCTTTGGGTACAGATAAAGATAACCGTCTTGGTGATTTTGTGGAAGACAAACGAGCCATTTCTCCGGAAGA
Organism: Caldisericia bacterium; assembly: GCA_028700655.1. Classification (GTDB taxonomy): domain Bacteria; phylum Caldisericota; class Caldisericia; order UBA6126; family UBA6126; genus JAGLCW01. The sequence continues at coordinate 15,568 of JAQVSG010000014.1, forward strand.
AAAAGTGGTGGATCTTCACTTTAAAGATCAATTGTATGAAGTGTTGAACAATCTTACGGAACGTGAAAAGGAAATTCTTTTGCTTCGGTTTGGCTTAGAAAATGTCAGACCTCACACATTGGAAGAAGTGGGGAAAATTTTCAATGTGACTCGGGAACGAATCCGACAAATTGAAGCCAAAGCTATTAAAAGACTCAGACAAGACATGAAAGCTCGTCTTGATAAGGAATAATTAGCGACGCTGTATGTGGTTGCTGGCTAATAACTGCAAGACAGTTTGGGCTGTTTCTTTCAGTTTTTCGTTTTGGCTCCAGTTTTTCATGATTATACTCGTACGGTCTAGTAGGAATGGATCTTTCCGTTTGGCTATTTCACGAACCATTTGCACAATTGTTAATTCTGGGTTTTGGGTTTGTGCTTGAAGAAGCCATTCGCGTAGCTTTGCTTCCACCACAATAGGTTCTCGGATGTAAAAGTCTTTGAGCTTTTCTACCAAATGATTCCGAATCTGAATGTCGTTATCTTCAATGAATCTTCCTAAAAAATCGAGGATGCGATTTTCTTCATCCTCTGCTTTTGTGTTGACCGATGTAACCGCTACAATTTTGAGATCCACATTGTCGCGAAAATCCCAATATCGCACAATATTTTCTGCCAACTGCTCTTCTTGATCTTTCCATGAGTTTTTGAGTGCGTTGGCAGCAAATTCTCGGACATCTTTTCGAGAGCGAAGAGCTTCTGCCATTTTAGGGAAACCAAAGGCGGGGTTTTGCAGAGAAATACCTGCTATGATGAGCAGGGCAGAATATTTCTGCATAGGAAGATACGATTTCAAGAATTCTGTTAAAAGTTTGTCTTCCTCTGTGGGGTATTGATCGTAGAAATCTACCAATGTATGTACGGCATATACTTGATGCTCTACCGATGAATGATTTAAAAATTTAGCAATATTTGGAAAAGCACGCTTTCTCATATAATTTTTTAAATCAAATTCAATATTTTGCTGGATTTCCAGCAGTTCTTTTTTCGAAATGTTCGTTTTGTTCATAAACCCCATCTTCCTTTGCAAAATGCTTTACTAATAATACGAGATTAAGACGATGAAATCAATACGAAGTTGTGTGAATTGAGAAAGAGTATGCATTGGAAAGCACGATTTGAATCCTTTTTGAAAGAACATGAGAAAAAGAAATGGTGGGCGATAGAGGAATTGAACCTCTGACCTCTTCGGTGTCAACGAAGCGTTCTACCTCTGAACTAACCGCCCAAAAAGAACATACTAATAGTACCAAAAAAAATGTTACTTTCAATACTCTTTACGATATAATAGACAGGACGTATTATTTTGGAGGTATCCTATGAACGTAAAAACAATTGTAGCCTTTATTCTTCTCTTCAGTTTTTTGTGTTGTTCGCCCTTTTCATGGTTGGTGTCAGCACAACCTACAGAGGCACAACAACCCATACAAACTCTTCCCGAAGTGACCCTTCCTCCCCCTCCTACATTGCCTGGCACGATACCACAAACGATGGAAGATGGTTCCATTGTATTTCCAAAGGACCAATTGCATGCACCCCTACAATCCGACATCAATTCACTGAAGAATGAAGGATTTACAAATACAGGGGATATTGACCTTGATAAAATCAAACCCCCACCTGTACCCAAAGAGTTGTTTGAATCCGAAAAGCCCCCTTCTATGCAGCCAGAAATTGACATTAACGAGCCTGCCCAACCCATGGAATTGCCAAAAGCAAACGACAAACCATGGTTCCTTACGTGGTGGTTTATCACACTGATCATACTTTTTGTTGCAGGAATTGTCATATTTCTTTTTCAACGTACTTCTTCTGACGGGGGAAAAAAGAATGTATTTTCCTCCAACCAACAAAAAAGATGAATCCAAAATCACTTGTCGCCATTGTTCTTCTTTTTTTGATTTCTCTTGGTGGTGTATCTTGCCGAGTCCAGTCGGATATTGATCTGGTTTCTTTGGACACAGCCCAATTCCGCAATGGAAGAGTTGCTTTGTATGCAACCTACGACAAAGCTACCGAAAAAATGGTAAATTGGACGCAGCATTCTGTTTTTCGACAAGAATACGACCGCATTGAATATCGAATTGAACACGTAGGATTGACCAATCAAGAGTTTAAACAGTATGTTCTTCAAGAGAATCCACCCAGTCTTTTTTCGTATCATGTATATCGGGTAGAAACAGAGGCGGACGATCAAAAGGAAACTCAAACAAGCATGGAGAAGCAGTTGCTATACAAAGGCCTAAAAAAAAGAAAGTGTTTTTATGCCTACAATTACACGGCTGCCTCCCAAAAAATACGCCGTGTGTATGTGGGAGACCAATGTTTTGAAAAAGAGTTGCTCTCGTATTTGATGTGCGCATTTCCACTTCAAGAAAAAAGCTCCATTACATTGCGGTGGGTGGATACACGTATTCCACGACAGGCAGAAGGTAACGATGCAATGGAGGGAACCGTATCGGTGATTGTGGATCAAATCGAAAATGTACAGGCGAAAGGCAATACATTTTCTGCAGTTAAACTTTTGATTCCCTCGTGGGAAATGGTTGTATGGGTGCGAGAAGAGTCTCCCCATATTGTAGTGAAAGTGGAAGACCATAGCGAAGTAACTGTATTAACAGACTGGAACGAAATATAAATATAAAAAAACCTCGAGAACATTTATAGTCTCGAGGTTTTTAATGAAGGACAAAGGAAGAAAAAGGAAAGGGATGAGGGATCGTTTACTATTCCGCTTTTGCCTCGTCTGTAGAGGTGGTTTGTGGAGGAGTTTCTTGTCCAGGGACTGGTTCTGTAGCTGTTCCATCGTCCGCCGAGACGTTTCGGGAGTAAAATCCCACGACTTTCAGATTCAATGGAGATGCCATCGTAACTCCATTGCTTAAAGGTAAATCACGAGTGTAGATAATGTGCCCAACATCGAGGTCGGTAACATCGAGGGTAAGTTCTCGTGGTAAATCTTCTGGTTTTCCAGAAATATTCACCTTAAACAAAACAAATTGAAGCTTTCCACCGTTTTTGACACCGGCACATTTTTCTTTGTTCTGAAGACGAATAGGAACCGTGATGGTAATTGTTTGATCTTTACGAATTGCCATGAAATCTACATGGAATGGTTCAAAAGAGACAACATCCTGTTGAATTTCTTTAATGACAGTGGGAATGATTTTCCCATCTGGGAGAGTGCAGTTCATAATGACATTTTTCCCATTTTTTTTGAGCACTTGTTTGAATTCTTTACGGTCTAATGCAATCGAAATAGTCTCCATTTCTTTCCCATAAATAACGGCTGGGACAAGATATGGATTTGTTTCATCTCGCTGTTTAAGTCCAAATTCGATAACTTCCATACTTAACTCCTTACGTGTTTCTACAAACATAGAATTTTATTGAGGAACGGGCGAAAGTCAAATTTCTATTCCGGTAGTTGATGATCTTTAAACAAAGTGGGTCCAGAAATATCATCAAAAACTTCCGATAGAGACATATTCATACAGATCCGAAAGATAGCTTCGGCAATTAAGGGTGCAACGGATAGAATTTTCAATTTTGGACAGGTTTGTAAGAATTCTCTGGGGTGGTCTACAGAATTTGTAACCACTATTTCTGTAAAAACAGAAGAATTCATTTTTTCTAGGCAATCGCTTACAAACAATCCATGCGAAATGCAAGCATATACTTCTTTGGCACCCTTTTCCATGAGAAGTTCCGATGCTTTGCACAAAGTACCACCAGTGGATATGATGTCGTCCATTAAGATAGCGCTTTTTCCTTGTACTTCGCCAATGAGGTGAATGCTATCCACTTTATCGGTTTCGGTTCTATTCTTTTGACACACGGCGATGTCACAATGCAACATTCGACTGAGTACTTTGGCTCGTTCTACTCCTCCCATGTCTGGAGAGACAATGACAGGGTGTTCTAAATGTTTGGATAAAAAATAATTTTTAAAAAGTAAGGCCGCTGTAAGATTGTCACTGGGGATATCAAAGAAACCTTGAATTTGTCCAGCATGAAGGTCAATGCTCATGAAGCGAGTTGCTCCGGCGGTCTGGATAATATTGGCCATCATTTTTGCAGCAATGGATTCTCTTGATTTTGTTTTTCGATCCTGCCTGGCATAGCCGAAATAAGGAACAACGACCGTAATTTTTTCAGCAGAAGCTCGTTTGAGTGCATCAATCATAATAAGCAGCTCAATAATATTCTCAGAACCCCCGTTGGTGGATTGAATTACAAACACTTCTTTGCCACGGATATGCATCATAGGGCGACAATATATTTCTCCATCTGAAAACCGACGGATGTCCATTGGACCTGGGCTAATCCCAAGATGATTGCATATTTCTTGTACCAAGGGCCGGTTGGATGATCCACTAAACACAACAACGGATGGAGGGTGAAGCCTCATGATTGCCTCCGCTTACTTTTTGATTCTCGATATTTTTCTGCCCAATTCTCTTTGTTTTTTTGTTCGTTTCTTTCAATGGCCAAAGCATTGGGTGGGACATTTTGTGTGATGACAGAACCCGCTCCCGTGAAGGATCCTTTTTCAATGGTGACGGGGGCTACAATGATGGTATCGGATCCAATAAAGACATCGTCTTCGATAATTGTTCTGTGTTTTTCAAAACCATCGTAATTGCATGTGATGGTACCCGCTCCAATGTTGGAACGTTCCCCAATAACGGCGTCTCCTAAATAGGAGAGATGATTTGCTTTACTGTTGGGTTTTAATTCACAATTCTTCATTTCTACAAAAGTACCCGCTTTTGCTCCGTGACGGATGATGCAGTTCTTTCGAAGGGAGGTGAAAGGCCCAATCGTGCAATGGGATTCGATGAGTATTTTCCCCTGATCTCCTCGAATGCAGACAAATGGACCAATGGAGCAGTCTTCGCCAATTTCAACGTCTCCTTCAATCCAGGTATTGGGTTTTATGTCGGTATCACGGCCTATGGAAACATGGGGACCAATCCGTGTTGAAGAGGGGTCTACGATATAGACTCCATGATCCACCATCAAGGATTGTAATCGTCGATTGTTTGATATCTGCAAAGCTTGGCTCAAATCGGCTTTTGTGTTGATGCCAATGATTTCTTCTTCGCCCTGGATTGTATAGGTAGAAACATGGTCTTGATCTTGTTGGATTGATTCCAAGATATCGGTTATATAAAATTCCCCCGACGCATTATTGTTGTTGATGGAGTGAAGGTGGGTTTCGATTGCTTCGCGTGAAAACAGATACATTCCCGAATTGATTTCAGAAATTTCTCGTTCTTCTTCAGAGGCATCTTTCCATTCGATAATTTTTACAAAGCTACCCAGAGGGTTACGAAGAATTCTACCATACCTTTTGGGATCGGCTACCAAGGCAGTAATTAAAGAGGCTTTTGTGGGTGTGGAGAAAAACAATTGGGAGAATGCTTGGAGGGTGCTTGATTGAATAAGGGGTGTATCTCCACATAGTACCATGACGGATTGGATGGAATCATCAAGTTTTTCCAAGCCGGCTAGAAAAGCATCCCCGGTTCCAAGGGGTTCTTTTTGAACAGCCCCGTGGATTCGGTTGGAAAAGTGGCTTTGCACCAGATCTTTGTATTGTGGAGAAACAACAACAATAACTTGAGAAGGTTGCATCGATTCCGCTTTTTCAACAATGTTCTCTAATATTGGTTTTTCGTCGAAAATTGTGAGTACTTTTGGATGGCTTGATTTCATTCGGGTTCCACTGCCCGCTGCTAATATTATGCAAGCCATACGATGATGATTCATGTGTCCCCCCAGGAATGAAAAAAAAAGCTGGGACGGTAGGATTCGAACCTACGAATGACGGTACCAAAAACCGTTGCCTTGCCACTTGGCCACGTCCCAATTCATTAACCGCTATGCAAGTATATGGAAAAAAGGAAAAAAATCTATAGTTTCAGAACGGATAAAAATGCTTCTTGGGGTATTTCTACATTTCCCACCATTTTCATCCTCTTTTTTCCTTCTTTTTGTTTTTCTAAGAGTTTTCTTTTTCTGGTTATATCCCCACCATAACACTTAGCGATTACGTCTTTGCGCAACTGCACAATGGTTTCACGGGCAATCACTTTACCCCCAATAGCTGCTTGAAGGGCTACATTGAACATTTGCCTTGGAATGGTTTTTCGCAATTTTTGGATGATGGATTTTCCCTTTGCATGGGCTTGATCTTTTACACACATAAACGATAGAGCATCGACGGGAGAACCATTTACCAAAATGCGAACCAGAACAATTTGTTCTTCTTGATATCCACTTACTTCGTAGTCGAGGGATGCATATCCTCGGGAAACCGATTTGAGTTGATCATAAAAATCTACAATGATTTCTGAGAGAGGATATTGATATTTCAACATAACACGATTGGTAGATATGTATTCCATATTTTGATATTGGCCCCGCTTCATTTGAGAGAGTTCCATGATGGGTCCAATATGTTCGGGGGGAGTGATGACGGTGGCGTCTACAATAGGCTCTTCAATTTTTTTCACCTGGGAGGGATCGGGGAATTTGGAGGGATTTTCTACATGGATAATGTCGCCATTGCGTAAATGGATCTTATACGATACGCTGGGCGCTGTATTAATCAGTTGAATCTCATATTCCCTTTGCAGTCTTTCATTGACAATTTCCATATGCAGAAGCCCTAAAAATCCTGCTCGGAAACCATACCCAAGGGCATCCGAACTTTCTACTTCGTATTGCAGAGAAGGGTCATTCAATCGCAGTTTTTCTAAAGATGTCCGTAGTTTTGGGTAATCGTTAGGGTTGATGGGATACAAACCGCTAAAAACCATAGGGATTGATTTGCGATACCCGGGATACGGTTTTATGGCAGGAGTTTTTGCGTCGGTAACCGTATCTCCCACATTCACAATTTCCGGTTTCCGAATCAAGGCTGAGAAATACCCTACTTCACCCGCCGTTAATTCGTCGCATTCGACCATCCCCATTTTAAAAACACCCACATCCATGACTTCAAAATCTTGTTGGTTGGCCATAAATCGGATCTTCATCCCCTTCCGGATGCTTCCGTCTATGACACGAATATGGCTCACCACTCCTTTGTAAGTGTCGTAATGAGAGTCGAAAACAAGTGCTTTGAGAGGTTCTTCGTCATCGCCATAAGGAGCTGGAACACGTTTTTTTACAGCCAGTAGTATGTCTTGAATGCCTTCGCCGCTCTTAGCAGAGGCTAGAATGACTTCTTCTTTTTTGCAACCAATTAACTCGTGGATTGCATCTAGGGTATCTGGAATGTTGGCTTGCTGCATATCGATTTTGTTGGCAACAGGGATGATCTCTAAATCATTTTCTATGGCTAGGTATGTGTTGGCAACAGTTTGCGCTTCCACTCCTTGAACGGCATCCACCAATAAAATGGCCCCTTCTCCGGCGGCAAGACTGCGGGATACTTCATAGCTAAAATCTACATGACCAGGAGTGTCGATGATGTTGTAGATCATGTGCTCGCCTTCAATATCAAATTCCAATCGGATGGGATGGGATTTGATCGTAATCCCTCTTTCTTTCTCCAAATCCATAGAATCCAATACTTGTGCCTCGGGGTTTTCTTTCGTGATCTTGTAGAACATATCACTCAGCTGAATAAAACGATCCGATAGCGTCGTCTTTCCATGATCAATATGGGCAATAATGCAAAAATTTCTAATATTTTTTTTCTTCATTAGACAGATAATAGTAATCTATGCTGTTTTTATGTCAACTTTTTTTTCATTCCCCCGTTACCGCACTTAGAAATTATGCTATATTTTTATACAAAATGGAAAGGAGTTTTATCATGAGTAATATTGTTGGCATCGTCATGGGGAGCGATAGTGATTATCCTTATGTAGTGGAAACGATGAAAGTATTGAAACGATTTCACGTTTCTTTTGAAGTTTCCGTTATTTCTGCCCATAGGGATACACAGCGCGCATTTTCTTATGCTTCTTCTGCCCGTGAAAGAAATTTGGATATTATTATTGCATTTGCCGGAATGGCCGCTCATTTAGCCGGTGTACTGGCGTCCAATACAACCCTTCCCGTTATTGGTGTACCGTTGGATAGAACGAGTTTTGGAGGTCGCGATGCCCTTCTTTCCACTTTACAGATGCCTCCTGGCATTCCTGTTGCTACGGTTGGTGTGGATAGTGGTGCAAATGCAGCTTGGTTAGCCCTTCGGATACTATCCCTACACAATCCAGAACTACAAAAACAATTGGAAGAAGAAAAAGAGAATACAAAACAAAAGCTACTTGAAAAAACACAAAAAGTAAGGGAGATGTGGGATCATGAGTCATAAGCCTATCATGCAAACGTCTCTACACATTCCTGGCGTTACTTTGTACAAACAAGGGAAAGTGCGCGATGTGTATGATCTTGGAGAACACTTGTTAATTGTTTCTACAGACCGACTATCTGCCTTTGATGTAATTATGAAAGAACCCATTCCTGACAAAGGAAAAATTCTTACAAAAATATCCAGCTTCTGGTTTCAAAAGTTGAAAGATGTTGTCCCAAACCATTTTGTGTCGACCGATATTTTTTCTTACTACCCAAATTTGGAAGCGGAAAAAGAACAATTGCTCGATCGTTCTATGCTGGTTAAAAAAGCCAAACTGATTCCTTACGAATGCATTGTAAGAGGATACTTGTTGGGGTCTGCTTACCGAGATTATCAAAAAACCGGTACGATTGCTGGTTATCCATTGCCAGAAGGTTTGCACAAAGGGTCACGGTTGGATACACCCATATTTACTCCTTCTACAAAAGCAGAAGAAGGGCATGATGAAAATATCAGCTTTGCTTCCATGAAGAATACAATGGGGGACATTGCCGATACATTGCAAGACTATTCTTTGAAAGTCTTTCAAAAAGCCAGTGAATATGCTCTTTCTAAAGGTATTATTGTGGCGGATACGAAAATTGAATTTGGCTTCGTGGAGGATCAAATCATCATTATTGATGAACTATTTACTCCCGATTCTTCCCGGTTCATACTGAAAGAAGATTACGATCAAGGGTTTATTGATAAATCGATGGACAAAGAATACATACGGTCTTATTTAGCTTCTCTTCAGTGGGATCAAAAGCCACCCCCCCCTTCCATTCCTGAAGAGGTTATTTTAAAAACGAAACAGCGGTATAATGACATTACTGAACTTTTGCTACACTAGTTGCGTAGGAGGAACACTATGCCTTTCCCATATTACTGGATTGTACTTGGTGTTGTTCTCATTGTGTTAGAAATCTTTACACCTGGTTTTTTTCTTTTTTTAACAGGCATTGCAGCTCTTGTTACCGGAGGGTTGTCCTATCTTTTCCCGAACGTCCTGTGGTTGCAATGGGTTTCTTTTATTGTTTTAACGGTATTGTCTCTGGTTTTTTTGCGAGGAATACTATTGAATAAGGCGCAGCCTACTGAACCAATGACTTCGAATGCGGATGGTTTAATCGGAAACAGAGCCATTGTTATTCGAACTATTGAACCGGACTCTCTGAAAGGACAGGTTCGCATTGGAGGAGAGGTTTGGTTGGCACAATCTGAAGATCAATCTGTGATTCCTGAGCATGAAGAAGTTATCGTTCATGGAGTGCGTGGCACCAAATTAATCGTTGGAAGGAGTTAATATGCCAAACCCTGTGATTGTTGTTATTGGAATCGGTATTTTCATTTTTATTGTGGCAGGACTTGTTAAAATTAGACCGTATCAAAGAGGCGTTGTAGAACGATTGGGGAAGTATGCAAAAACCATTACACCCGGTTTGAATTTTATCATTCCCGTCATCGACACTGTTAAAAAGGTGGATATGCGAGAGAACTTAATTGATGTTCCTCCCCAAGAAGTGATTACAAAAGACAATGTTGTTGTAACGGTGGATGCGATTATTTATTACGAAGTCACCGATCCGTTTCGAGTGCTATACAATGTATATCGCTTCCAACTTTCTTCTGTAAAACTTGCACAGACAAACCTGCGTAATATCGTGGGCGAGTTGGAGCTTGACGAAACATTGACCAGCAGAGAGATGATCAATACAAGACTTCGAGAAGTTTTAGATGAAGCCACAGACAAGTGGGGCGTGAAAGTGACCCGCGTTGAAATTAAGAAAATTGACCCCCCTCATGACATTACCGAAGCAATGAGCCGACAAATGAAAGCGGAACGAACAAAAAGAGCTCTTATTTTGGAAGCAGAAGGGATCAAGCAATCAGAAATCACCAAGGCAGAAGGACAAAAACAAGCCTCGATTCTGAAGGCGGAGGGTTTAAAACTGTCTCAAGTGTTGGAAGCCGAAGGAGAAGCAGCTGCCATTGAAAGAAAAGCAGATGCCATCAAATACAAAATTCAAATTGAAGCACAAGGAAAAGCCGATGCCATCCTTGATGTTTACCAATCCATTCACAAAGGCAGACCCACCAAAGACTTGATTACCATCCAATATTTAGAAGCCTTGCAAAAAATGGCCGATGGAAAATCCACCAAGATGTTTATTCCCTATGAAGCAAGCAATGTGTTAAGTAGCCTAGGGATGATTGGTGAGATTTTTAAGAACAAGGATGAAATCCCCCCAGAACTTCCTGATGAAAACGAAGTTACTGAGTAATTCAATAGGTTTATAGAACCGGACCTTTCCCCTATTTCTTTAAAGGGGGTGAAGAAGATTTTTTTTCACCCCCTTTTTTTTCTTGAAAAGTTTCAAAATTGACACTTATTATGTCTTTCTTTTCTTTTTTTTTGGGTATATTGTTACTATGAAAAAGAAATCTATGATTCGAGAATGTAATGTTAGTATTGTAGAAGATGAAGAAGGTTTTGTTGCCATCTGCGAAGAGCTCGATATTGAATGCTATGGCGATACACCCGAAGAAGCTCTGGAAAGTTTAAAATCGGAAATCTCTTCTATTCTTGATGAACAATTGGATTACGAAGTCATTCATGATTCCCTAAAAGATCAAATCGATTTAACCATTCATCCTATTTCCCAAATCGGAGATGCGTAAAACTGTCTGTCTTTTAATTAGTGGGGGCATTGATAGTGCAATTGCCGCACATGTATTGTTACAAAATGGTTACAATGTGCATGCTCTTCATCTACATCTCTTTCCGAGTGATTCTGTATCGCAGGATAAAGCAAGAAAAATTGCCTCCTTCTTTGACATTCCTTTTACTGTGTTGGATGTGCAAGATCGCTTTTCTTCCTGTGTTATTCAAACCACCTTGCAGTCCTATCAAGCGGGAGTTACCCCCAATCCGTGCATTCTTTGCAATCCCGATATAAAGTTTGGAGAACAGGTACAAAGGTTTGCCTCTGAGCACTCCTTACAATACATTGCAACCGGTCACTATGCGAACATTCAAGAAGAACAAGGATTTTCCTATCTTTCGAAAGCAAAGGATGCTTCCAAAGATCAAAGCTACTTCCTATACCGCGTGCCGTCTTCTCTCTATCCCACTCTGCTTTTTCCTCTTGGAGGCTTGTACAAAAGTGAAGTTAAAGAAATGGCTCGCGCCATTGGTTTGTCCCAAGATACTATTTCCAAAGAAAGCAACGATCTTTGTTTCTATGAGGGAAGCTACCGCGATTTTGCCAAGGAACATCTTCCTCTGCAAAAAGGAGACATTGTTTCTATAGACGGAGAAAAACTAGGTATGCACGATGGATATTCCCTATACACCATTGGTCAAAGACAAGGGTTGGGAGTGTCCTATTCAGAACCTTTGTATGTAAACACTTTGGATGCGTCTCAAAATCAGGTGTGTCTTGCTACTCGTCAACAAATGATGTCCTCTTCATTCACATTAAAAAATGCTGTATGGAACTTGTCAGCAGAAGAATCCTTGCCAACCAAACTGGCTGTGAAAATCCGTTATCGTTCTCTCGAGGCATCTTGTACCATTCAAAATACCCCACCCTATGAAGTCCAATTGCATCAACCAATGTTTGCCATTACTCCGGGTCAATCGGCTGTATTTTATGCCGGCCATCGATTGCTAGGAGGAGGGTTTATTGCATGATTTTTATCGTTGAGTATACTCAATAGTTCATCGAATCCTAAAGCAAAAAAGAGTTTGGATCCAGAAATGAGAGTGACAACATGAAGCCTCGTTATGAAAAAATATCTCTTCTTATTGTGACAGGATATTCAGGTGCTGGCAAAACGCAGTGTTTGAAGTTGCTGGAAGATTTGGACTATTATTGTGTTGACAACCTGCCTCTTCCGTTGCTTCCTCAATTCACAGATTTGCTTCTCACGCGAAGCATTGGAAGGCGTCATCAGAATACTGCCATTGTAATTGATGTCCGCGGGGGAGATCCTATGGCAGATTTGCAAGAGTATCTTGCCACCTTGCAAGACAAAGAAATTCCCTATACCATTTTATTTTTTGAAGCATCCGACGAAATTCTTGTACGCAGGTTTTCAGAAACTAGAAGAAAACACCCTCTTTCAGAGGGAAAAGGAAATTTGTCCGCCATTATCACCGAAAAAGGAATGATGAAGGAAATACGGGCGTATGCAAACTATATTATTGACACAACCCATTTCGGGATGAAAGATTTAAAGGAAAAAATCTTATCCATTGTTGCCTTTAGTGGAGATCCTCAAAGTGTCTCTTCCATGACCATCAATATCATTTCCTTTGGGTACAAACGAGGAGTTCCCATTGACGCTGACCTTGTTTTTGATGTACGTTTTCTACCCAACCCCTTTTATATCGAAGAGTTAAAGGTTTTGACAGGCATGGATCAATCCATACAAGAGTTTGTTATGAACAATCATGATGCATCTGTATTTCTAGAGAAAGTTACCGATTTTCTTACCTTTCTTATCCCTTTATACTACCAAGAAGGAAAAACACAGCTTACAGTAGGCTTTGGTTGCACGGGTGGTAGGCATCGATCGGTTTCGGTGGCTTCTGTTGTTACAGAGCTTTTGGCTAAAAAAGGATACAACGCTCGTTTGACGCATAGAGATATTCATGAAGAGGGTGGGATGTAATGCTGTCTAAAAAAAGAAATACCCCTCGCTGGTGGGACTGTTTTTTGCGATGGTTTGCCCCCGGTATGAAGGTGAAGCGATGGATTCTACTAATTCTCTTTGGTTTCTTCATGCTTGCTGTGGCCGTTATGGTGTTAATAGACTTCACATCTTTGGGAATCTTAAAGCGTGTTTTCATTGATTTTTTAATTGACGTATTTGGTAAGAATCGATTGTACACCCCCACGTGGATGTCGCAATTGTTGGGAGTGGTTGTATTGGGAGGCGCTAGTTTTTTTGTTATTCTTGGCATCCGAAATCTTCTCCGTTCCGTAATTGATTCACTTCTGCCTGAAAGAGAAAAAGAGATTTCTGATCTAATTCGAGAATATCGATTTAAAGACGACATGCTAAATGTTTTGGTGATTGGCGGAGGAACGGGTATTTATCCATTTCTTGAAGCGCTAAAAACATTGCCTGTTTCTACGACTGCCATTGTGACCGTAGCAGACAATGGGGGAAGCTCGGGTATTCTTCGTAACGAGTATTCCATTCCAGCACCCGGAGATATTCGACGAGCTCTCATTGCCCTGTCAGATCGAAAATCCGCCGATTTGGACCATTTGTTCAACTATCGGTTTGAAGAGGGATCTTTGCAAGGACACACGGTTGGCAACCTTATGATTGCCGGCTATACCGAAATGACCGGAGATTTTTCAGAATCAATCTACAAAATGAGCCAAATTTTATCTGTCAAAGGGAAGGTGATTCCCTTTACTTTAAACAACCTAACCCTTTGTGCAGAATTTGACGATGGTACGATGGTACAAGGAGAATCGGAAATTCATAAAGTGCACAAAACGATCAAACGAGTTTTCTACGACCCCCCCTACTACAAACCCATGATTCGTGTGATTGAAGAACTTGATAAGGCCGATATTGTATTAATGGGACCAGGAAGCCTGTACACAAGCATTCTGCCTTGTTTGATTATTTCTCCCATTGCCGACATTCTATTTCAAAGCGATGCCTTAAAAATTTATGTGGCCAATTTGATGACCGAAACAGGCGAAACCGACAATTTGTCGGTGACAGGTCATTTGAAAGCACTTTTCTTCAATGCTGGTAAAAAAGTAGCCGATTATGTTATGATTAACAACGGAACTATAAACCCTGAATTGGAAGAGTTGTACAAGCAATACCATGCCAAACCTGTTTTCCCCGATATAGAGGCCATACAAAGTCTACAGGTAGAACCCTTATTCTATGACCTAGTAGACCCTGCCAGCGATCGTATCCGGCATTGTCCCGACAAAGTAAAAACAGCCCTTGCCGATGTCATCCACAATTTCACCCATATCCGCGGCAAAAAAATCCGTTTCTAAGTTCCAATTACCAGTAGAGATATTCCAGCTAATTTTTCCTATGAACGTGTAAAAGAAAACAGACAATATAAAATATGAGGCCAAGTCAACAAAAACAAGCCACTCTTTAGCAAAGTGGCTTGTTTTGAACGGAAAATGATAGGATAAGAAAAAGGTTGTCTTATTTTACAGTGACTTGAAACTCTTTTGTTTCCGCGGGTGTTTCGCCTTCTTCCCAGCTGCGTGAAAGTTCAAAGTTAATGGTGGTAGAACCGGAACCAATGGCTTTGAAAACCCACACATGTTCTCCGGGTACCCCAACCATTTCAGTATCTGATGGAGCATTGAATTCATCGGATACGAATTCTACAACTTCGGCATCGGCGATGGTGTAATTCCATTCATACCCCGTGGTAGCATTTTCTTCCAATCGAATGGTAATGGTGTCTTCTGCCTTCATTTCATAGGCCACTTCTGTCGTGTCTGCGTCGATGTTCTTCGGCTTGGACGAACACCCTGTTAAAACAACGGTCGTCAATACTGTGACTAGCAAACCAATCAAAACGATATGCAACGTTTTTTTCATTCGTACCCCCTGGTATTGTGTTTCTCCTATTATACGCTTTCCTTTATTGTTGTGAAATAGGAAGCAAATCTTACAATAGTGTCTATGAAAAATCCGGATGTTCAAAAAATTGTGTTACAAATTGATTCCGAAAGAGAGCTTGAGAAACTTGCGGTTACCTTTTGTTCCTTGTTACATGGTACCGAAATTATCTATCTTCAAGGATGCCTAGGAGCAGGGAAAACAACCTTTACAAAAAAAATAGCCCATGTCTTTTCTATCGATCCCCATCAAGTGATAAGCCCTACCTTTGTTTTGATGAAACAATACCAGGCCGCGATTGCGATCTATCATTTTGACCTATATCGTCTGGAGGAAGAGAAGCAATTGAGTGACATTGATTTTTTTGAGATATTGGAGTATCCCGGATTGAAAATTGTAGAATGGGCAGATAAATTTCCTTCTTTAAAGAAATACGCCGATATCATTGTTAACATGGACATAGAAGGTTCTTCGCAGAGAAGAATTACAATCCAAAGGAATTTGTAATGGAAATACTTCTTCAAACTGTTTTGTCTACGATTGAAATGGCTGTGTTTCAGAACAGTCAACTTGTATCCAAACTGCAATCTCCTTCTTTGCAGAAAAGTAACAATACCGTTGTGTACGATTTGCAAAAATGGTTACAAAACATCGGTTTGCCTTTTTCTCACATTCATCGATTTTGGGTGGTGAATGGTCCAGGATACTACACGGGAATACGTATAGGATTGGCAATTGCCAAAGCATTTTCTGATACTACCACGATTCCGATTCGATTGGTTACTACTTTTCATTGGCTTCGCTTGGGGATACCTTCTTCGATGGAGCGTTGCTGTATTTTTATTCCTTCCTCTAAAAAAGAGGGGTATTTGGCTTATATGCACCAGTTTTCTGTGGAAAGCGTGCAATGCATTGAAAAAGAACAAATGGGAACGAAAGTCGAAAATGGAACCTTGCAAGAACCTTTGTTTGTGCCCTGTGATATGCCCGATTTACCTCTCTCTTACACCAAGGTAGGCGATATTTCTACCCTTCCTTTTGTGTATAAAGAGGTGTTTGTATCAAACGATATAGAGCCTGAGTATATCAAATCGGTGGACGATTTATTTCACCAAAAAAAAGAAGGTCACTAGATGTTTATTGTAGGAATCGAAACATCCTGCGACGATACCGCTGCCTCCATCATCAATGAAAAAAAAGAGGTGATGGCAAGCATTTTATCTTCTCAAACGTCATTTCATGCAAAATATGGGGGCATTGTACCAGAAATTGCTTCAAGAAAGCACTTAGAGCTTATTTCCCATGTTTGCCAAGAAGCGCTACAAACGTCTTGCTTGCGTTGGACCGATATTGATTTGATCTGTGTTACCAAAGGACCTGGTTTGGTTGGATCTTTGTTGGTGGGTGTTGAATATGCCAAAGCGTTGAGTTTGGCATTGAATACACCGATTAAAGGAGTGCATCACATTGAGGGTCATTTGCTGTCTCCCTCTTTAACACAGACTATAACCTATCCATATATGGGGTTGATTGTATCGGGGGGGCATACAGAATTTGTACATGTACCCAAGGCAGGAATTTACCAAATTGTAGGATCTACCGTGGACGATGCATGTGGGGAATCGCTGGACAAATTTGGTAAATCCATCGGAATACCTTATCCGGCAGGCCCCATCATTGAACAGTATGCAGCTAGGGGAGAGGATACGAAATTTTCATTCCCATTGCCTTCTGTGCGCCATCGGCCCTACGATATGAGTTTTTCTGGCTTAAAAACAGCTGTATTGCATGTATTACAAAAGCTATCGCCCAACGAACTTGAAAACGAAATATGGTCTTTGTGTGCTTCTTATCAAAGAGCTCTTTTTTATCATATTACGACGACTGCTCAAAAGATTCTTGCTTCGTATCCATCCACCATGGTCCTTCTTTCAGGAGGAGTTTCTGCGAATCAAACCTTGTTTTCGATGTTGCAATTATCGATTGATATTCCCGTATTGAAGCCAGGCAAAGGCCTTTCTACTGACAACGCTGCTATGATTGCGTGGGCAGGATACCTTCGGTATATGGCAGAAGGATCTGACTCCTTGAATTTCGAGGTGCAGTCTTCTTTAGAGCTTGAATCCTATGCCGTTGAATAAAAATTTGCACTTTTATTAGAAGTTTGTAAAATCAATTTTACCATTGCCCGATGGTGTAATTGGCAACACGCCTGACTCTGGATCAGGAAAGTCTAGGTTCGACCCCTAGTCGGGCAGTTTATGGCGCCATAGAACAACGGTTAGTTCGGGGGGCTCTCAATCCCCAGATAGGAGTTCAACTCTCCTTGGCGCTAGTTTTTATTTTGTCCCTCATTTTCATTTCTCTCCTCCTCTTTTTTTACTTTGTTACTTTTCTGCTACTATTTGTTATTTACATTGATCAGGGCTTTTATATAATCATATTCATGAGGATTCAAAAGGTATTTGTTGCGTCTGATCATGCAGGATTTCGATGTAAACAGACTGTGGTTGAATGGTTGCAAAGTATGAATGTTAGCTACGAGGATCTTGGACCTTATACAGACGATGTATCTGTGGACTATCCAGATTTTGCTCAAAAAGTTGGAAACGCCATTCAGAAGCAGAAGGATACCTATGGAGTTTTAATCTGTGGATCCGGGATTGGGATTTCAATCGCTGCCAATAAAATACCTTTTGTTCGTGCTGCTTTGTGTAGTGAACCTGTATCGGCCAAATTATCCCGACTTCACAACAACGCCAATGTTTTATGTATGGCAGGTCGATTAATAGGCCCCACCATGGCACAAGATATTTTGTCTGTTTTTTTGTCGACCGAATTTGAAGGTGGTCGTCATGAAAATCGTATTCAAAAAATTCATTTGTTAGAGGGGAAACTGTATGAAAATTGAACATTTAAAAGATGTAGATCCTGAAATTGCACAAGCCTTAGAAGGCGAATTGGTTCGCGAAAGAGAAAAAATAGAACTGATTGCCTCCGAGAACATTGTTTCAGAAGCTGTCCTGGAAGCAATGGGTTCGGTGGGAACCAACAAGTATGCAGAAGGGTATCCTGGCAAACGGTATTATGGTGGTTGTGAGTATGTTGATATTGCCGAAGACCTTGCTCGTGAACGAGCAAAGAAACTGTTTCAGGCAGAACATGCGAATGTGCAACCCCATTCGGGTGCCCAAGCGAATACGTCTGTGTATTTTGCTGTCTTACGCCCTGGTGATCTTATTATGGGAATGAATTTATCACACGGTGGGCATCTCACGCATGGACATCCTCTTTCCATTTCAGGAAGTTATTTCGAAACGGTTCAATATGAAGTAGATCCTGCAACCGAACAGATCAATTACGATAGCGTAGCGGAAATGGCCAAGAAACACAAACCAAAATTAATTGTAGCAGGGGCTAGTGCATATCCACGCACCATCGATTTTCAGAAGTTTGGTGCGATTGCTCGTGAAGTGGGCGCGTATCTAATGACCGATGTGGCTCATATTGCCGGTCTTATTGTAACAGGATTGCATCCCAGTCCAGTACCCTATGCCGATTTTGTTACCACAACAACACATAAAACCCTGCGCGGTCCACGCGGAGGATTAATCCTTTGCAAAGAAGAAAATGCAAAAATTATAGACAGAGCTGTGTTCCCTGGTATTCAAGGGGGTCCGTTAATGCATGTAATTGCTTCCAAAGCAGTAGCTTTCCACGAAGCATTACAACCTTCTTTTAAAGAGTACCAACAACAAGTCATTGCCAACGCCAAAAAATTAGCAGAAGTGTTGGCAGAAAAAGGTTTACGAATTGTTTCAGGAGGGACCGACAACCATTTGTTACTAGTCGATATGCGACCCATTAAAATAACCGGTAAGAAAGCAGAGAAAATTTTGGATGATGTTGGGATTACGGTGAATAAAAATACCATTCCCTTTGACCCAGAGAAGCCTTTTGTTACTAGCGGAATCCGAATTGGTACCCCCGCTATCACTACTCGTGGAATGAAAGAAGCAGATATGGAAGAACTGGGTACATACATATATGAAGCATTGATCAATCGAGATGATGAAACGTATCTACAGAGCATTTCTGAAAAAGTAAAAGCTCTAACAGATCGATTCCCAATTTATCAAGGTTTGCATTATATCTAAATGAATACACATTGGACCAGTAACCCTTTTAAGGAGGCCACAAAATGACACTATGGATTATATTGGGCGTAGTTGCTCTTATTGTTATGTTTGTTTGGGCTACCTACAACAAACTTATTCAATTAAAAAACAGAATTCAAAATGCATGGGCTCAAATCAATGTAGAGTTAAAAAGACGATACGATTTGATCCCCAATCTTGTTAACACCGTCAAGGGGTACATGAAATATGAGAAAGAAACATTGGAGGCTGTGATTCAAGCTAGAAATACTTGTATCAAAGCGTCCAGCGTTCCCGAGCAAGGAGCGGCAGAAAATCAATTATCTGGGGCTTTACGCCAGCTTTTTGCACTGATGGAAAATTATCCCGATCTCAAATCCAACCAAAATGTTGGTAAAATGCAAGAAGAACTTACCAATACAGAAAATAGAATTGCTTTTTCGAGACAGTTTTACAACGATATTGTACTTCGATTCAACGAAGCAATCATGATGTTTCCTGGCAATATCATAGCCTCTATTTTTGGATTTACCAAAAAAGACTATTTTGAAGTGGATATGAATACGGTGCAGAATACTCCCACCATAGATTTAAGCTTTGATTCTTCTACGCCCCTTCCTCCATCGGATACAGATGCACAAACGAAATAATCAAGCACAGTATTCTAGAGGCAACCATTGATTTACGACGCTGTTGCGAGGAATAAACGCAACTCTCTTCTGTTGATGCTTTTTATGACATTGTTTTCTTGCGGTGTTTGCTGGTTTGTTGGTATGTATTTTTGGGAAAAGGGGATTGTTGGCTTGTTGATTGGTTTTGGAATTGCTGCCATAGCAGCTTTCACCAGTTATTATTCCGGCGATTCCATTGTGCTTTCTTCTGTAAAAGCTGTCAAAGCCGATCCCTTTCAATACAAAGTTTTGCATGATGTTGTGGGTGAAATGTCAATCGCATCCGGTTTGCCAAAGCCTTCTGTGTATGTTTTCCCCGACTTAGCCCCGAATGCATTCGCAACGGGCCGCGACCCCGATCATTCTTCTGTGGCTGTATCAGAAGGATTATATAGGCGTCTTGATAGGGCCGAGCTCCAAGGAGTGATTGCCCATGAAATGTCCCATATTCAAAATCGTGATATCCTTTTTGTAACCATGGTTTCTGTTTTGGTTGGAGCAGTGGTTATCATTTCTTCGATTTATAGAACTTCTTTATGGTTTGGCGGTGGTTCTCGAAGACGAAATGATAACGGAGGTGATCTTTTTGCCATTGTTGGACTCATTTTGATTATTTTTGCGCCTTTGGCAGGACAAATCATTCAAATGGCTATTTCCAGGCAAAGAGAATTTCTTGCTGATTCGAGTGCTGCTTACATGACCCGAAACCCAGGTGCATTGGCCAGTGCTTTGCGCAAAATATCCTCACCGGGTGCAAAATCACAGTTTTCCAATGCAGCTGTAAACCCTTTGTTTATTGCCGAACCCTTTAAAGGCGTTCATATAAAAGAAATGTTTTCTACGCACCCTCCCATTGAAAAGAGAATTGAGCAATTGGATAAAATGGCTTATTCTGGGAGTGTTTTGATGAAGGAGGCTACTGATGCTAATTAA
>JAQVSG010000052.1 GCA_028700655.1 Caldisericia bacterium
GGTTTTGTTTGATCATACCCAAGTGGTTCCCGATGAATATATTCTGTACAATTTGGATGATCATACCCATCGCATCATTAATTTTAAGTCCCAAATTCAACAATGCTATTTTTATCCTGAAGCTTTAATTCTTGCTTATGAGACTGAGAACAATCCATGGAATATGCACTACAATGCCTATTTTGGTGAGACATCCAATACACAGGAAAATGGGGAAACAACAATTGAATCAGAACTAGAAGGAACTCCCTGGTTAGATATGCTTGAACACTCTTCTCTTCACCTTCCATCCAATACTGAATTTCTATCGTACAACCCAGATACTTTTGAGCTTTTATGGATGACACCAGAAAAAAATCAGATCAATATTACCGATATAACAACAGGAAACATGAAAGAAACATTGCTTGACAAAGAAATCTTCTCTCAGGTGTTGCCTTTTCAGACAGAGCAAGGCAATGGAGTGTGGGCTATTCCAGCACTTACTTCCGTAGGAATGTCTGATCATATATACTGCATTGGATGGAAAGAAAATAGTATTTCTGTTCAAACTTGTTTGGTAGGTACCACTTTGTTTGACCAAAATGCATTGGTAGATAAGGAAACAGGCCAATTATACATCATTGCAACGGATACAGCCTCTACTAGTACATCTGGTTATCATCTTCTTGGTGCAGAACCGTGGGACACAGAAAAAGTTACGCAATATTCCATTACTTTTACGGGATCTTTTTTCGCGAAAAACGAAGGCAGCTATCGGTTTATGAAACTTGCTTCTTTACCTGGACAAATGTTATTGCAGGCAAAGAATAATGCCTATTCTCCCTATCAAGGATCAACCATTTTTGTGGTTCAGCTTACGCAGAATTAAAAAAAATAAATATTCAGCAAAAAAGTAGATTGCAATATATTACTACTCGTAGAAATATGTGAACATTATACGCTAACTGCTACACTAGGATGATTCTGCTTCTAGTTC
Source organism: Caldisericia bacterium (assembly GCA_028700655.1). Lineage (GTDB taxonomy): Bacteria > Caldisericota > Caldisericia > UBA6126 > UBA6126 > JAGLCW01. Next base: position 980 of record JAQVSG010000052.1, read on the forward strand.
ATCGAAGAAGGCGGCAAAATCCTTTTCTTGTTGGTAAAGGGTAATTTGGTTTTGTAGGGCTTCTAGTTCCTGGCTGGCTGTGCTGGTGAGGGGTTGGTAGAAAAGTGTCCAAAGTTGATCAAGTTGAAGTTTTCCTTGCCATAAGGGGTAATCGCCGAATTGAAGGATACCTTGGTAATAGGGACTGTCTTTGATAGAAAAGCTGGGGTCTTTTAGAGAACGCTTTCCTTCCCAGAAACTCTTGGTGTTGTGAAGCGAATGTGTATTGGGAAGTTCTTGCTGCGGTTCCGGGTCAATGGCATTTTGGACAGATTCGGTGAACCGCTGGAGTAACTTTTCAATTACTTCGTAGTGATATTTTCCACGAAGAATAAGTATTGCAAAGGGGTCGGTATCAAATGCGATACCAACCATATAAAGAACCGACAGAACATGTTTACAAAGCAGTTCACTGTCCTGGCAATTGCAACCTAAAGTGATATCCGTCAAAAAGTCTGGAATCAATGAAAGACCATTGCTAAGGTAATGATCGACAAGCTGGGGGGAAATGATTCCAGATACACACTCTGCGATACGAAGAAAATGTAGAGGAAAGGTCGTAAAAAAAGTGTTCCATTCTTCTTCCGTCCACTGCTTTACACGGACGTGTATGGTGTAAGGGTTGGGTTTATTGCCTTGCACGAGTGCCTTGATCTCTCCTGGGTAGATATGGAAATACAATACATGTCTGCCTCGAACGTAGCTTTTGGCTCTATTCTGACGACTCGAAGAAGAAATTCGTTCCAATGCTTGTATCCACTGAGAAGCCAACCAATTTTTAACGAAAGGTCCCTTTTTATTATCTACAGCAATTCCGTTGCATTCAGTTTTTGGAGTCGGTGGCGGGGTGAAAAAAAAATCGAAATAGGATTGAGAGGAGCAATACTTTTTACTCATATAGCGCATCCTTCCGAAGAGAAAACAATGATTTGAGCTGTTGAAGAGACATTTCTGTCAACTGAGAAGACGTATCTCCAATGATTTTGTCTGCTATTTCAAGTTTTGATTCCATGAGCTGGTCAATGGATTCTTCCATAGTCCCTTTGCAAATCATTTTGTGCACATGGACGTTTTTTTGTTGTCCAATTCGAAATACTCGATCGGTGGCTTGGTTTTCAACGGCAGGGTTCCACCATCGATCCACATGAAATACATGGTTTGCAGCCGTTAGATTCAAACCAGTTCCACCCGCTTTCAAGGAAAGCACCATGATTCGCATCGTTGATTCTTCTTGAAATTGTTGGATCAATTCGTCTCGTTTTTTTCGGAGTAAACCTCCATGGAAAAAACAATGTTGCCCTGGATATTCTGTTTCTAATATGCTTTGTAGAATCCATCCCATTTCTCGATATTGTGTGAATAGGAGAGCTTTTTCATTTTCTTCCATAACCTCTTGAAGAAGTTCCCATAGGCGTTTCATTTTTCCGGATCTTTGGATGGCATTAATTGTGCTATCTGAAGAAATGGATGAAGCAGAGCGTGGAGTGTTTTCTTTCAAAAAATGAGCGGGGTGATTGCAGATTTGTTTCAGGTGCAAAAGTAAAGTGAGGATTCTTCCCTTGCGTTCTATACCCTGGGTACTCTCTATATTCTGCAAGGAAGACTGTAAACAAGCTTCGTACAAAGAAATTTGCTCTTTGGTGAGGAAGCAGTACTCTTTTGTTTCGATTTTGTCGGGTAAATCGGGAATAATGGTAGCATCGGTTTTTAATCGCCGGAGTATAAAGGGTTGGGTCATTTTTTTGAGGGAGATGGCTTTACTAGGATCCTTATCTCGGTGGATTGGATTGAAGAAAGAATGTTGAAACTGTGTTTCATTCCCTAGCCAGCCTGGTTGCAAGAAATCAAACAGCGACCATAAGTCTCCTACATGGTTTTCTACGGGTGTGCCCGTTAGCGCTACTCGAAACGAATTATTCAGATGTTTGATGGCTTGGGTCTGTTTTGCTTGGGGATTTTTAATATTTTGGGCTTCATCTAGTATCACCGCGTTCCAATTGGTTTTGGTTAGAAAAGAAGTGTCCCGTAAGGCAAGGTTATAGCTAGTTAATACAATATCGTGTTTCTGGATCTCTTGAGCAAAGTCATGGTTTTTCAATCGATTGGAACCATGGTGGATGTACAAAGAAAGAGAGGGAATGAACCTTTCGGCTTCTTCTTTCCAATTGCTTAGAACAGATGTGGGGCAGATAACTAGAGAAGGCGGAAGCTGGAGGGTTTCTTCTTTTTCTTTTTGTAAGAAAGTTAGAATTTGTAGTGTTTTTCCTAAGCCCATATCGTCCGCCAGGATAGGATTGAACGATACCTTCTTCATGTTCCATAGCCAGGCAACACCTTTTTTTTGATAATGCCGTAGAACATTGTCTACGCATACTGGAAAGGTGAAATCGTCTAAGGAAACCGTTCCTTTAAGAATGGACTCAAAATGAGAAAACTGTTCGCCAAAATCAAGGGAAACGGGTATATAGACCTGGTTTCCTCCAAGGCTTTCGTACAGAAGAGACTGCAATGAGGATTTCTTTTTATGCATATGCATAAGCGTGTCCACAGATTCAAGAAGTGAACGGTGATACAGTTTCCATTTTCCATTTTTCTTAAGCAGAGGAATTTTTGCCTCTATAAGGCGATCCCATTCTTCTTGCGAGAGAGATTCATCTCCAACGGATATTTTCCAGTCAAAATTTACAAGATTTTGGATGGAGAAAAAGGAACTTGAATGCGCAAAGGAGTGAACACAAGCAGTTAATTGGATAGGACCGTCATCTAGATTCTTTGCAAAGGGGAATTCAAACTGAATCCAATCATAGCTGTTTCCCGTTTCTGCCCATTCCCACATGTTGCATATATCATTGAGGGAACAATCCCACGAAGAATGTTTGACAGGGCTTAAAGATAGAACTTTATGCGGGACATAGTGATCCATACAACCCAGTAAAAAGTAGAAATCGGATAGAAAATCTGTGAGGGAAAGGTTATACATTTGAGCAATATCTCCGAGATTTTGAAAGACCAAGGAAATGGGAATACAAGAATGGGGTTGTAAAAGCGATTGAATTGTACATTCAACATGCCAATGCTCAGGATTGTCTTGGTTTGGTTCAAGAATTCGGACGAAAATTCGAAAGGGAATACCTTTTTGAAGATGAAATTGTTTTTGCCAATTCTGCAGTTGCTCTGTAAAAAAAAGGATTGCATCCTTTGGGGCATCGAGGGTCGATTGAATATCTCGTAAAGAGTGAAACCATTTTTCTTCTGCTATTGATTCATAGGCTAGCGGAGCGTTGTCTTCCTCTATACGGGGGATTTGTGGGAGTTTTTCTTCTTGAGAACGTATCCAACTGTTGGTGATGGATTGAAGACCAGATTGTAATGTGCCAAACAAGGATTGGTTTTGGATGTCAGCGATAGACGTGCCAATACAACGGGTTGAGTCAGGCATATGCTGCAAAAAGTTTTCAAGGATGGGAAAATCTTTTTGCGTGTAAATAGGCTTCCAAATGGATTGGAATTCATGGGAGGAATTGATGATAGTGGGGTAAAATGAATGGTGGGTAATGGTCTTGAGCACCCACAAATACATGTTTGCCCAAAACTGGAGATCTGCTCCCGCTTGGATTTCTTCTCCCAATTCGTTGGTTACAGCTGCTTGGTAAAACAGCTCTTGGTATTCTGCAAAGTGGAGTGTATAGCAGCTGACTTGAAATGGACAGAATGAATCTTGGCAGACTTCATTTTCATCAGAGGAATCGCGGGGAACTTCTTCTTGAATGGAAGAAGAGTATATTGGTTGGCCTTTTGGATCACACGGAAACAACCCTACCATGGAGCAGAGTTGTTGTTGGTTTACGGGCTTGCCAAGAATTCCTTCCAGCCAAAGAAGTAGATCTTCAGCGCTGAAAAAACAGGAGTGCTGCGGAGCGATCTCTTCAGCCCAAGCATAAAAACGATCTTTAAACCAACTCATGTGCATTACAATCATGTATGCATTATACATTTCTTCTTGAAAAAACACAGAAAGGTTAGATTTAATCTGTGAGAGAAACATCACTAAATGTGTCAAAAATAACTTAGCAATGTATAATCAAATCGTAGTTTTAACAGCAGTAACTTCTTTTACGACAAGGAGCTTGATGCGATGAAAAAAAATGTATTCAAGGAATACTACCAAAAACGTAACTTTGATGTTGAGAAAACAAATCAAGCGATTGCAGAAGTGGAAAAACTGGAAACATATTTGCATTCGTTTCAATCTACGCTAGAAACAGCAACTCCAATGGATATACAGAAATATGTCTCAATATTGGTGAAGGATCAACTGAACCACCCAGAAACTCTATTGGCACTTGCCCGGTATTTCTTGATAACAGACCGAAAACAAATTTATATTTACTTTACATCCATATTTGGTGGATGTGGTGTAATCGAAAACATCCGAACTCGACTTGAATCGCAACATGGCAAAACAGTAGCTGATGATATATTCTGTGAGGTTAAAATGCTTCCTTTGGGAACTCCTTTGTCCGAAATGTCACTTTTTACAAAAAAATTTATGAACACTTTAGAAGAAAAGTTACCAGCCAGGGCTTGTCAAAAATCATTGGCAGGGAATAATCACGAAATCTCCAAGGAAGGGTTTTTGAGCGAAAAGGAATATTACGAAAAAGCCTCTTCTCTAGATGCCTATCTTTTGGATAGGCATCATCGTATGGTTGCCATATTGCAAGAGCATTGCGACGAGAACAAAGTGTGGTTTGAGCAGATCATAACGCAAGATGTTGTGGATTTTGTACAAGCCAATCCAGAAATGCTTTCTGCGGTCCGCAGGGGAAGCCACCTATATATCACGAAAATTCCCTATGATACTGTTAACTTACTAAAGGCTACCGAAGAAAATCAAAAGAAGTATTATCTGTGTCATTGTCCGTTTGTGAGAGAATCTTTGTTAACAAATGGAGTGCATATTAGTCCGAATTGGTGCTATTGTAGTGGGGGTTTTGCGAAAGTTATGTTTGAAGTATTGTTTGATACCGAGCTGGATATTGAAGTTTTGGAAACTCCTTTAAAGGGAGACAACCAGTGTCGATTCCGTATTCCCATCCCACCCACAGCGATGAAGTAACAACGTAATCCACGATGTTTAGATTTTAGCAATATGGCTGTGAGTTTATGATCATGTTTGTCTAAAACAAAAAACCCCGAGAAATTCAAATTCTCGGGGTTTTTTTTGGTGCGTTTTCTATGCAAGTATTAACTCAACAACGTTACAACGGTTTTACGGGGATGACAATGTCGACGTCCATCATTCCATCAGGACTGTCTTTGGGACTTCCGTAATATTGTTCATAACATGGTTTGTCGTCGGGAGCATATCCACTGGAGGGTAGCCACTGACCACACACCCAATCCCATGCTTCTTGATACCCCGTACTGCCTAATCGAAACCGAGAAAATGCATATGTACCAGCAGGTATGGTCATTTTGCCGATATCTCCATCGACAGGAGTATCTGGTGGAACTGTGATACAAACACTGATACGAAGCTTGCTTTCTTCCGTGATCTCTGGATTATCATGGTATACAATGATAAACTCGGTTTCAGGAAAACGAAGTAGATTTCTTGGTCCTGCCCATGTACAAAGCTGATTGGAGAGAGATTCAAATAAATCGGGATTGTCCTTGTAGGGGCCAATGTAACGTACATAAGCAACGGTCTTTTCGGGACATTCTTTTACTACAACATCATGATCTTTCATGTCTACACTCCTTTGAGATTGAATGGTTGTAGCATACAATCTATTGCTGTGGTGTGCATTTCCATTCTTGCTAAGCACTTGATTGAAATTGCGATCCACTGTTTCGCAATTGCTTTTTTTCGACTGGTTTTCTTTCCACTGTGAGGGTGAAACGCCAAAGACATCAGAAAAACTTCGTGTAAAACCAGAAGGTGTAGAAAAGCCCGAAAGGAAAGCAATTTCTGTGATTGATAGATCTGCTTGTCCCAGTAGTAAAGTGCAAGCTTTTTCTAATCGCAATCGACGAATGTATTGATAGAGCGTCTCTCCAATGAAGACATAGAACAATCGATGAAAGTGATACTTCGAAAAAGAGGCAACCTGTGCCAATTGATCAAGTGTGATATCTTCTTCTAAATGTTGATCAATGTAGTCTAAAACCACGTTAATACGATGCACATATTCTCTTCTTGATGCTTCTGATAATTTTTTCATATTTTTATGATACCATGAAACTTTATTTCTTATTCTGCTTCTATGTATTTTTTTTAGATTTCTAGGAGTAGGTATTCAATTGATAACTTGGTGGGAAAAGCAGAAAGCTTGCATGGACATCTTGATTATGGTACTATAAATGGTACTTAAAATGAAACTATAAATAGATGAAGGTGCCATAGAATGAACTTTGAAGAACTTAAGGAAATGGTTGAGAATGGTGAAGATAGCCAGCATCAATTCAAGAGAAATGTAGACAACGAAAAATCACTATCTTCTGAGATTGTTGCGATGTCAAATTCAGAAGGAGGTTGGATACTACTAGGTGTTTCTGACGAAGGAGAATGTACTGGGATTGAATCGAGTGATTTGAAGCGTATCAACAATGTGATCAGCAATACTGCGAGTCAACATATCAAAGGTCCTGTAACTGTTAAATCAGAAAACATATCCATCGGTCAGGGTAAAGTTGTTGTGTGCTTGCGTGTACTAGAAGGAATCGATAAGCCATATTTTGATAATGAAGGAATTATCTGGCTTAAAGTTGGTGCAGATAAACGGAAAATCAACTCCAAAGAAGAATTAAGAAGATTCTTCCAGATGACCGATCAGGTTCATGCGGATGAAACTCCTACAAAAGCGACCATAGACACCATTCATATTCAATATTTCTCTCGATTTCTGGAAGGTTTTTTTGAAAAATTGCTTCCTAATGAAAAGGAAAAGAAGCAATTGCTACTTGAAAACCTTGGACTTTCAAAAAATAACTATTTGAATTTAACAGGACTACTTCTGTTCGGTGATAAACCACAATTGTACAAACCGAATTTCATAGTTAAGTCCATTTTTTTCCCTGGAACTACCAACGACATGGATCACTATTTAGATAAAGAAGATCATGAGGGGTATTTGTATGAAGTGTTCCAAGGTTCCATTGGTTTCATTATGCGATGTTTACCGAAGATGCAAACAGGAAGAAGCGTTAACTCTCCTTCTACACCTGAAATATCACGCATTGTATTTGAAGAACTTCTTGTTAATGCTTTAGTTCATAGGGACTATTTTTGTCAGTCTCCTATACGAATTTTTGTGTATCAAGATCGGATTGAAATCATAAGTCCTGGAAGCCTTCCAAATCACTTAACAGTTCAAAAAATTAAATCCGGCATTTCCATCATAAGAAACCCAATTTTATGTTCCTATATGTCAAAGGGTATTTTACCCTACAGTGGCTTAGGAACCGGCATTCAAAGAGCTTTGGAGAAATACCCACATATTTCTTTTTTGGATGACAAACATCTGAACCAATTTAAAGTTGTTGTTCATCGCAAAAAGGAAATACAATATGCGATTGAAACTTTACATGGAACTAAAAATGACACTTTAAAAGAACTCACTTCGTCATTGATTCGTGTTTTACAAGAAGATCCAACGGCATCCTATGAGGAAATAGCCCGTCGATTAAACAAAGGCAGGTCAACAATTTATAGGACCATTGTCAGACTAAGAGAAGAAAAAAAGATTCGCAGAAAAGGCTCAAAGAAAACTGGTTATTGGGAAGTAGTTAACCAATAAGAGGAGTACAAGGAATATGTCAGGTTACCAGCGATCCTTGTCTATTTTTTCAGAAACTCAATGACTATTTGTAAAAATTGGGTAGGTTCTTGAAACATGAATCCGTGACCCGTACCTTCAATGATTTCAATGTCAGACTTGGGTAATTTTTCTTTTAGATAGATGGAGTTTGCTGGAGGAACCAATACATCTTCTTTACCGGCAATCAGGAGAGTATGGTGATGAAATGTAGAAAGCTGTTCTTCTAGACCCTTCCATTCTCCTATGGCCATGGACTGTTTGCCGATATTTTCGGGAAGAATTGTACCCATTGGTCTGTAAAATATCTCTTGGATCCTTTTCTCGTTGTTTTCAATCCATTTTTCGGGAAATAGAAGTCCTATCCATCGTGCTCCTTGTTCTTCGGGAGTACCTGACGTATCTTCTAGCTTTGCTAGTACTTCTGAAGAAGGAGGAAACATGGTTGGGTTAGGTGCAGATGCATATAGGATAAGCTTATTGACACGATCGGGGTTTGTAAAAGCCAGCTCTTGGGCAATGTAAGAACCCATGGACCAACCAAGGACATGTGTTTTTTCAATAGCAAGAGCGTCTAAAAGCCCCAAAGTATCCTTAGAAAATTGCTTTATGCTGAATTCTTTTTCACCTGCACTGGTTT
>JAQVSG010000015.1 GCA_028700655.1 Caldisericia bacterium
ATAGCTGTTGAATGGCATTGGAAATCATAGGTCCTCGCCAAACAATAGGTTCGTTGTTTCCCTGTGTGAGGAATCCAATGGAGATAATTTTGACACCATATTGTTCTACGGGCTGCATTGAAGTATCATTGCCAATGGGGTGTTTCTGGGTATTGAACATGACGGGAATATTGGGTCCTAAAACGTCAGCATCCAATACACCTACCTTTTTCCCTTGTTTTACTAGTGCAATGGCCAAATTGGTAACAACCGTCGACTTTCCTACCCCGCCTTTTCCAGATCCAATGGCGATAATTCTTCGGATTTTGCCCTTGGGAAGGATATGAGGACCTCCCATTCCAATCGCTTCTTTTTCTTTTTGCGTCAATTCAGCAAAACGAATGGTTACATTCTTAAAACCGATGGATTGAAGAACTTTTTTTGCATCGTCTGCCATTTGTTGTTTTAGAGGACACTTGATGGTCGTCAAGTGAAGTTCAAAAGAAACATCATCATGATCCATTTCAATGTTTTTTACCATGCCTAAATCAACGATGTTTTTGTGAAGTTCGGGATCCATTACATTTTGAAGAGCTTTTAGAATTTCTTCTTTTGTTGTCATAAGATATCATTCATCTCCTAACGTTCTTTGATTTCTTTAGTCTAGAATAAAAAAAGATAGTTTCAACACAAAAAGGAAACAATTTGATCACATATGTATAGCCATGTTTTCTGCCAGCTCAATGGATTCCCCAAAGACTTCCGAAAAGGTAGGATGAGGATAGGTGATAAAGCTCAATTCAGAGAGAGAAATTTTATTTTGAATAGCCATGGTAGCAAGACTAATCATGTCCGATGCATGATCCCCAAAAAAAGTACATCCGACCAATTGGTTATCCTCAATAAATACTTTCACAAAACCATCTCGTATTCCGCTAGCTCTTGCTTTACCATTTGCGCTGTAAGGGTAGGTGAATGTTTTGTCGGCGATCCTTTTTCCGACCCCCACTAATTCTGGATGGGTGAATACAACACTGGGTTGTAAGCCGTACTGAATGGGGGGAGTTTCTTTTTGAAAAATCCGAGCGGCTGCAATCATACCTTCTCTGCTAGCAGTGTGAGCTAGCATCCATTTGCCATTCAAATCTCCAATACAGTAAACATCAGGATGATTGGTTTCTAAATAAGGACTCGTTAAAACTCCTTTATGGGAATATTGAATTCCCAAAGGGTCCAATAGAGAGGGAAGTATATTGGGACGTCTACCAATCGCCATTAATACGATATCCGTGTCCAGGGAGTTGGATTGTTGATTTTGAGTCCACACAACACGTACGGATTCTTTTTCTCGAATGACGGACGAAACAATACTGTGGCAATGGATTTTTATTCCACTTGATTGTAAACTTTTTTGCAATGCATGGGCAGCGTCTGTATCTTCGCACGGCAAAATTTGGCTTTGTCCTTCTAAAATTGTAACATTTGTGCCCAATTGGTTATAAATGGTGGCCATTTCACATCCAATAACGCCACCACCTATAATTACCATGTTTGTAGGGATTTCAGTAAGTTCAAGGGCTTTATCACTAAAAATTATTTTTTCTTGATCCACTTCTATGCCAGGTATAGAGCTGGATAATGACCCAGTGGCAACGATCAATTTATCAAATTCAATCGAAGTTTCTTTATCCCCTTCGCGGATGTAGATTGTATGGTTTTTTATTGCATATGCTTTTCCGTGAATCAGGGAAACTGAATTTTTCTTTAGTAAATATTCGATGCCTTGCCGAGACATTTGTATGGCTTTGTTGGAATGCTTTAAAAGTTTTCCGACATGCATGGAGGGCTTTGGGCCTTCCAGGCCTAATTTCTCGAAATGAGACCATTGGGCAAGAGGCTCAATCCCCTTAAGAAGTGCTTTGGTAGGAATACAACCAACATTAACACAAGTTCCACCTAGGGGGCCTTCTTCAATTAGTGTTACGTCTCCGCCATATTGTGCGCATCGAATTGCAGCCACATAGCCTCCCGGTCCACCACCAATGACAGCTATCTTCATACAGTAACTCCTTGTGTAAAATACTTTTTAAAAACAATATCTTCACATTATAACAAGGAAAAAGGGAATGAGTTCAAAAATTATGGGAGTATCGAGGGAAAGTTGAAAATGGAATTGTAGCATGGGAATTACATATCATGCTACGGTTTTATGTATGGAAGAAATTGCATTTCTTCCATAGTTCCATATGATCATCTTTATGATTGGAATACACCTTCGTTTAACAAATGACATGGAATCGATTCGTAAATGTATAGATGAACTACAAATTGATTGTTTTCAGTTGTTTTTAGAGCCTCATCACGGCTTGTCCATGAAACGTAAACTTCATTATCGGGCTATATTTTCTCGATTGAAAAAAGAAAAACTGGTGCAGAAAATTTTTGTTCATTCTCCCGATAGCACTGCTTTAAGGGTGTCCAAGAATGGATCCACCATTCCGTCCTGGAAAAAAATACGATATCGGCTGCAAGAGGCGGATGATTTGGGAGCGGATGGGTTGGTTGTTCATGTGAACATTGACAGAACTTTTCCCATACACGCAGTTGCTGAAGAAATGAGCGAGATATTGTACGACATTGATGTCCATTGTGATCTGCTTTTAGAAAATACCGTTTTAAAAAAAAGTATAAGTGCTGACCTATACCAATTTAACCTGTTTATAAAGCGTTTGCATGAAAAATATCCTGTGTATGTTTGTCTTGATACGGCGCATCTTTTTGCTGTTGGGTACTCTTGTTCTTCAAAAGACGAAATGAAGGAGTTGAAAAGCAAATTTCCTTCCATTTTTCAACATACAAAACTAGTTCATATGAATGATTCTGCTGTTGAATGCGGATCTTATACAGACCACCATTCCCACTTAGGGAAAGGGTTTTTAGGACGGGGATCTTTGGGTGCGATTGTTTCTGTTTTTTCTCAAAACATTCCCTTTATTACAGAAACTCCAAAATGTGACTTTGATATGCAAAAGGAAAATGTGGAAACTTTGAATCAAATCATGACAGGCAATAAATTAGATCTTGATGAATTAGGATCACACGCTAAAATAGAGAGAGTATTTTATTTCTAAAAAACGAGACATAAAATATATGTATGTTTTATTTAATTTAACACCCTTTTACGTGGGCTTTTGTTCTCCTCAACGAAGTTCTATGTAAGAGGAATTGGAGGATATTATGCTTACTAAAGAGGACAAAGCGGCTATTATTGAAGGGTATAAAACCCATGACGGTGACAACGGTTCACCAGAAGTTCAAATTGCTATTTTAACAAAAAAGATTCAAGTTTTATCGGAGCATTTGCGCGAACATAAACATGATCATAGTTCCCGTAGAGGGCTCTTAAAAATGGTAGGACAACGACGTAGACTGCAAAAATATTTAAAAAAGACAGATGTTGAACGCTATGTATCGTTGATTCAACGTTTGGGAATTAGAGGATAGTAAAATTTCATGAAAGAACAAAAATCAATGTTGTTTGAACGCACCTTAAACGGTGTCCATTATAGTTTTGAATTTGGAAAATTGGCAAAACAGGCTGGGGCTTCTATTCTGTGTACAGCTGGAGAAACCAAAGTTTTAGTGCTGGTTACAATGACCAAAGAACCCAATGAAGAAATTGATTTTTTCCCACTTACCGTCGATTATTCTGAAAAACTTTATTCTGCAGGCAAAATACCCGGAGGCTTTTTTAAAAGAGGTGGTCGACCCTCAGACAAAGAGATTTTGCGATCTAGATTGATGGATCGCCCTTTGCGTCCATTGTTCCCAAAATATATGCGCTATGGTGTTCAAATCATTGCTTATGTTCTTTCATTTGACGGTGTTAATGCTCCGGATATGTTGGCGATTAACGGGGCTTCTATCGCAACATGCATATCCAATGTACCTTTTAGCGGACCCATTGCTGCTACGAGATGCAGCATGGTACATGGAGAATTTGTTGCAAATACTGCCAGCGAGGATTCTGATACCAATCTTCTAGATTTGGTTGTTGCCGAAACTGAACAGTCAATTATGATGGTAGAAGCCGGTGCCTCTGTTTTAACAGAAGATGTTGTCATGCAAGCTTTTCAGTTCATCCATACGTGCAATATGGAAATGCTATCCTGGCAAAAAGAAATTATTGACGCCATGCCACGAGAAGAGAAATTGGTGGTTGAAAAACCAGTTGCCTCTCCGGAAGCCATACAATCTGTGACAGAATTTTTAGATCCAAGAATTGAAGATGCTCTCTTTAATCCTGACAAATCTCAAAGAGAAGCTGCCGAATATGAACTCCGCAGTGAGATGCATAAGGCTTGCGATCCTTCCTTTGAAGACCGAGAAAAAGAACTAGATTTGGCTTTTGACGATTATGTTTCCACCTATGTACGAGGAAAGATTATTCACGACAATCGAAGACCAGATGGTAGAAAAGAACATGAAATTCGTCAGCTATCTATGGAAGTTGGATTTCTTCCAAGAACCCATGGAAGCGCTGTTTTTACACGAGGTCAAACACAAGTTCTTTCCGTGGTCACCTTGGGCGGAAAAGGGGAGGGTCAGTTAATCGAAAGTATAGAAGAGGAAATGACCAAGCATTTTATGCATTACTACAATTTCCCCCCTTTCAGTGTAGGCGAGGTAAGACCACTTCGTGGCGCGGGACGACGAGAAGTGGGACATGGCGCACTAGCAGAAAGAGCCATTCTTCCTGTCATTCCTCCTGAAGAAAAATTTGCATACACTATTCATGTTGTCTCGGAAGTATTAGAATCGAATGGTTCTAGCTCCCAAGCCTCTATTTGTGGTAGCATCCTAGCACTTATGGATGCAGGTGTCCCCATATCAGAACCAGTGGCAGGAATTGCCATGGGCTTAATATCGAGTGGTTCTGAGTATAGAATTTTAACGGATATTCAAGGGGTTGAGGATTTTTCGGGCGATATGGATTTCAAAGTTGCTGGATCTCGAAATGGCATTACAGCTATTCAAATGGATGTTAAAAAACAAATTGTGACCATGAAGATCATAGAAGAAGGCTTAGAAAGAGCCCGAGTTGCTCGTATAGATATTTTGGATCAAATGTTTGAAACAATACAAACCTATCGACCGGACCTTTCAAAATACGCCCCCCGATTAGAAATCGTTCAGATTAGTACGGATCGCATAGGAGATTTAATTGGACCGGGTGGAAAAAATATCAAGAGAATTATCGAAGAAACCGGTGTGAAAATTGATATTGAACCAGATGGACGTGTTTTTATATCCTCGGATGATGAAAATGGATTAAAGGCTGCACTAAAAGAAATTGAAGATATCACGCGAGAAATTGAACCCGGACAAGAGTATTTCGGGAAAGTTGTGCGAATCTGTGATTTCGGCGCGTTTATTGAATTAAAAAAAGGAGTCGATGGACTTCTTCATATTTCACAAATATCTCCCAAACGTGTAAATCATGAAAATGGGAAATTGAAAGTGGGAGATGAAGTTTTAGTGCAGATGGGACAGAAACTTACAGTGAAAGTGGCTTCTGTGGATCCAGAAAACGGCAGGGTAAGTCTTACCTTGAAAGGTGTTGAACAACAGGAAAATGAGTAAGTTTCATGGATCGAACAACCCTATCTGTTAACTGGAAACAAGAAATTGCAGACAAATTAAGAAACCAGATTGAAACCTGTCAAAAATGTGATTTACATCGAACGCGTACGAACCCAGTTCCAGGAGAAGGCAGTCTAGATGCCGACCTAGTGTTTGTTGGAGAAGGTCCTGGGAAAAACGAGGATCTACAAGGTGTTCCTTTTGTTGGTCAGGCAGGGAAAGTGCTTGACCAGTTACTAGAAAGCATTGGATTGCATCGATCGATGATATTCATAGGAAATACGGTGAAATGCCGGCCTCCTGGAAATCGAACCCCTACTTCTTTTGAAATTGAAACCTGCAAACCATTTCTGGTATCTCAAATTGAATTGATTCAACCCCAGCTGATTGTTATCATGGGAAGCGCAGCACTTCATTCTTTACTAGGTTCTGGTCGGTCTATCTCAAAAGATCGTGGGAAGCCTATAGAAAAAGATGGAATCCTTTACTTTCCCACCTATCATCCAGCAGCAGCATTATATCGAAGAACAACCTTAGAATACATACAAAACGATTTTTATCAAATAGGAGACATCCTACAAAAACGAAAGAAAGAGAATATATGAGAATTAAAGTAAGCTTCCTTGGGGGGCTAAATGAAATAGGCAAAAACATGACCCTGTTTGAGTTTGATAATGAAATGATAATCCTTGATGTAGGGTTTGAATTTCCAAGTGCGGATTTATTGGGGATAGACAGAGTCATTCCTGACATTACGTATGCTTTAGAGAACAAAAAGAAAATCAAAGCTATCATTTTGTCTCATGGCCATGCAGACCATATTGGGGGATTGCGATATTTTAGTAAAGATCTGGGATACCCACCCATTTATGCAACAGCATTAACCATTGGAATTGTAAAATCAGAATTGCCTTCCTATGTATCCAAGAATTTACAATTCAATGAGGTAACTCTTCCCTCCTCTGTCAAAATCGGAAGAATGAAAATTGATTTTATCCGTGTAACCCATAGTATACCTGATGGTATGGCAACAGTTTTTCATACACCTTACGGCAATATTTTTCATTCTGGAGACTTTAAAGTTGACCTTACACCCATTGATGGAAAACCTATTGATTTACAGGGGATTGCTCATGCCGGAAAAGAAGGAACTCTGCTTTACTTGGGCGATAGTACGAATGCCGACGAACCAGGCTTTACTGCCTCAGAAAAAACAGTAGGTTTAAAATTAGAAGACTTAATACGTGCCTGGAGTGGAAGAATTATTGTTGCTACTTTTTCAACAAATCTACATAGAGTCCAACAGGTTTTTGACATCGCCGAAAAGGTAAATCGAAAAGTTTTAGTGGATGGCCGATCCATGATGAACACGATACAAGTTGCAAAAGAGTTAGGATACTCTTCGATTCCAAATCATTTGTTAGTCAAACAACAAGAATCTCAGTCAATCCCTGACAAAAAGCTTATTGTATTAACAACCGGTACCCAAGGAGAACCCTTTTCTGGTTTAACAAAAATGGCTCATAATCAACACGATGTTTTAAAATTGAAAAAAGGTGACAAAGTTATCATTTCGGCAGATCCAATCCCTGGTAACGAAGCATCTGTAACAAAAAACATCAATAGTTTGATACGTTTAGGAGCTGACGTTGTATATCGAACCGAGGGTATACATGCTTCTGGACACGGTTCAAGAGAAGATTTACGGCTGATGATGTCTTTGATAAAACCTACATTTTTTATTCCCGTACATGGAGAATATCGACAAATGTTTGCTCATTGTAAGATTGCACACGAAGTGGGTGTACCCGAAGAAAACACCAAAATTTGTGACAATGGAGCTAGTATTGAACTGACAAAAACAACCATGAAACAAGTTGGGCGAGTTCCAGCGTCTCCGGTGTATATTGATGGGCGAAACATTGGCGATATCGGACAATCGGTTATCAACGAACGAAAAGTATTATCTCGAGAAGGTGTTTTAAATGTCGTTGTGATTGCTGATATCAAAAAACGCGTTATGACAACGTCCCCTCTCATTGAAACAAAAGGATTGATATCCTCTGATTTTTCAAGCGATCTGTATGAAAAAGTGACCAAGGGTATTCAAGAAATCGTTAAAAAGTGGTCGACTCAAAACGGAAAAGGATCTGATCTAGAAATAATGATCAAAGGGTATTTGTCGGGATTTTTCTCGTCCGAAGTCCATCGAAGACCTGTCATCTTTGTTTCTGTCATTGAGAGTTAGGGATGTATAAAGCAAATCAAGTCCGAACAATCCAATTGATTCGGGGAGCTGTAATTGGGTCCTTATATTTTGTCTTGACGACAGTTTTTCAGGCTATATCTTTTGGGCAAGTCCAAATCCGAGTAGCTGAAATTCTTACCGTACTTCCTTTTTTCTTTCCTGAAGCAATATGGGGATTAACGGTTGGCTGCTTGATCGCCAATTTCTTTTCTCCTTTTGGACCGATTGATATCATTTTTGGTACTTTGTGCACCTTTGTTGCTGCCGTTGTAACGTATCTGTTTCGATGGGTACCCAACAAGCGTTTGGGTGCCTATTTAGGAGTTTTACCACCCATTCTTATCAACGGATTTGGGGTTGGGTTTTATGTATCTTGTATTTCAACGAATGGGATTTGTTCCCTCCGACATTTTTCTTTTCCTGTTTACCTTGCCGTAGCAGGTTCTATTGCATTGGGAGAATTGGCTTCAGCAGGATTGGGAGGGAGTGTATTAATTACGTATTTATTAACAAAAGGCAAGCATTTGTATTCACTTCCCAGAACCAATACATAAGGAGGGTGATTTGAAAGTAGCATTGGCGCAAATTGAGCCTATATTTGGGAATTGGGAGGCCACGTTTCTAAAACACAAAGACTATGTTCAAAAAGCAATCGAACAAAAAGCATCGGTCATTGTTTTTCCTGAAATGTCCATGACCGGGTACAATTTGAAAGATCGAACCCCCGAAATGTGTGTCAATGCACATTCAGACAAATTGCGGGAAGTGGCTAGACAATCCATGCAAATTGATCTCATTTTCGGATTTCCAGAAGTTGATGAAAACTACCGGCAATATATTTCTTCTGCGTACTGTTCAAAAGGTGAGATTGTACATATACATCGAAAAATATTCCTACCCATTAACGGCATGTTTAACGATTCGAAGGATTTTTCTCACGGCAGTGATCTAAAAACCTTTGAAACAGACAATTTTCGTATGGGATTGCTAATCTGTCGTGACATGTGGCACGATGAAGCCATTGTTTCGTATGTGAAGAAAAATGTTCAATGCATCGTTATACCTTCCAACATCCCACTGCGGAATGTTGACGAAACAGGTCCAGCTATTCATGGATTTGTGGAACGAATGATTCGGGGATATGCCGAAAGAAATTCTCTTTTTATTGTCTACGTAAACAGGGTAGGGTTTGAAGAGGGAACCTGTTTTTATGGGGGGAGTATGGTGGCTGATCCCTTTGGCAACGTTCTTGTCCAATCTCCATTTTTAGAAGAGTCTCTTTTGTGTGCAGATATTGATATGAAAGTCCTTCAAAGAAAGCTTACCACCATTCATCTGCATCATGATCGAAGAGACTCCATTGTTCGCGATGCGTTTGGAGGAGATGAACGATGAACGATGTAAAAACAGCCATTGAATTGCAACCTTTTGACACACCCTTTTTCCGTCAAGATATTTCTTTTCTTGAAAAAGTCTTTGTTCAGTTTATTCAAACGGAAATAGAGAAATATCAATTCACAAATGCAGTCATTGCTTTATCCGGAGGATTGGATTCAACCGTTGTCACATATTTAGCAGTACGCGCCCTAGGAAAAGATCGAGTGAAACTTTTGTATATGCCCTATGGCAAAAATGTTTCGAATCAAGATCACATTCGACTTATTGAAACAGATTTAGGCATAGAAGTTGAATTCTACGATATTGCGGAGATTGCTGATTTACTATTCCTAGAACGAGCTATACAGAATCCACTTCGACGAGGAAATGTATTGGCACGGTTACGTATGGTGAATATTTTTGATATGAGCGCAAGAGAAAAAGCGTTGGTCATTGGAACCTCCAATAAAACAGAACTCCTCATTGGTTATAGTACTTGGTATGGAGACGGTGCAGCCGGTATTATGCCCATTGGCGATATCTACAAAACTCAAGTGCGATCTTTGGGAAAATATATGGGGATCCCCAAGGAAATATTAAAAAAGCCACCCTCTGCCGAATTATGGCCCGGGCAAACTGACGAATTAGAAATCGGAATTCCTTATGAAGTGTTGGATCGAATATTGTACTATTGGGTAGACCAACGGTTTTCTAAAGAAGCTCTTTTAGAAAAAGGCTTTACTGAAGAAGTAGTGTCAAGAGTCATGAAAATGTGCTATCGATGTTTGTATAAACAGAAACTTCCGGTAATTCCAAAAGTATCCGCTCGAACGGTAGGTCTTGATTATCGATTGATGAAAGAAACAGGCAATGTTGAGCCGTAACCTTTTTCCCTTCATACCCCGATAAGGACTGATATAAGCAATGAGCTATTACTCCATTAGCCGACTCCAAATGTACAATTCTTGTCCACAGAAATATAAATATAGGTACATTGACAAAATCATTCCCCCCAAAGGAGAAGTGCATTTAAATGCATTGGTAGGCATTTGTGTTCATAAAACCTTAGAAACAATCTATCGGGAGTACATGAGTACAAATAAGTGGCTAACGTTTGAAGAAATAGAAACTATTTTTTTGGAGATATGGCAATCCCAAAATGAAGAAAATATCGTTATTGTACATATATCACAAGATCCCGAAGAGTTTAAAAAAGAAGGATTGCAAATTTTAAAAGAGTATCATGAGAAAGAAAAGGAAGAAGGAAAAAAAGATCAAACAATCGCCGTTGAACGACCTTTTTTTGTCACATTGGGAGAATATCGTTTGAAGGCGATTATTGATCGAATTGATTACCGGAAAAAAGACATATTTATTATTCACGACTACAAAACAACGTCGCATTTTCCAGAACGTAAAAATCTCGAAGAGGATTTTCAGTTGCCTCTTTATCAGATGGCTGTCGAAGAAACATACCCCGATTGCAAAGAAATACATTTAACATGGCATTTCCTCCGATTTAACAAATCCATCACCATCACAAAATCGGAACGTGCGATTGAAGATATAAAAACAAGCATTGAAGACAATATTCGTACCATTGAACTGGATCGAGATTATCTCCCTCAACAAACACCTCTTTGTGACTATTGCCCATATCAAGATATTTGTTCTGCCCATCGTCATCGTTTTCTTCTTGAATCCATGGAAGAGTATTCTCAAGAGGAAGGATTTCAAATAGTACAAAAACTAGAAAACCTAGCCTATCAAATAAAAAAGCACAATTATGAAGCCAAAAAGTTAGAGGATGAAAAAAAAGAATGGGAACAAGTTGCCCAAGACTTTGCATTGAAAAACGATTTTTCAGCTCTGACCGGAGAGAACCATGTGTTGACTATTGAAAGGAAAAATGAGATTTCATTTCCAGATTCGAAAGATATGGCAAGAAGTGCATTGGAATCCTTTTTAAAAGAAAACAATCTGTGGGAGAGAGTTTCTAATTTATATGGCCCAAAAGTAAAAGGTTTGTTGGCAGATTCTTCTCTGGATAAAAAAATTCTTGATGAACTGATGGGCTTTTCCTATATCAAAGAAAAAGTGACTCTTCGATTAAAACAAAAAAAAATCTAGCATAGGGAATATTTGTGTTACACTAATAGGAAGAAAATTTACGTTGGGAGATGATGTATCTATGAAACATAATTATATTGCTTTGTTTGTGGTTCTCGTTGTTTTGGCGGCGGGAATATTTTTTATTATCCGTTACGAAGGCATTTCTGTAAACACACCCGATTCAAAAACTCAACAAAACGAAGCATCGCAAAATGAAAATAATACGAACAAGGATACCCAAAACTATTCTGCTGACGACGTGAGCGATCCAGAAACAATCGTTTGCACTATTGGTGACAACTTGTATAGCTTCACTATGAACGATTTCATTGGAGAAATGTATCGGATTATGCCGCAGGATTTTGAACAAACGATGAGTCAGTTGTCTGCTCCGGATCAGAAAATTCAAAGAAAGCAACTGGAAGATGATGTGATGAACTTCCTTATCGAGACTGGGTACGTAACTTTGTACTTTAAGGATAGCGGACTCGAAATTTCGGACGATGAAATTCGTGTTGAAATTGAAAAAACGAAAACCAGTATTCAGCAACAAAGTGGTCAACCCGATTTCGATGTCGATGCTTATTTAGGAGAACTGGGCGTAACAGAAGAAATGTTACGAAAAGATATGCACAATCAACTTATGTTCCAAAAAGTCTTTTCTCCCATTATGGATCCTGTTACTGTAACAGACCAAGAAGTTCGTTCCTATTACGATGAAAATATCTCCAATTTTGCTTTACCCGATCAACTAGATATTGATGTTATTCTTACATACGACCAAGACGAAATGCATACCATTATCCAAAAATACAAAAATGGACAAGATTTCAATGATTTAGCCGCAGAGTATGTAAAAGATCCTCAGGTTAAGAAAAACCGAGGGGTAGTCGGCTGGGTTTCAGAAAAAGATCTTCCTCAGGAAATGGCTCTCCATATCTTCAATGAAGAAGAGTATGGAGAAGGTGATATTGTCTTTTTTACGATTGAAACCGTTCATTATATTGTTCGAAAAAAAGATTTCCGAGAAGCTCATACTCAGCCTTTTGATGAGATAAAAGAACAAATTGAAAAGATTTCCTTGGATACGAAAAAAGAAGCCTTGTACAAGGCTTTTATTGATGAACAAAAGAAAAAGTATGGAGAACCTGTGATCAATCCTTCATTGGTTTTGCCATCGGATGTTGTTGTGTCCGATGTTCCTCCCAATACCCTTCCGGGAATGGAAGGTATGGTGGATCAATTTATGGATCAACAACAGAAGAATCAAGAACCCTAAAATAGAGAGTTTTTGTGGCTGACAAAGAAGTATTATTTCTTAAGAAAGAAACTTCTTTTTTCGGCCCACCATTTTTTATGCAGTGCATAAATCATACGATCCGGAATACATAGTCCTATCAGGTTTAATAGTTTTGTCTGAAAACCAGGTAGGACTATTGTTTTATTCTTCTGCAATCCCTCAATAGACTTTCGGGCAACGAAGTTGGGAGAAACATAGAATCGACGTAAAGAACAAGGAACAGGCAGTGCCGAATGAATATCAAAACAAGTATTTGTTGCTCCTGGAAGGGAACAGGTAACAGTTATGTTTCTTTTTTTCAGTTCACAATGTAGGAGCTTTGAATATTGGAGAATGTAACGTTTAACAGCACTGTACGTAAGCGTTGAAGCAGCGGGAGTGCGAGCGCATATGGAAGAGATATTCAGAATATAACCTTCCCCATTGTTCATCATATCTCGGGAAAAGAGACTTGATAAAACTGTCACCGTGGTGGTTTGTAGAGTAATCATTTGTTCCAGAGTTACGGGGTCTGAAAATTCACGTTCTGTTGCCATACCAAAGCCAGCATTATTAACCAGGATATCTACCTGTAGATGATGGGTTTTGCAAAACTCATACACTTGTATAGCTGCCTTTGTTTTGGACAAATCAATAGGCAATACATGCACTGGAATCGCATAGAGAAGGGTAAGATCATTTTGAAGTTGATGCAATGCATTTTCATTGCGACTCACCAAAATAATAGAAGACCCCTGTTTGGCAAGTTCGATGGCAAGTTCTTTTCCAATACCACTAGAGGCGCCTGTAATCAGAGAAGTTTTACCCATAAAAAGTGTTGTTTTTAAATGTTTACGCATGGATGAACCTACTTTTTAGTACGAATAAAAAAAAGACCAGGCTATAAAAACCTGGTCTTTTTCAGAGCGATGCTTTTGAATTTTACTTCGTAGTAAAATTTACTTTTTCCAGTACCACCAAGCAGAATTCCAAGTAATGGGGGAGCTAGTGCCGGTAGGCTGGTAGTTGGCAATGTTTTTATGTTTGGAACTAATGTCTACTCTGTAGAACAATGGCAAGGAAGGGATGTCTTTTGTAAGTTCTGCTTGAGCTAGGCGAAGGTTGTTGTAGATTTCTTGTTTGTCTAACATTTTCAAAATATTCGATGTAAGTTCGTCCACGAGTTCATTTTTGTAGGCTGTGTAATTTTGACCACTGTATCCATTTAATTCGGTGGGGATTTGCTCAGAGTTGACGATGGAGTACAGATTGGAAGTGGGTCCCATGACCCAAGCAAACATAGCAGCAGAAGGACCATTAAATTTTCTTTCTTTTAATGTTGCTGTAAAAAAGCTTGTTGCTTGTTCATTTTTAAGGTTGACTTTAATCTTTAGATTTTCTTCCCAACCAGAACTGATAACGGCTTGTACTTGTTCTCTAGATTTATTGCCAGAGGTGGTCATGTAGGTAATGGTAAATTGTTCGCCAGAGGCATTTACCATTTTGGCATCTTTGCCCTCTCCTTCAATGTTCCAACCAGCTTCAGAGAACAATGCAATGGCTTTGTCTAGATCATAATCCCATTTTGTAATACTATCTTCGTCAAAAGCGGGATGTTTGGGAGGCAACCAAGCATGAGCTAAGGGTTGTTGACCTTCAAAGAATTTGTCAGTAATCAATTGTCTGTCAATGCTCGACAGCAATGCTTGTCGAACCTTAGGATCCGATAGATATTCATTGTCGCAATTCAAGTCACAATGTTCCCAAGTCAAAGAAGGAGTGAAAACGGGAATCTGATCTTTGGCTTGTTTTTCCAATTGTTTTGCTTGATCAAAGGTAAGACCTGTTAGAGTCATGTCTACTTGACCAGCAATAGCCGCGGCAAGAAGAGTATCTGTATTTTCAATGGTTCGGAAGATGATGTTGTCAACTAAAGGTTTTCCATAAAGATAGTATTCATTGGGTTCTAAAATGATAGTTTGTCCACGTTCCCAACTTTTGACCTTATAGCAACCAGCATGAATGGGATTTTTTCCGTAGGCAATATCCGAATCGGCTTTTGTTGCTTCAACGATGAAATTAGCATCGTCTTTACACTTTTGCGAAACATAGGCTTCGTTGCCTTGTGTATCTGGATTGTCTTGTTCATAATCGTAGTAGCTTTTGTCATTGATATTGTAGGGTTCCAGAACATAGTCAAAGTTTTCTTCAAACCAATGGGCAGGCATAAGTCCAATACCTGAATTGGCATACAAATAAGGAGTGTTCCAGGTGACTTGGATGGTATAATCATCCAGAGAAACCATATCGTCGATCCAGAAATCCATTTCATTATGAATAACAGGAGCAGCAGGGTGATTATAGAAAAAGAAGGAGAAAAGAGCGTCTTTGGCTGTAATTTCAACGCCATCAGACCATTTTAATCCTTCATGAAGATGATACGTAACGATCATTTTTTCCACTTCGCCGTCTGCATCGTAAAGAATTTCCCAATCTCCATTTTCTTGCGTCGGCATTTTTTTAATCATTACAGGGAAACGACCCCAAAATTCATCAAAACCACCCGTGGAACTTTCATATATTAAGGAAGTAACTTGGGTCATTGCACTCATCTGGTCAAGACCGCTAAACAAAGTGGTGGGTTCTTGGGATTGACCAATGGTTAAATTGCCACCGCGGACAGGTGGATTCAAAAGCATGTAAATGCTGAAGCAAGCTTCCGAAAGAAGCAGGGAGGAATCAGGTCGAATATACCGGAAATCGTCTCCAATTAACCAACGGTAATACATAAGTTGATAGTCGGGAAGGATACAAACCGTTAAAGCTTTTGCAACTTCAGGGCCCATAGCCTTTGTTTCATCCCATCCGTCTTGTGCAGGAATGAGAGGTTCTACAATAGAGGCTGCTTTTGCTTTGGCTTCTTCGCCTTTGGCATTAACGAGCCAAACAGAGGCTTCTCCACGAAGAAGTTCTTCATCGGGCATGAATTCATCTGTTTTTTCGATAATGTCATTTTGTGCAGCTGTACAAATTGCATCATAATACGGGTGGTCTTCGGTAACATCACCGAAAGTGTATCCCGTATCTGTTTCTAATTCTAAACTTTTTACAATCCAATTGACAAATTGTCCTCTTGTAATTGGCTTGGCAGGATCTTCAAGTTCGTCACTACTCACGACACCAATGGTTTGTAATTGTGTCATTGGTTCTTCGGTATAACCGTAGTACTCGACTTTCTGATTTTCTGGCAAAGAGCTCCAATCGTAGGATGAAACAACCGTATGGTCTGTTTGACCCCCACCGTTATTGGATGACTTTTCACCGCAACCAATTAAAATTGAAGAGGAAAGAGTTACAACTAGCAAAGAAATAAGAGCTATATGTTTTCTCACTTCTACCCCCTGGGAATAATAGATTTTCTTGTTCTATTATACGACAAAAAAGAGATTAATGAAGGAAACCAGAATGGAACTTAGGCATTATTTTTCCTTTTGAATGGAACTAATTTTCCACTGGGTGCCAATTTGATCGAAATAAAAACAAAATTCATTGCCCTGTGTGGTAGCAATTTGTATTTGGTATCGCAAATCACTATAAGAATCGTGTTGAACAATGCTCCATTCTTGTTTTAAAGGGTTTTGTATCAATTGCGAAAGATCCAGTTCAGAAATGATCTGGCTATCTGTAAGAAGTGGAAGTGCTTTTTCTGTCTGATTGGTACTTACCTGAAAAATAAAATCGACCAATGTGCTATAGGGAGTTGGATTGATTTTGTGCTCAATGCATTGAAATGTATGGGAAGCAGAGTCGTATACCCAAGTGTCCTTAAACGTCCGATATAATGAGTTCATACTCTCAATAAACAAGCAATTCGCTATATCATCGTTGTCTAATGATGAACCCATTGTCTCAAATTGGTTTTGTGAAGAGTGTATCTGTACAATACCATTCTTTCCTCTCCATTCCTGCTCCTTTGGATGCCACAGAACGGTCCATTGGTTTTTGTCTGGGTTGAATTGGGTTAAAAGGATCATCGGGTTGTCCTTGTAAAGGAATACATATAAGTCTTGAGGACTATTTTGTACAAGTATTTGGTCAATTCGGCTATTTTCGTTGAGTGGCCATAGCGATTGAGGGGGTTGAAATAGGACTTGCAAAGTTTCTTTGGTGTCATTTTCCCACAGAATTGCATGGTGCAATAAGCCATTGTCGATGCCATTCATAAAGTAAAATTCGGGTTGAATATCGCTAAAATCGACCACTTTGAAGGGGGGGTTCGATCCATGATGAAATGTTTTCATTTGAGCGTGCAATTCACAGCTCTGATTCGGGTATATACTGCTTGTAACACGAATGATATTATGACCATCTAGCAATGTCGGAAGGTGTTCCTGTAAATACTGGTATGAGAAATGAGTCTGAACCATTGACTGTATTCTCTGATAATCAACGCGAGAAACAAAAACATCCAAAGGTATTTTTGAAATTCTTTTGGATTGTGACTGGGACTGAAATACCGACTCCAGATATTTCTGAGTCTTTAACAAGAATTGAAACGCGCCTTCGATATCCTCTTCTTGAAGGGCGATTTCGGAAAGGCATAATTCTGCTTGAGATAGGGCATTGGCCTCTTCAATAGAAATTGTTTTTTTGGTAGCAAAGTAGCTTTGAATAGTATGAAATTGTTTTTTGGCAAAGTCGAAACTTTGCAATTTCATCAGAATTTTCCCATGAAGATACATATAATCATAGGAGTAAGGAAAAGAAGTGCTGTGTTTGTTCAGTGCTATTCCATGTAAGCAAGCTTGAAGGGCTTTTTCAAAGTGCTGAGAATAAAACAACGCAAGACTGTAATAATACCAATAAATTGTTTGATCTGGATATTTTTCTAGGAGAGGTTCATAATAACTAACGACGGATTTGAAATAGGAAGGGTAGTATTCATTCAATGGGATGGGTTCAAGGGTAGATTGTGTTATCGTCATTCGGTCTGAAAACTGCAAAATGTCTATTGAGTAAGCATTTTCAAATTCTTTTTTCCAAATGATAACTTCTACCTTATCGTTCATATTTTGTTTTTCATGGGTTCCTAGAAGATTCACAATTTCAAAAGTAGAATAGGTTGTTGAAAAACTTCTTGAAGTTTCAAAGGATATCGTATCAATAAAGTAGTAAATATCCAAACCTTTTTCTAACCCTGTACCGCTAGCCCATCCAATAATGATTTCTGGTATTTGATCATTGGTAAGGTCTTTTAATTCTAGGTGGTCTACTCCTGATGCAAAACTTTTACATTCCCAAAGCATTTTCCAACCCTTCGGAAATTTTTTTAATATGGAAACCTGAATTGTATTTTGTTCTGCACCTCCCTGCGAAAATTGACTAGCAAAAAGGATTTCGTATTGGTGATTGCCATCAATGTCATATTTTTGATAAAAAGAAGAGATGGATTGGTTTTCAAAACATAGGATTGAAGCATCTTTGGGGAGAAACGATTGAACGATTTCCAAAATGGGATCGTTTACAGAGGGGCTCATAATCATTTCTGAAGGAGGAGGAAACAAAGTGCACCCATGGCATATACATGAAACCAATAAGACCACGCATAGCATTTTTTTAGGGTTTCGAAAACTAGTATGCATCACTGCCCTTCCGTGGAAATTCAAGACAAATTTTGGCTCCTTTGGTGGGAAGATTCTCGACTGTTAATCGACCGTGATGCAATTCCATAATACTATCGCATATGGCTAGGCCCATACCAGAACCCTTTTTTTTGTTGGAACCTTGATAAAATTTCAATTTTACAAAAGGAAGATCTTTGGTGGGGAACCCCTGCCCAGAATCTGTGATACAAACAGAAAGAGAACCTTTACTAACACTCATTTGAATAGAAATCTCGGTTCCTTCTCCAGAATACTTGATAGCATTGTCTAAAATGTTGTCAAAGGCTCGTTTGATATAAAAAGGATCCACAGAAACAATGACTGGATGAGACGGAAGAGTCTTTTGTATTTTCATATGGCAACGTTTTATGGAAGGTTTCACAAACGATATGGAATCTTCAAGAATACTCCGTATATCGGTTGGTACAAGCGTAAGATTGCTGGTTTTTGGATTGAGTTTTGAAAAGTCCAAGAGTCGATTCACCATTTCAGAAAGTCGGTCACATTCTTTTTCAATAATATCGATACCTTCTTCCAATTCACTTGGTTTTACACTTTCTGTTGACTTTAAAGTAATGGCCCACCCCTTGATGGAGGTTAATGGAGTTCGCAAGTCGTGTGAAATAGAGGAAATAAAGTTGTTTTTAATGTCTTCTCGATCTTGAATCTCTTTCGCCATAAGATTAAAAGTTGTTCCGAGTTGTCCAATTTCGTCTCGACGATGCTCTTTAATGCGGACAGAATAGTCACCATTGCTCATTTTTCTTGATGCATGGGTAATTTTACTAATGGGTTCGGAGAAGCTTTTCGAGATTTGAAAACCCACGCCTATGCTTAAAAAAATGGTAAATATCCCCAGTAAAATTAGGAACAAGGATATTTGAAAAATACTCTGGTTTGTTTTTTGTAAAGATGTAATAAACCGTGCATAACCAATAAATTCTTCGTTGGAATACAGCGGAATTGTAACTCCTAAAATGGGCTCATTCTCTTGGTTTGTACGGGATTGCCATATAATGTATTGTTGAGAGCGGATGGATTCAATATTGTTGATATAAAGTGGAACTACGTTGGGCGTAGACAATGTATCTGCTAAAATATTACCGTTGGATTCGAATAGCTGGACTTGCGCATTTGAATTGGCGGAAAAACTGTGCAATATGGTTTGTCTTTGTGTAAAAATATTAGGGTTTTCAATATACTCATGGAAAAACATGGATGACAGCAGTGCCTGGTTTTTCATGATATTGGTGACACTATTTTTGTAGTAGTAATGAATGGTTACAATTAGGGTAATTAAAAAAAATAAAATGCTCAAACACACTACAACCGTATAGCCGAAAATCAATCGAGCACGAATACTTCGAAATTGAAAATTGTGCATTATTTTCGCCAGCGGTATCCTATACCCCAAACGGTTTCAATACGTTCTGGTTTGGCTGGGTTTTCTTCAATCTTTCCTCGTAGCCTACGAATGTACACATCAATTGTTTTTGGTTCAGTTACGACATCGTGCCATACTCGATCCATAATTTCATCGCGAGAAATAGCGATTCCTGCATTGTCAATAAGAAGACTCAGTAGCCGAAATTCTCTTTGTGTTAAATCGATGGCAACACCATTTTTAAATGCTTCTCTTGTTCGCAGATTGATAGAATAGCCATGAGATTGAATGTATCCAGCATGGTAGGCATCTCCATCTACAAAGCGCTTTAAAATGGCATTAATACGGGCGACCAATTCAATAGGGTTAAATGGTTTTACTACGTAATCATCGCCACCACTTTGAAATCCATGAATTTTGTCTTGATCTTGTCCTTTTGCAGTAAGCATAATGATGGGAACTTTTGGGTTGATCTTACGAATAGCTTCGCACGTTTCAAAACCATTCATTCCTGGCAGCATAACATCGAGAAGAATAAGGTCGACGAATTCGTTATTCAAAATATCCAATCCTTCTTCTCCTGAACCAGCCTCAAGGACTTCATAGTTATTTCTTACAAGGTTGATCGATGTAAATTTTCGAATAGGTACTTCGTCTTCAATAATCAAAATTTTTTTGTTCATTTTCATCCTCTGTTACAAAATTCGATTGAACCAGTTTTCGTTTTTATTATACTACTTCACGAATATGAATAAGACAATACCGAGCTCAATTTTAAAAAATATGGAAATATCGCATCGAGATAGAATTCTCGAAGTATTGCCATTAATTGGCATCCAGCCTAAATGTTTACGGTACTACCATGAGGCTTTTACTCACCGGTCTTTTAAGATCGAAAACGACTGGCCCTATCAAGATAACGAACGGTTAGAATTCATTGGTGACTCCATTCTGCAAAGTACCGTATCCTTGTTCTTAATGGAGCAATATTTTTACGCTCCCCAAGGCGATCTCACCATATTACGAGCCATGTTTGTACGAACAGAAACTCTTACCGCTATCACCATGAAGTATAATCTACATAAAGCTTTTTTGATGTCAAAAGGAGAACAACCTATAGCGGAAAAATTCTGTGGGTTGTATAAAAAAGCAAAACCCTATAAGCTCCGATACGAGCCGTATTGCGGCTTGTTTGAAGCGTTGGTTGCGGCCCATTATTATGATTGTGGCAGTACGTGTACAACAAAATGGGTACGCCAACTTTTTTCAGATGTTTTTCAAGAACTAGAGAAAGAAAAATACGTAAAAGATCCAAAAACACGTCTTCAAGAATTGACCAGAAAACTATATGGTAGTGAACCAAAATACACAACTCGTCTTACGCCCGAAAGCCCCAAATATGGTTTTTTTTCAAAAGTTTTCGTAAATGATAAATATCTGGGCTGCGGGTATGGAAAATCCAAAAAAGAATCTCAGAAATGTGCAGCCCAGAGTGTTCTTCAAAAAGGTGAAAATCTTATTTAGCTTCCAAAAGTGTATTGGGATCAAGAATAAAATTCTGCCCCGATGGCAAAATGATGATTTTAATGTCATCCGCAAGTTTTTCAATCATCGTGTATTGAAGAATTTCAGGGCTTAACGATTCAGAAATCAACCGATTCGATTCGGCTTCCCCTTGTGCTCGAGTAATTTGTTGTTCTGCTTTGTACTGTTCTTGCTTTACAATTTCTTGTTCTTCCAGTGCTTTTTGGGTGGCAATTTGTTTCAGTTCGATCGCATTTTCAAATTCACTGCTAAAAGTGATGTTTTCTAATAGTACATCCACGACTTCAATAGAGTATTTTTCCAAGTCTTTTTGAAGGCGTTCCCGTATGGATATTCGAAGAGCTTCTCTGTTGGGTGCAACATCAATGGCCTTGTACTGAACAGTTTCATCTTTGACAATTTGGGGAATTTGGGGAAAAATGATGACTTCAAAATACCGAGGACCAATGTTTCTGTAAAGATCTTGGATAATAGTTGGAGAAACCTTGAAATTCAATGTTAAACTCATAGTAATATTTTGGGTTTCTATAGAAAAACACTCCAAATCGGTGAATGTGTATTTTTGAATTCGTACATCTGCCAACTTCATGTCGTTCCAGGGAGGGATCATTTGAAGACCTTCGGACTTCTGATCAACAATGCCACCAAATTGGTAAATAATGCCTACATTTCCTGTAGGTACGATTTTCATTGATGACCACAATGTTACAATGATGAATAGTAAAAGAACAACCCAAGGTGTTGATTTTTGGTATGAACTCACAATTCTACTTTTCTGGTTATACACAAGAGACCCTACAAAAACTAGCAATAAGACTAAGCCAAATCCTAGATACGTCATGCTTTCTCCTTTGTTATTGAATACTTTGTTATTGAATATAGTGTAGCAATAATAGCAGGGTATTTAACATTCCTTCTTGATGGGTTCTTTCGTACCCATGGGAAGAAGAAACCCCAGGACCAATAAGCCCATGTTTTATAAGATAGCCAGCTCTTAATGAAGCTTCTACGTCAGAACCATAGTATGGAAAAACATCCGAAGCATACGGAATATGGTTGGCTTTGGCAATGTAGATGAGCTTGGATGTAACGTCATAATCGTACGGACCTCCACTATCTTTTACACAAATAGACACTTTCTCTTCACTACCTGTCAAATCATTACCAATAGCACCCATGTCGACCGATATCATTTCTTGGGTTTCGCTAGGAACACCCGAAGATCCTCCGTGGCCGACTTCTTCGTAGGTTGTAAAATAAAGATGGATTCTTCGTTGCACTTTGGAGGGATTTTCTTGTATCCATTTTGCTACTGCTAGAAGAATGACGGAACCTGCTTTGTCGTCCAAATGTCTACTTTTGATATAGCCTGTATTGGTTACTGTGAAACGTGGATCAAAGGAAACAAAGTTTCCTACTTCAATTCCTTTTTTCAAGGTATCTTCTTTACAGAAAACCTTTTCATCGATGACCACTTCTATTTCTTCTTCTTTTTTCTCATTGGATACAGATCTGGACGTGTGCACAGAGGATTCTACATACTGTATTGTACCTGTAATGCTGGTGTTATTGTAGGTATGGATTGTGCAATTTTCTCCTGAAACGGTGTTTTCAGCCCATCCACCAATCTTACTAATACGAAGCCTTCCAGTGGATTTAACGGAGCGTACGATTCCTCCAAGAGTGTCGAGGTGTGCTGCTAGTGTTAGTACGTTGTCATTTGTGCCCATAGAACACAATACTCCATTTTTACAGTTTTTCTCTGGAGACAATCCAAGTTCTGTAAGAATGTCACATACACTCTTCGATATGTGGTCTGTGAAACCAGATGGACTAGGAGTATCACAGAGTTTTTTTAATACAGTGGACATCCATTGGGTATATTGTTCTGAATGTAACATGAAACCTCCCAAAAATGGTATAGGTGTATCATAACAGAAAAATGGAGGATATTAAATGATCCCATGAGAAACTTCTGAAAAAAAAACGGAATATGGTATACTAAATAGCACCTCGAGTAGGAAAGGCAATCGCTGACAATGTCAGAGGAAAGTCCGGGCTCCATAGAGCAGGGTGCTAACTAACGGTTAGTGGGGGTGACCCTAAGGAAAGTGCAACAGAAAATACACAGCCTGTTTACAGGTAACGTTGAAATGGCGAGGTAAGAGCTCACCAGCAACCGGGTGACCGGTTGGCTATGTAAACCCCACCTGGAGCAAGACCAATAACAAACGTTTGTAGGCTGCTCGCTGAGTTTGTAGGTGTGTCGCTTAGATAGATGATTGCTGTCCGTTTTGGATACAGAACCTGGCTTAATGATTACTCGAGGTGGATATTCAAGCAAGGAAGAAGATGAACCACCATATACCTGTTTTTGGAAATGATATTGTACAGTTGTTACAGTTGAATCCTGACTCCATTGTTATGGATTGTACTTGTGGCGAGGGCGGACATGCGACAATGATTCTCCCTCACATTCCCCAAGGTCATTATTATGGTTTTGACAGGGATCCTCAAGTTTTGCCTGTGGCTCATGAACGAATGTCAAAAATAGCAAACAACTTCACATTGTATCCATCCAACTATACGGAATCAATCCACCGAATTCAACGAAAAGAAATACCACAACCCAATGCCTTCTTAGCAGATCTAGGCATTTCTATGTTTCAACTAAAATCTTCCCAAAGAGGGTTTAGTTTTTTATCTGACGATCTTCTATGTATGAGGTTTGATTCAGATGAACAAGAAATGCAAGCATACGATATCGTAAACCGGTATCCAGAAAAGAAATTGGCAGATCTACTCTACGAGTATGGAGAAGAAAGGGCTTCTCGGAAGATTGCTGCCTATATTGTTAGAAGCCGTCAAAAAAAGCATATTGAGACTTGTTCGGAGTTAGCATCCATTGTCGTTAAGGCAAAAGGGTACCCCAATCGCCATCGTTTCATTCATCCTGCAACTCAAACCTTTCAGGCTCTTCGTATTGAAACCAATCAAGAAATGAATCATTTGGACACATTGTTGCAAAGTTTACAGGGAGTTGTACGTTCCCAAGGAGTGGCAGCATTTATTTCGTACCACTCCATTGAAGATCGAAAAATCAAATACTTTTTTCGGGATTCTCCTTTTTTCCAACGATGGAATAAAAAAGTTATCAAACCATCGGACGAAGAAATTCACGAAAACCCCGCTGCCAGAAGTGCAAAGTTACGCATAGGAATTCGCAATGAATCAAGCTCTTCGTAGTCTTATTGTATTAATGGTATGCTTAATGTTTGTTGGAATTACCCAAACATTACTATGGATGGTGGATACAAAAATTGAGAATACGCAAAACCTGAACCAAGAGCTGCGTATTCAAATTAGCGATTTACAAAAAGAGTACGAAAATTATGTAAATGTCAACTACGTATTAGAAGAAGCTATGAACCGAGAAACCCTGCACATGATTAAGTTACCAGAAGACCGACAAGGGGAGGTATTGACTATTGAGCTTCCTGAGTAAAAGAAAAAAACATCGAATTGCTAGTATCCAATTTGTAGGATTTGGCATGTTTATTCTTTTGATATTTGTATCCGTGTGTCTTTTTTGGAGAGGTTTTTTTGATGAAAGAGTCGCGGAACTAAAGGATTATCGATCCAGTACCCCCGATATTATATTGCCAATGAGAGGGAAAATACTCGATCGCAATGGAAAGATACTGGCAGAAAGCAAAGAAGCATTCAACCTTCAATGCAACCGAAATCAAATGGAGAATCCAGAATTGTTCATGAATCAAATTGGACCTATAGTAAACATCGACGAACAAACACTTATGGATGATTACAAGAAAAACACCCAAGATCCAAAGACGGTTTGTGTCGTGGTTGCAAGAAAACTAACTGAGAATCAAGTGGAGAGGATTAAGAAGTTGGTGAAAGATTCTCCCATCTGTAACTATGAGTTTGTCCCGGATCAAAAAAGAACCTATCCAAAAAGAACGACAGCGGCCTCATTGGTTGGTTTTGTAGGGTTGGACAACACCGGCTTAAGTGGTATTGAACATGCCTATAACAATTTGTTATCGGGGATACCGGGCAATAAAATTTACAATCGAACTTTTAGTGGGAACAAGGTACCCGGATCCGAAGAAATTCTACATATGCCCAATCATGGGAAAAACTTAGTCCTTACCTTGGATGAGAAAATTCAATCCAAAGTGGAATCAATACTCGAACTTCACGTTGAGAAATCCAATGCCAAAGGAGGCGTAGCTATTGTTGTCAATCCTCGCAATGGAGAGTTAATTGCAATGGCCTCGTATCCAACCTTTGATTTGAATATGGGACAGGATTATATTGGGAATGTTCAATATTCCAACAAAGCTCTGGCTATGAATTATGAACCGGGGTCTGTTTTTAAATCTGTTACTGCTTCAGCAGCTCTAGATTTGGGATTTATTACCCCCGAAGATGCTTACACTTGTGAAGGACAAATTTGGGTGGAGAATAAACCAATCCAATGCATTATTCCGCACGGAACTCAAAAACTAGCTGACTATATACGAAATTCTTGCAATGTTGTGTTTGCTCAGATTGGTCAAAAAATGGGTGTTCATTTACTCGATTTTGTAGAAAGGTTTTATTTTGGATCTCATTTACCCATTCAGCTTTCTGAACAAGAAGCAGGGATTCTACCTGATCGAGATTGGTATTCTGACCTTGAGGCAGCCAATATTTCCTTCGGTACTTCCATTTCTGTCACTCCCTTGCAGATGATTTATGCATATGCTGCCATTATTAACGGGGGAGACTACTTGAAACCCTTACTAATAAAAGAGATACAAGATTCTACTGGCAAAGTGATAGAAAAGTTCGAGAAACAAATTCTGAAAAAAGTAATATCACAGGAAACATCTGCTGAAATGGTTACTGTGTTACAAAATGTTGTCCAAGACCCCAATGGGTGTACACAAGCTAAGATTCCTGGGGTCCCCATTGGAGGGAAAACAGGAACATCGTACAAAAGTATTGATGGTCAATATCAAAACGATAAAGTAGTGTGTTCCTTTGTAGGTTTTTTCCCCACCGATGCACCTGAATATCTTATTCTTGTATCCATTGATGAACCTTATCCAAGCTACAATGCGTATGGTTCTACAATCGCCGCTCCTGTTTTTAAAGATATTGCCCAATGGATTTTACGAATAGAGGATCAGTCAAATGCTTTTGAGTGATATTTCAGCCCACCTACCTTGTAAAAAAAAAAGACTCTATAAAGACTGTACAATCCACGATATACAAAGAGATTCTCGACACATAGAAGAGGGGGATGTCTTTGTATCGATTCCTGGGACTCAAACTGATGGACATCGGTATATTGATAATGCGATTCAAAGGGGTGCTGTTGGAATCGTTGTTTCGGAGAATTACGACTGTTCTTTATTGCCAAACTCCATATCCTATTGGGTTGTTTCTTCTTCAGCACAAGCTTGGAGTTTATTATCACAAGCTTGGTTTCAATATCCTGCATCTCGTTTAAAAATGATTGCTATAACGGGGACATCAGGAAAGACATCTTCTGCTCACATTGTTTATCAAATGCTACAATCGATGGGTGAAAAAGCAGTATTAATAGGAACGGGTGGTATTTTCCTTCATGGACATTCTGTTGACTACACCATGAAAGGCGCGGTTACGACTCCCGACCCAAAAGAACTACACTATATTTTGTCCAAGGCTGTTGAAGAAGGATGTAGCTTCGGAATTGTAGAAGCTAGCTCTCATGGGTTGGCACAAGAACGTCTTTTTGGGGTAGCTTTGGATGCTGTTTTTTTTGTTTCTCTTTCCCCTTGTCATCATATAGAATACCACCAATCTGAAGAACGTTATATTCGCGCAAAGGAAAGGATTTTTTCCGCTGTAAAAAAACAAGGTCTCATTATTATTAATAAGGATGCAGAGCTTTATTCACAAATGCATATTCCCTCTTTTCCATTCTGTGTTACTATCTCTCTTTTTGACAACGCCGATTACAGATTGTTCCCAAGTTGTTCTATCAAAGAGAATGCACAACGATCAGAACATCGATTTACTCTGCAGGGACACAATCAGAGTTTTCATCTTTCTACAAAACTGCCTGGAGAATTCCAAATGTATAACATTGGGGCTGCTTTTTTAATTGGAAAACACTTTGGACTTCCTTTAGATCTGTTGAGCACTGCTTTAGAAAACATTGATCATATTCCGGGACGATGGCATCTGATTCCCACCACACTACCATTGACCGTGGTAGTGGATAAAGCCAATGTACTCTTAGCTCTTCGATATTTTCGTAAAGAGATTGAGTCTCGTTCGTATACAAGGCGTATTCTAGTCTTTGGGAATGTGGGCGGAGGGCTGAAATCATCTAGAGCGAATATTGGAACGTTTTTTTGTTCTTTTTTTGACGATATTTTTTTGACTCTGGATGACCCCGAAACAGAAGATCCTACTTTCGGTTTTCAGCATTTTATGTCCATTCTCTCCATAAAAGAAGCAAAAAAAGTGATGATCATTGAGGATCGAAAGAAAGCCATTCAAAAAGCCATTGATTCTGCTCCAAAAGGGGCTATTGTTGCAATTTTAGGAAGAGGGAATCAAAAAGAATACTTAGTACAGGGTGGTGTGCAAATGTTTGATGATGTTGAGGTAACAAAACAAGTCATTCGTGATAAGGAAAATCATGTTTCTTGTAACCAATAGTACGCTCACAAAGATTGTTGATGGGATATGGCTACAAGAGGGTGAAAACTTAAACAAGGAGTATCCTTTGCATCTTGAAATAGATTCGAGGAAAGTTCGCCCAGGAGATGTTTTTGTTTGTTTACAAGGAGAACGAGTGGATGGACATAACTATGTAGATCAAGCTCTACAAAAAGGAGCGAGAGGATTTATTGTTGAGAAGCCTCTATCCACTATGGAAAAGCAAGAATCCTTTTTTGTACTTCGTGTGAAGAAAACATCCCAAGCTCTTTTAGATATTGCTACTGAAATCGCAAAACAATATTCTTCCATTCTCATTACTGGTTCTGCCGGTAAAACAACTACAAAGCAGATTCTTGAAACGATTTTGCCATCATCCCATGCTACTTTTGGAAATTACAATACCCCCATTGGACTTCCTGTTGCATTTTCGAATATCCCCGCCAATACAAAATGGATCCTCTCAGAATTAAGCGCTTCTTATCCTGGTGAAATCGAAACTATTTTGCCTCTTTTTTCTTCTTCAGAGGGTGCTATTTTAACGGGAATTGGAAATTCTCATACAGAATTTTTTTCTTCCACAAAAGAAATACTGAATTCGAAAGCATTGATATTTGAAAATGTGTCAAATTCACATACATGTTTTGCAAATGGACATTTAGAAGGTCTTGAAAAAGACTTAAAAAGGATGCACCCATGTGTACAATTGTATGGATTTGATGCTTCTATGGATATTCCAATTGTTCTTTTAGGAATGGACAAACAAGGAACTACCTTTTCTTTCTCTACAGGTGGATCATCGTATACCTTTACATTGCCTTGTTTTGGGAAACACTATGTATTAAATGCCGTTGCTTGTATTGCTTTAACCATGCAACTATGTCCATCCCTGAAAGTGGCAGAGATACAAGAAAGACTACAAACATTCACCCCTGGTAAGGGTAGGGGGAGATGGCTACATCTTTTTCATGGTTGCGTTTGTATTGATGAATCCTACAACGCAAATCCTTTATCCATGAAAATGTCCTTAGAGGCTTTCTTCTCGTTTCCAGCTTCTTCCAAGATTCTAGTATTGGGAGACATGCTAGAACTCGGCTCGATGGCTGAACAAGAACACAAAAAGATAGGAACATTGGTGAAACAATGTCATGCAAAGAGGATTTTTTATATTGGTCAGTATGGGAAATCTTTTCAAGATGGATACGGGACGTCAGAAGACGTTGAATACTACACCACGATAGAGGAACTGTATGACCATTTGCAAAAATGGGTTCGAAAAGATACTGCGATGTTTGTAAAAGCATCGAATGGTGTTGGTTTGCATACGCTTGTAAACAAACTTGAATCAATGGTAAAGTAAAGGAAAATTGTATGGTAGTACAGACATTTATTTTTTTTTGGGGAAGTTTTCTTCTTGTTCTCATTACTATGCCCTTTGTCATTAGACATTTAAGAAAACAACAAATCGGACAATATGTTCGCGAAGAAGGGCCTAAGGATCATCTAGTTAAAGCTGGCACACCCACTATGGGTGGAATGGTGTTTATCGTAGTCGCTGTTTTGCTATACGGACTGTATATGTGGGGTTCATCTCGTCTTTTTCTTGACTTTCTTCCCATATATCTTCTTCTTTCCTATGCATGTATTGGTTTTTTAGATGATTATCGCAAAACCGTTCTTCGATCTCCCTATGGATTGAAAGCCAGAGAAGATATTACCTTACAAATTCTGGCTTCTATCCCTGTTATTTTTGGGATGTACTCATTTTCAAGTTGTACATTCTTTACTGTAGGTTGTGTTATTTTTGAGATCATTTTTATTCTATCGGTTGTGAATTCTGTCAACTTAACAGATGGCATAGATGGTTTATTGAGTAGTGTTTCGGTGCCAATTTTCTTTTTTTATGCAATTGTACTCTATTCGCAAGGACAGTATTCTGGTGTTGTATTTGCCCTTGTTATGGCCGGGACTCTACTTGGATTCGTAATCTTTAATGCCTATCCTGCAAAGGTTTTTATGGGCAATGTTGGATCTTTTGCAATCGGAGGTGCCATGGTCGCATTGGCCATCCGTTCTCAAACTGAATTCTACCTCCTCCTCATCGGTCTTCTTTTTGTTTGGGAAGCGTTGTCTGTCATAATACAGGTAAGTTGGTTTAAGATTACGAAAAGAAAGTATGGGGATGGAAGACGAATTTTCTTAATGTCTCCGTTTCATCACCACTTGGAGTTAAAAGGGTATTCAGAGACTCATATTGTTGTTTTGTTCACAAGCTTGGAGATCATCTTGTGCACCTTTGCTGGTGCAATTTATTTTTTGTAACTTTTTCGTAAAATGAAGGCAATGAAAAAATCACTTGACCTGAAAAACAAAAAGATCACAGTTTTTGGACTTATGAAAAGTGGTAAAGCCGCTATTGAGTTGCTGCTATCTAAAGGTGCGGACGTGTTTGCTACGGAGGCATCGGCAAGCATTGATCCCAAGACGATCATATGGTTAGAATCTATGGGTGTTGATTTTGAGCTTGGTTTTCACTCGGAACGAACCTTTGAAGGAAAAGATCTGATTGTTATTTCACCAGCAGTTCCCAAACGGATTCCTATCTTGCAAAAAGCCGAGGAACACCATGTACCCATTATTGGTGAAATTGAATTGGCATATCAGTTCACCGAGTCCCATTTTATAGCTATTACGGGAACGTCTGGAAAGAGCACCTCTGTGGAGCTTACAGGGCATATTTTACGGTATCATATTGCTCCTGTCTATGTTTGCGGTAATATTGGGATCCCTATCTCGGAAATTGTACATAAAACCAAGGCAGCCACTTTGGTTGTCGAAGTTAGTTCTTTCCAATTAGAAACGATCCAAGAATTTTCTCCTCACATAGCAGTCTTCTTAAACTTTTCCGAAGACCATTTAAATCGGTATAAAACGATGGATGAGTATTTTGCGGCAAAACTTCGAATCTTCGAAAATCAAAGAGAAAATGATTACTCCATTTTAAATGGAGACCAAGAATGCCTTTACAACATCAATGTGAACAATGCAAAGAAATACCTTTTCTCTATGAAGAAAAAAGTCAATCCAGGATGTTGGTATGATCATGATACAGATGAGGCAGTCATTGCCGATGATCCAAGGGAAATAAGAATTTCTTTAGCAAATATGAGGATTAAAGGGTATCATAACAAGCAAAACGCAATTGTTAGCATTTTATCTTCTTACTTGTATTTACAAAAAGCCTTCTCCGCAGACCTTTGCAAAAAAGCACTGTTAACTTTTCAAGGACTTCCTCATCGATTTGAATGGGTAGGTCGATTTAATGGTATTGGCTTCATCAATGATTCAAAATCAACAAAGCCTTCCACAACTATTGTTGCGATTCAGTGTATGACAGAACCCTTTGTTCTAATGATGGGAGGCAGCGATAAGGAAAGCGATTTTCATGAAGTTGCCAAACGAATTGCATCGCATCCCTTCGTGAAAAGTGTGATTTTGTACGGAAAAACAAGGAAAAAAATCCGTAACGCTTTGGATGAAAATGGATTTCGAAATTATAAAATGACCCCGACTTTTAAAAGCGCTTTTTTTGAAGCTACAAAAAGAGCAAGAGCAAATGATTTTATACTTTTATCACCCGGATGTGCCAGTTTTGACGAATTTAGCAATTTTGAAGAACGAGGCAATACTTTTAAAAAAATGATTTGGCGCACCTTTAACCAACCATGATTTCTCCCAATAAGCTGCATGCAAATATTATGACTCTTACGATACTACTATGTTTGATAGGCTTACTCATGGCATTTTCTACGACCTCCACCTATTATTTTAATGATGGAGGACAAGGAAATCCTTTTGTAGGTTTGTTTCAACAATTTGTATTTTTGATGGTAGGTTTTTTGGTTTTGTTCTTGTTTCGGAAAATGCCCCAAAAATTTTTGAAACAGTATGCATTATTGTTTTATTACATTTCTCTTGTTTTACTATTTGTTGTTTTAGTTTTCCATACCTCGATAACAAATGAAGTGGGGGAAGAAGCCAGAAGATGGATATTTATACCCGGAGGATTGACAATACAACCTTCTGAAATTGCGAAAGTGTCTATCATTTTTTATATTGCAGCCTATTATTCAGCATATAAAAAGAAAATGATGCTGAAAGACCATCTTCAGCCCATTATCATGATTGCTATTGGTGCAGGCCTTATTGCAGTGGAGCCCAATGTGTCGGCAGCCGTTGTGTTTGGTGCTATTGGACTTGTGACAATGGTATTAGGAGGATTTCCTCTTATGTTGGGTGTTTTGGGTTCCTCTTCGATATCTGTTCTTTTTTATCTTGTGATGTCTAAGATTCCTCGTCTTCAAAGACGCTTAAGTATTGTTCAAGAAGTGTTTGTAAGTCCTGATGCATATCAATTGCGCCAAGGATTGAGAGCTATTGTAAGGGGTGGACTTGTTGGTCAGGGGTATATGAAAAGTTCTCAAAAGTTCATTAACTTGGCATTTTCATCCACAGATTTTATATTTGCCATCATTTGCGAAGAATTCGGTTTAATATTTGGATGTCTTCTCCTTTTCCTCTATTTTCTATTATTTTATTACATATTGCAGGTAGCGAGGCTTGTGAAGAGTCATTTTTATTCTATTCTTGTCGCAGGCATAGCTTTTCACTTGCTATTCCAAGCTCTTCTTCATGTTGCCGTTACCCTGGCTATATTCCTTCCAACAGGAATACCACTGCCTTTCATCAGCAAAGGAGGAAGCGCTTTGATTCTCAATTTGTTTGAAATTGGAATTGTGCTTAACATTGCTGCGCGACTTCCTATTAAAAAAGACCGTTCCGAGGAATTCTCAATTGTTGCCTGATCAGAAGCATGTATATATGACAGGCATTGGTGGAGTCGGCATGACCCCTTTGGCTCTTTATTATAGAGCGATGGGTTATCACGTCGAAGGATCGGATCTGCAGTCATTTCGAATGGAATCTATTTTACAGAACCAAGGTATATCTATTCACTATAAACAAAGCAAAGAGAATATTCACCCTGGGATCACCTCCTTGATTTATTCAGCAGCGATTCCTTCTACCAATCCTGAATTGGTAGAAGCACGTGCGTGCAATATACCCTGTGTCCATCGAATAGATGTTTTAAAAGAAATTGTACAACCAAAAACATTGCTCTCTGTAACAGGTAGTTATGGGAAAAGCACAACCTCAACATTTTTATCAAGCATGGCAGAACAATGCGGGTTACAACCCTCTTGGCTGATAGGGGCGGACATGTTGCATTATCCGTGTGCTCGATTTACAAATAGCAATTACTTTGTTTTAGAGACCGATGAATCTCAACCCAGTTTTCTAGACTTTCATCCTTCGTATTTAATCCTAACGAACATTGGCGTAGACCATTTAACAAACTACGAAAACAACCCGGAAAAATTAAAGCAAGCAATGGTTCACATTGTTGACAACACCAAGAAAAAAATTGTTACTCCTTATGCTGTAAAAGAATCCCTAGAAAATCAAGCTGTTCAAAACTCGTGGATAACATGTGGTTTTGAAAATGGGGATTACAGAATTACTCACCACCATACTTATTTTGATGGATCTGGGCTACGGACATCTTTCCATGTAGATGGAAAATACTCCTCTTTTCATGCTGAGATTCCGATGCCTTCGATACGAAATGTTATGGATGCACTGCTATCTTTTGCTCTTGTGGAGGATATTGTTGGACCTATTGCTACACCCTCTGACTATTTTTCTTCACTCCCCGTTGTAGAAAGAAGATTCCAGTTCATTCCCACCGAGTCTCGTGCTCTTTTCATTGATGACGAAGGTGACAGTCCAGATGTTATCAAACAAGTTCTGGAGGATGCAAAACTTTATTTTCCCCATCGTCATCTCATCGTTTTTCTTCAACCTCACCGATATTCAAGACTTCACAATCTGTTTACGGAATATGTCCAAGCTATGCAGTGGGCCGATGAAGTATTTATTTTGCCCGTATATGCAGCGGGTGAAGAGCAAGAAAATCGAAAAAATAGCATGGATTTGTTCGAAGCTCTTAAAAAATGCCATACTGGTTCTGTTCATTATGTTCATTCTTTAGCCGAAGGTTCTTTACTCCTTTCTTCTCTCCTGCGTCCATCCAACGCAATTATTACGTTGGGGCCTGGCGACGTATGGAAGCTTTATCAGGATATTTGTGAATGAAAAGACAGACTATGGACTTTTCTTTTTTTTCAGGAAACGTTCTTCGCGATGAATCATTAAAACCTTACAACACATTTGGTATTGGGGGAAAAGCTAATTATTTAGTACAACCAAAAACCCCCGAAGATGTTGTTCAAACTATTCGTGAGTGTGATTCTATGGAAGCTCCTTATTGTATTGTTGGTTGTGGGTCGAATATTCTTTTTTCGGATGAAGACTACCCTGGGGTTGTCATTGACATGAAAGACCATCTAACAGCAATCCATATTTTCCAAGGCAATTTGGTGTTTGTTCAAGCAGGAGTACTCATGCAGAGTGCAATACAATGGTTTCTTCAAAATTATTTTACCGGATATACCTATTTAGCTGGTATTCCTGGTACTATTGGTGGTTGTATTGCTATGAACGCAGGAACCAATCGAGGACGAATACACCAAATTGTTCACACCATCACCTATTTTGATGGGACTCACTTGCAAGAAATGACAGGTAAAAAAATTCAAGATTCTCTATTTTACCGAAATAGTGTCTTTTTGGAAAAGAAGTGGTGCATTCTATCTGCTCTACTTAAATTGGAGAAGGGGGATATTGCAAAAGAGAAAAAACAATTACAAAGTTATTTGCAAAAACGTAACATTACTCAACCTCTTCACTCCAAAAGCGCAGGTTGTTTTTGGAAAAACCCCCCTCATCATACCGCTGGTAAAATTCTAGAAGAATTAGGTTTGAAGGGATTTCAGATGGGAAATGTGAAAATTTCTGAAAGGCATGCAAATTTCATTTTAAATATGGGAGAAGGTACATGTAGAGAGGTATTGGCTTTAGCTGAAAAAGTGGAAGATATTGTGTACCAAAAAACAGGAATTGTACTAGACAGGGAAGTACAACAAGTATCTGGAATGTTGCATTGAAAATATTGTTTTATATAGTTGTAGTATCTTTGTTAAAGATGTTGTATAGGTATGGAATCAACGATGCCCTAGGGGTGTCTCGATATAGGTATTGGCTTGCAAAAATGTATATGTGTCATGGAAGGCGGTAGACTATGTGGCAATATGTAGTAAGACAAATGATACAAAGGTTTTTTATCTTGCTGATTATATCGTTTTTGGCTTTTATTTTGTTGAATGCAATGAGCGATCCT
This sequence comes from Caldisericia bacterium, assembly GCA_028700655.1. Classification (GTDB taxonomy): domain Bacteria; phylum Caldisericota; class Caldisericia; order UBA6126; family UBA6126; genus JAGLCW01. The sequence continues at coordinate 35,314 of JAQVSG010000015.1, forward strand.
GTGGAGATTCTCAAATCTATGGATCCGCATATTACACAACAACAAATCGATATTTATAAACGTCAACAGGGCTTGGACAAACCCTCTGTTATACGGTATGTTTATTGGTTTAAAAATGCATGGAAGGGCGATTTTGGGATTTCAAGAGCCTACAAAGAGAACGTTTTTCCTCTCCTCATGGGAAGAATCCCAAATACAATGTACATGCAAGCGATTGTACTTTTAATCATTGTCTTCACGGCCATTCCATTAGGCATTTTTTCTGCTGTTCGCCAGTACTCAACATGGGATTATATCCTTACATTTTTTGCCTTTACAGGGGTTTCACTACCCATGTTTTGGGTTGGTTTAATGGTAATCCTATGGCTAGGAATTGGGGCAGGACTTCCTTTTACGGGCATGTACTCAGATATTGTTACGTATGGGGGGCAAACCATGCCCTATGCGCAGGCTCCTTGGTTCGTCCAACTGGGAGATCGCCTGATGCACCTTGTTTTACCTGTCCTTACAATATCCATGATATCTCTTGCAGGCTTAATGAGGTATACTCGATCTGCTTTATTGGAAGTAATACGACAAGACTATGTTCGTACTGCCCGAGCAAAAGGAGTTTCTGAGAAAGAAGTTATCTATAATCATGCTCTTAGGAATGCGATGATTCCTATTGCTACTATTTTGATTCAAACCATTCCTGGTCTTTTTGCTGGATCTCTTATTGTAGAACAAATCTTTGGATGGCCTGGTGTTGGTAAAATGGTGTTTGATGCCGTTATGCAAAAAGACTACAATCTTGCCATGATGGATTTAATGTTTTTATCGTTCCTTACTGTCACATTTACACTAATTGCAGATATTTCGTATGCTTTCCTTGATC
>JAQVSG010000053.1 GCA_028700655.1 Caldisericia bacterium
TATCGAAAGATCAATCATTCCACTACCGACACTCTTAAACACTGGGAGATAAATGAAGTAGAAGAAGAGGATTACGTTTACTCTCAATCCTCTTGCATGGACCATATCATAGCCACCCGATTTGTTCACTCTGTAGTAGTTTTTGATACTAAGGCAGGCGAAGTCGTATGGATGAAAGAATCGGATACACCAACACAATTCAAAAATGTTGCTTTCATTGATTTTACCCCACCCATCATCGAAAAGACCGATCAAAACACATACCAAATCCTCTATGCACTTGACGATCAAATAGGACTAGTAGAAATTACTTTGCAGTGAAACTCTACTTCGGTATGGGATAGAATTTCTGTAAGGTTCCCCCTTGGGTACGCTATCTAATGTGTTCAACTATTTGTCCGCACCCCCGTCCTCGGAGGAAGGAGAAGATTCTTCTTCATTTTGTATTAGTTTCATTTTATACATCAAGGAAGGGCTTATCAACATACCACTGCATTGATATAGGGTTACTTGTTTTAATGGGAATGGAGTATTCTCTGCAAGTCTTATCCTCTACATTGAACATCCTTAGAGACAACATAGAATGATTGTCATCATACACATAACCAAACCAAGTTCCATCAGGAGACCATGCATGTGAAAGAAATTTACCCTCTTTGTTATGCATAAACGTATTGAGATCCATTCTCATTTTTGAGTCAATGGTTTGAACACCTATATTAAAACCATCATGAGAATGACCTGTTTGAAACGAAAAGATATCTCTTTTTCCCCATTCTAAAAATAAGTTCTGATCTTCAAATGAAGAAACATACAATATTCTTTTTTCAAATGCATCGAACAATCCCATTCTTCTGGTTGCCCATGTATCACCATCGTAGGTAGTGAAAGCTAAATAGCGACCATCTTCACTCCAAGGATTGGTATGGGAGTATACAATATCCTTTTCATGGGGAGTTTGGGTAATGTTCTGCAAGGACGAATCGAGAACAGAGTACAGAAAGATATCATCCAGTCCCTTTAAGCTATCATGAAAGGCAATGTAATCCTCGTTAGGGGACCATGAAGGAGAAGGAGTATATTGTGTTGATAAAGTTTTAATTCCACGAAGAATCTCCTCATCAATGCGAAGGAGAAACAGAGCATTTCCGTGATCAGTTGAGGTAACTGCCGCTAGGTATTGTAATGAAGGGGAATATGAATATGTCATCACTTCTCCCTCCAAAGGGATATCTCTTGTAGTAAGATCAGCAGAAAGCTGTACTACTTTTAAATGGGATTTTGTAAGAATATAGACATTCTCATTGCTTTTGTCCAATTGGATATTCTGGATCTCTTTTTCATCCTCCAAAGGTACAAAGGATGTATTCCCGGAGGCAAGATCTAAAATTCCTAGCTCAGAGTGCTGTAGGGAATTTTGCACAAACAGTATTTGAGTATCATCTGCTCCAAAAAAAGGATTACTATAGCTAATTTGTTGACCACTACTCCAAAGTTGAGCTTCTATTTTCCTTTTGTCGGTGTGAAAAATATAAATACCGGATCCGGTATTATTTGAATAAGCAAATACATATTGACTTCTATTGGTGTTCCATTGCATTCTTGACGAAACTGTATCATTTTTGGATACAGATGGTAGAACATACCTTTCTTGATTACTGCCATGGAAAATAATGATATCCATGGTAGCATCATTTGTACTTTCGCTTTGTAAAATCATCATTCCCATCTCTTTGGTCCATTCAAGTTCGTCAATGGTAAGCTCTATATTTGGAGCATTTTCAATAGCAGAAAGTCCATTTTCATTACCAGCATTTGGAGAATCCACATAGTTCATACATGAATACAAAGAAATAGACACAATCAACAACATGCTAAGAAAAACTTTCATTCATGTCTGTCCTTTCGTAGTAACTCTTTCACTAACCTATGCAAACCCTCATCGTGGTATCAATCTTCATGTTATTCCAGAAGCATAGTATCCCTACAAATCAGGGCAATCGCAGTTTGTGGAGTTCACCAGATTCGGTTTCCAGCATCCAGATATTCTTGTCTGAATCTTGAAAGAAATGGGCTGTATCGTCATGTATTTTGAAATTTGGATCTTCTGCTACGGTAGTTTTCCACTTCGCCAAAATAGATCCATCGTCGGGGTGAATAAAATAGTAATGAGCTTCTGTGCTATCTTCTTTTTCCTTTGAAAGAACCCAACAGTTTTCTGAACCCCCCACACTCTGAATTTGAGCTCTTATTCTATGATTCATTTTACCAAGGCCATCCTTTACTTTGTCTATTCATATGGGAATTCTGACCATTTTGTTAAGAAGTATAATGCTTTCCCTTCTGATGGTACGATATCGTAGTTCTGAAAGGTATCGAAATTGTTGGGTTCATTAGGTTCTAGTAAATAACATCGAAGAACTCCCACGCAATAGACAGTGTGATTGGGGAGAAAAAGAAGGTCAAAGCTTTGGAATTCTTGGTAGGGAATATGGCGTAGTGGATTTTTCTTTTGAACAGATGGATTTGATGGATCAGGTGTGTATATAGGCTGAAGAGTTTCGAACACGGCAATATTTTTACTCTTAGTATGGATATCCAAAGAAGCAACATACATTGTTGCAATACCAGAGTAAAAGGGACCTTCTCGAAATACTCTCTCCTTTGAAGTTTCTACCTTTTGTAAAGGTGTTTGGAAGCAGCTTGAGTCAGACGATCCTGTAAAATACAGGATATCTTCGTGAATAGAAATGGCATCTACTGTGTCTTTTTTGTCTCCACCGGAATAAGTAGACCACACCAGATTTCCCTTAGGGTCAATTTGCAAAACAACGCCATCTGTGCTTCCGTGAAAGGTATTATCATCAGAAGAATTTGAATGAATAGGAAAAATTGGTTCCGTTGTATTGCCTGAAATAAATACACTTTCCTTATCCATTAGAGCATCGGTTAATGTTAGAGGGGGACCACCCAAATAGGTAGACCAGAGTTGTTCTCCAGTATATGAAAAACATGTTATTACAGGGCATCCTTGTGGCCTGGGACCAGACCACCATTCGTCCAAAGTTGTATTCCCAGCCTGTACAGTATCCTGCAAAGGATGCAACAAAGGGTAATCGGTTGAAGTACTTTCACCAATGACACAAAAGGAAGATTCACCCATGATGAGTGAAGGAACATTATGCTTGGGAGATTCCGAAGGTGTTCCAACAAATTCGTCACCAGATCCACCTAAATAGGTAGACCAAAGCATATTACCTTGTAAGTCAATGGAAAATAGATAAAAATCATGTGGGGCTGTTTTCTCGGAAGCATTTCTACCACTGTAATATTGAGAGTAGGAAGTGGATGCCTGTTTTACAACAGGAAGAGAAGTTTCATTTGAGGTGCAAAGAAAGATAAAACCCGTAGGGGTATCTTGAATAGCTTTCATATGAGTGAATCTAAAACTATCATTCGTTGAGGGTTTCTGAAATCTTTCTGTCCATTCACATTCACCAGCAAAAGAAAACTTCATGATATAGTAAAAGTGAAATTGATGTTGATCAGCTTTATCCCAAGCATCTACGGGTACATCATATTGAGGTAGAACACGGGTGTAGAAATCAGGTGATTGACTGCTTCCTAAAACATATATTCCATCAGAACGAACAGACAATTGAATCACCCCATCATGACCACTTCCCCCTAAATAGGTAGACCAAAGTAAGTCTCCCTTGGGAGAATAAGAAGCCAGGAAACCATCATACGCTACATAAGCTCCCATTGACTGAGTGGACTGTATAGTTGGTTGCCAGGCATCTGGTCTAGACAGTTCATTGGAAGTAGCACTGCCAGCTACTACAATATTGCCTTCAGGGGTTATCTGAAGAAAATCAAATTGAATGCCGTCTAAAAAACCATCCCCGGAAATTTCATGCTTTTCCCAAAAACCAGCACTCCATTCTTTCTCACCTAATGCATTGATTTTTAAAATAGTACTATTGGTTAACACATATTGCGAAGAATGATCTGCAGTGGAAAACAATTGGGCATGAGACGGTTGAGAGCGAAGGTTCATATCCAAATCTGGTCCAATAGAACGTATCCACTGAAAGGAAGAAGGTTGCATAGAAAACTCAGTATCTACCAATATTGAAGGAAAGGTTGAGGAAACATCTATATTGCCTTCACCAGATGACAATGGCTGACAACCCAACGCAACACAAACAAGCCCACTCACTAAACAAAACAGTATATATTTGTATGTTAATTTCATCACTATTTATCCTTTCATTAGTATTGTAACATTGACTTAATGTGAATGTGGGTATATCCCAAAAAAAAGAAGATTCCTTATGTCATCTTCATAACCAGTTGGATAAGGGTCTGTACTCTCTTTTCCATTGTAATATCCAGTACCATCAATCAATTCATAGACCGTTGGTGTTCTATCTCCAGATCCTTGATAAGAAAAGTCACCTCGCTTTATCAATTTAAACATATAACGAGAAACTCCTAGCCCAATTTCATTGAAAGGATTAGAACCAGTTGTAGTTTTTTCATTACCTTTCATAATATTGAAAAATGATAGCTCAACACTTTTTCCACATTTTTCACTAAGGAATATTAAATCTGAGGGACAATTATTGGTACATTGCATTAATCCATAATGGGGTCCAGCGTACATATTGGGTCCACCGTACCCAATTTCAGTTTCTTTATAACACATAGCTTTCATAACATTTGCAAAATCTACCATTGTAGCGTTTTCGAACTCTCGATCTTTGATAGGAGTTTCATCATAAAGTTTCATATCAAGCCCTGCATAAGAAATCCAGTACGATGTCCAGAATCCAAATATCATATCATATTTATCGTATTTTTCTCCCTTTGTGTACTTCTGCATGTACTGTGCAATAGCACCTCCAATCGTAGCATGGTAGACAAAAGTGTATAATGGATCATCGTTACCGGTGTAAATACCTCGATGATAGTTTCCTTGACTATCCCTATATCCTTTCCACATTTTATAGTAATAATCAGAAAAAAATGTACTGATTGATGTCAGCAATGCTTCAATGTCTTTTATTTTACTGTTTACTTGAATTTTGCCTGCAGCGGCTTTTATTGCATTGGCTATCGTTCGAGCAGCAGGACTATTAGTATTCTCGGGTTTAGCATCAACAATTTTCCCATCAACAACTATAACGTAGATTTTATGTCCACCAATTGTTACTTCGAGTACTTCTGCCTTCTCAAATTCCCCTGACATAGCAATTTCAGACACTTCTTTTAATAGACTTTCCAAAGTCTTAGTACGTTCCCCACATGCATCATAACCAGCTGTAACAACACCTGGAGTAGCTCCACCAATGATCATGGTAGCGGGATGTGGGTTTTTAGGTAATTCCATTTTCCCAGGGTGAAATCCATAGATGGAAGGTACACTTGGCATATCTCCTGCCACATCTGGTAACTGACAAGGATCACTACTGATATTGGCATGGGGCCCACTCATCCGTGGTGGATTTCCGGTGTTCTGGGGAGAATTGCCAGTAGGATCAATGAGAGTAATGGGATCGTTTTGACAATAGGTATAGCGGTTTTGGGATAGAGGAGAACTCATAGAACCAGGCAAAGCATCTTTGGTTAGAAATCGTCCGGTATGAGCATCGTAGTATCTTGCATGCATATAGTACAGAGAGGATTCAGCTTCGTATTGACATTGGGCATTGCCAGAAAGAAAATGAGGTTGTGAAATCGATGGTGTTGATAGGAGAATTCCATAGGGAGAATAGTGATAGGTTTCTAGAATGGTTCCTTGTGCATCGGTAATCCCTCGGGTATTGCCTCTTTGGTCATAGAGATAGTAGTAGGAAGTACTGGTTTGTCCAATGGTTTTTACAAATCCCCAAGGAACATAGGTTAGGGTATAGAGGATGGTGAGAGTAGAAGGATCTTTGTGAACTTCTTGTTGCAAAGAAGCTCCACTGTAGTGATACGTAATCAATTCTGTAGAGGTTTCTTTTTGAATTCGATTGCCATAGGCATCATATTGGTATTGAATGGTAGAACTATCAGGCAGGGTCATTTGTTTGAGGTTCCCTCCTACTTGATAGGAATACGATGTGACTTCCGGAGGAGTAACCGATGTTTTGGTTTGGGAACTGCGACGCCCTTGTGCATCATAAGCATAGGTGTAGGATGCTAGAATGGTTTGAGTAACCGTATCTTTTCGCGTCATGGACAATAGTTGATCCCCTTCATTGTACGTATAGTATTCAGTAGTATCGGAGGAAGGGGTTTGTAATCTCTTGGTACTGCGATTGTTTCTTTCATCGTAGGTAGGGGTAACATGGATCCCTTGCATTCTCATCGATAGGCCAAACATCTTAAATGATCCTTTGAAAAAACAAACTCACGATTTCTGTCATTTCTCATTTTCAATCCTTGTCCCACAGCAAAGTCACCTTTTCTTCTGTAGGATCCCACATGACTTCATAGCCTGCGTATTCTGCAAGGAAACGAAGAGGAAGGACTGTATGTCCACCGATAATCGTATGCAGGGTTTCTGATAATCTCTTGCATCCGTGGTAGATTGTTCATTAGAAATCGCTCAACCCATATTACAGCTCTGCCATCATTATACTTCATCTGGAATTTTCCATGGCTTTTTGTCTCGTAAAGGTTCCATATAGACACATTCTCCTCCTGATAAAGGCACTCGATACATCTTATAATAAGCTGTCCGATATCCCGTAGGACCAGAAAACAAGAAACGCAAAAAAAGATATCCACCAGCAATATCAATATTTACATGATTCCTATCGATTGCTTCAGGATAATCACAGATTTTCATTGAAACATTTTCCTCAACAAGTCTTGCATGAATTGATTTGGTTTTACTGTTCACAATATAAAAATCCCATCCATTCACCAAAAATCCCATGGTTGTGTCTTCTCGAATTCCACCTTCGTATTGAGTACCGTCAGGTCGAATTCTTCCGTATTTTTCTCTATTGGTATTGTCTTCTGTTCCGAATCTTTCAGATGTGATATAAATCCAGTTTTTCATAGCATCAAAATGGAAATAAGAAACATGGGTAAATATAAGTTGAGCATTCGTTCCATCTCTATGCATTCTCCACAGTTCATTGTCTCCAGTTTTCTTTGTATCGGTATTGTAATACACCCAGTCTTGATAAAGATCAAAATCACGAACCAAAGCATTTTTCACTAATTCTTCTTTATTGCTTCCATCCAGTTTCATTCGGTACAAAGAAAAATGGGGACCAGTATCCTTACCGAAATGTGGAGGTGCTTGGTAATAAATCCATCCATCATCAATATCAAAATACTCCATAGTAAACTGTGAGTTTAATTTGGTGCAATTGGATCCATCATGATCCATTCGAAAGATATTGAATTCATCAGCTATATCTCGATTCAACAAAAAGATTCCCTCTGGGATCACCATCATGAAATTCCCAAAAAGGTCGTTTAAAAATTCTTTTTGTGTTCCATCGGGTCTCATTCGCAATGTACAACCCTGTTGCAGGTAAATCCATCCATCATAATACACAGCATAACCATGGCTATATGGACGCATAGGGATATCTTGTAGAATTTGCTGTGAAAGGTACTCTTTAGTCTTTTGTATCTCTTTTGCATTGTCTGAGACTATAGGATTAGAAAGTTTGGAATCAAACAACGATTGCATTTCACAACTAGTGGTAAATAGAAAGCATAAACACAAAGTTACTATAATTTGGATATTTTTCATGTGCATTTCCTTATTTGGGTAGTTTCTCTTTCTTACGGTCCTACAATCTTTTTTTCCCACGGTATTAACCAAGGAGATAGAGATGGACCTGTTCCTATTTTTTGTTTAGTTCTTTTACCCCCAACCCAGTCATACTCAACTACACAATAGTTTAACCGAAGCATGTTTTCCCATATTAACCAGCGCATGTTCCCTGCTCCTTGATAATTCCATAAGACGTCTTGCCATTGACTTTGGGATAAAGGACCATCACCTGGATACCAATCAGTTCCTGTTGATCCTCTTACTTTATTGTACAATACCCCAACTCCATAAAATGTGTTTTTAAAAGGATTAAAAAATCCATCTGATTTCAATTCTTCAACTCGCTGTTCTTTGGTTTGCTTATTCTTAAGAGGAAAGTTTAATCCCATAAGACCTATATCAACTGATACTACTTTACCATCCTCAGTATTCCATCCCCAACTAGTAGCATTGATACTACTCTCAGCTGCCATTGTTGCAAATACCAATTGAGCTACCTGAATCAATCCAAGAGTTCGTTTACCATCAGGTGTAAAAGATGAAGAAAATCCCATGTTTGTTCCATATAGTCTATCGTGATAACTAACAGCAAAACCTATCATCATTTTTAGTTGGAATTCAGAACTTGTTCCAGAATTACTAGAATTGTATGGATTTCCATTAATGTCATGCATCCCACCAGCAACTCCCATATTTAAGGCAACACCATATCCTCTTGCAGCATTATATGCAAAACGATAATATCTTTCAGTTTTCTCAGTTACACCTTCTCTACCTTTTCCATCGCGAGGATTTGCATAGTTTTTTGGATTGGTTGTACCTGTACCTATTGGTATGGGCATTCCTTGGTTTAGGTATGCATCTTCAAAGCTATTAAATGTTCCAAAGTTAGCGTGAAAGAAGGCTTGTTGTTCTTGAATAAAATGTATTGGATCAGGATGAATACCAGCGTCTTTCATTTCTGACACACCATCATTCAAGCCAGCAGCAATAGCTTTTCCCTCGTCAGTATCAGAAGAAAAACCTGTTATTTCTCCGTTCTCGTCAACATGCATTGTTATGTCATCTCCACCCATTTTAAAGGTTAGTGTATATCCACCATTTACGGTTACATTTTTTACAATGCAAGCATCATAACTTGTTGTAATCATATCACCAGGAGAAATTGTCGCACCTCCGGTATGCAATCCTGGATTTGTAATAATGCCTGGTCCCCCTGGTTGAGTAATGTCAGGAATTCTACCTGGATTGGAGGAAACATGTGCAATTGGCCCACTCATCCGTGGGGGATTGCCGGTGTTCTGGGGAGAATTGCCAGTAGGATCAATGAGGGTAACAGGATCGTTTTGACAATAGGTATAGCGGTTTTGGGATAAAGGAGAACTCATAGAACCAGGCAACGCATCTTTGGTTAGAAATCGTCCGGTATGAGCATCATAGTATCGTGCATGCATATAGTACATAGAGGATTCGGCTTCGTATTGACATCGGTATTTGTCAAGATAGTTGTCGCCTTTTTTCATTCTCATTCATCTCTTTTTCTTTTACAGGATTTAATGCTACCTGGGAAATGTAATCCCAATTACGGGTATTTCTAGTCCACCTTTCTGGGTGTTTTT
>JAQVSG010000054.1 GCA_028700655.1 Caldisericia bacterium
CGTCGTCGGCAAAGTACTCTTTGAGAGGAAGCCTTTAGGCGAACTGTTTATTAAACCAAAACGTCCGATGAATGATTCCGATTCAGATCAACTGAACCTATGGGGTAATTTCTTTGGACAGTAGTGCAAAGAATTGATTAATTGCGTTTCTGATGTTATTTTTGAGGTAAATAATCACATCGGAATAACTTATATGTCAGATTAAATGTTCAATAAATGAAAATAATCTAACAAATTAAGAAATTGTAATAAATTTCAACGAGTTCTTTGATTTATTGAATTATTTGTGTACTTTTGCGGGCTCTAAAAAACACCCTTTTTTATGTTAAATATGGCGAATATATAGAAAAATACAGTCTTAAGATGCATCTATACAGGTAGATATTGATTTACCTCTCAGAGACCATCTTCCACAGAAACAAGGATTAAGACTCTGTTTCGCCGTACTCAGTCACAAAAACTTGAAATTCTCAGAGACCATCTTCCACAGAAACAAGGATTAAGACCTGCTCATACATCTTGTAATTCGGCTCACCGATCACTCAGAGACCATCTTCCACAGAAACAAGGATTAAGACTGTGAGATTGAACTCATTTCGACATTAGAGGTTTCTCAGAGACCATCTTCCACAGAAACAAGGATTAAGACTCTACCAATTCCGCCATCTCTCCGTGTTGCGCAACCGCTCAGAGACCATCTTCCACAGAAACAAGGATTAAGACCTTTTTTCTACGTAGGCATCTGTAAACTTGAAAATTTTCTCAGAGACCATCTTCCACAGAAACAAGGATTAAGACCGGGTGCGAAAAACTTTAATAACTCTCTTTTGTCGCCTCAGAGACCATCTTCCACAGAAACAAGGATTAAGACTTATCTACTTCTAGCCGTATATGTGACATATTTACCTCAGAGACCATCTTCCACAGAAACAAGGATTAAGACTAATCCGTGAAAAATTTATCGCCAAATAAATCGAAACTCAGAGACCATCTTCCACAGAAACAAGGATTAAGACCCGCCCTCCTTATCACCTGAATAGCGTTTGCATAGCATCTCAGAGACCATCTTCCACAGAAACAAGGATTAAGACTCGGTTACGTGGAATGAGTAGCCAAATTTCTTTAGCCTACTCAGAGACCATCTTCCACAGAAACAAGGATTAAGACTTATCTACTTCTAGCCGTATATGTGACATATTTACCTCAGAGACCATCTTCCACAGAAACAAGGATTAAGACAAAGTAGGGAAACACAAACCGTACACTGTAAATTCACTCAGAGACCATCTTCCACAGAAACAAGGATTAAGACTTCTCTTCGCTCAAATCATTCAATTCAAAAGCTGTTTCTCAGAGACCATCTTCCACAGAAACAAGGATTATTTATCCATAGATATGCATGCTGTTTAATAGAGCAATACACTTTGTTAATTCAGAGAAAAATTATTTTTATTTTAAGTTGACAAGAGTTGTCAAATATTTGTATTTCTTTTGTTGATTAATATTTTATGCTAAAGAATCAAGAAACAGATTTTCTATCAAAGTTGAATCAAATGGTTTCATGTAAATAAAAAGTGTTATCAGAGTTTCCCAATATTGGGACAACATTTTTTATGAATTCAGCTTTTCATTTAATTTTTTATATATATTTGCCTTTAGCTTTAGTAGAATATTGAATAGCTTAATGAACAATACCAGATTACTTCTAATACGATTTAACAATACTATTTTCCAAAGCGAGATTGAGTACTTTCGGGGAGCTGTAGTAAACGCTTTGACAGATAAGGATATCTTGTTCCATAATCATCTTCCGGAAGATTCGGGATTGTTGTATTCCTATCCGTTGATTCAGTACAAACGTATCAACAATAAAGCAGCTATTCTTTGTTTTGATACAGGGACGGAGGTGATTGGAAAGTTGTTTAACAATTCCAACTTGAAGTTGAACCTGAATGGCAGGATAGATATTTTTGATGTTGATAAAATTACCGCGTATCAGCATAAGGTTCATGTATGGAATTCAAAATTTACTTATCATATCAGGAAATGGCTTCCACTGAATCAGGTTAATTACGAGAAGTATCAACAGCTTGAAGGAATTGGTGATAAGATACTTTTCTTGGAAAAGATATTAAAAGCCAACATCCTTTCTTTTGCCAAGGGGCTTAATATATTTTTCGAAAATCAGGTTGAGTGCAAGATTACCAAGCTTGGTGATCCCTCTATTATCCGGTACAAGAATGTAAAAATGACAATGATTGACGCAGAGTTTTTTTGTAATGTTTCGATCCCCGATTATGCTGGACTTGGAAAAGGTGTGAGCATTGGATTTGGAACAACTGTAGCAATAAAAGAAAGAAAAAAAAGACAAAATAATATCTAATATCTCAAATATGGATAGTATCAGAAAACACGTTTATCTTGCAGCATTGCTGCACGATGTAGGCAAGTTTTATCAACGGTCCGACATGGGAAGTTCCGTTACAAGTAAAATATTGGATGAGAAAGTAAAAACATTGGAAAATGTTTTGCTGCCTTCATTCAATGGTAAAAAAACACATAAACATACACTGTGGACCGCTCAGTTTATCATAGAAAATGAGTCTGTTTTTGCTAAACTGACCGGTTTGGAAGGTAAAAACCTTACAGATGACAATAGTTTACTTCAAATAGCAGCAGGGCATCATCTCCCTTACGCACAGCAGTCTGAACTTGGTAAACTCATCAAGGAGGCAGATTCACTGGCTTCAGGAATGGATAGGGATTCTGAACTGGCATTACGCGACGAACAGGATGAAAATGAGAAAAACTGGAGTGCATTTAAAACGAAAAGGATGACATCTATTCTTGAAACAGTTGGACTTTCATCAGATGATTTGAAGAGTAAAGTCAGCTGGCGTCATCTACCGGTTAAAAGTGTTTCATTATCCAAATCTTTCTTTCCCAAAAAAGAGTTTGAGGAGAAGCCAGATTATGCCTCGCTATGGAAGAACTTCGTTAGAGATTTCAAATTTATTCAGGCCGACTCTTACAAGTCCTTTAGCGAAACATTTTTGAATTTACTGTACAAGTATTCATCAAGTGTGCCTGCCAGTACGATACACTTTCCTGACGTGTCACTCTATGATCATTTGAAAATGACAGCTGCAATGGCAGTTACACTTTATGATATTGAGAAAGAAACTAATCCATCTGATAATCCTTTTCTTTTGATAGGTGCGGACATTAGTGGAATACAGACATATATTTATCAGATTGTTTCCAAACATGCTGCGAAAAATTTGAAAGGACGCTCATTTTACCTACGGTTATTAACAGATGCAGTAGTGAATTATATTTTAAAAGAGTTGAATCTTTTTCAGGCGAATGTAATCTACAATTCCGGTGGAAGTTTTTATATATTGGCACCCAATACAGTTTTCGTCCGCTCCAGTTTAAAAGGTATAGTAAAAACGATTGAGGAGAAGATGTTCGAAACACATGGTACAACCCTATTCCTTGCAATAGATGCTGTTCCCTTTTCAAAAGATGCACTGATGCACCAGAATGGGGAAAGTCTTCAGGGTGTATGGTCAGAACTATTCTTGAAGCGTGACGCAAAGAAATCACAAAAATTTGCTGGCCTGATTCAAGAGGATTATTCTAAATTTTTCATGCCGACTACTTTTGGTATTGAAACAGATAAAATAACGGGTGAAGGAATTTCCGGAGGTGAGAAAACAAAAACAATTGATGAAATTGGGAAGGTTAAATATTTAACCTTTCAACAAATCGAATTGGGGAAAAGATTGCGTGATGCTGAACTGATAGCTGTTTCCGATCATGAAATATCTTATTGGAAAGACAATCACCCCATTGAACCTATTGGATTGGGACAATACTTTTATCTTTTCAAAAAAGAAGATCTTCCCTTGATGAAGGAACAGCTTAGAGGTTCTGCCGATCAGATTACATTTATCACCCTTAACGGAACCAATGGAAATTGTGAATTCCTGTATGCAAACCAAGATGGAGGCTTTCAGATACAGGGAGTCAACAACATTTACGGGTTTAGTTTCTACGGTGGAAATCTATTCGATGGTATCACCTTTGATCAGTTTTGTAAGGATGACAGCGAACACTCTTTCAAACGACTGGGGGTATTGAGAATGGATGTAGACAACCTTGGAAATGTGTTTCAAAAAGGTATATTAAAGGAACGTACCACACTTTCCAGGTATGCTGCATTGAGTCGTTCGTTCGATTTCTTCTTCTCCGGATACCTGAACATGATTCAACAGGAAACAGCACCGAGTTCCTCCTTTATCATCTACAGTGGTGGTGATGATCTGTTCATCGTTGCAGCTTGGAACGATGCCATTAAACTGGCAAAGAGAATTCGTGATGATTTCCGTGAGTTTTCCTGTTTTAATCCTCAATTTTCTATTTCAGGTGGCATTGCCATCGTAACACCAAAATTTCCCATCATGAGGGGAGCCAAAGAGAGCGAGGAAGAAGAGAAGTCAGCAAAAAGTCACATTAGTGGGGAGCAACAAAAGAATGCTTTATCTTTCATGGATTTACCGTTGAATTGGGAAAGTGAGTTTCCTGTGGTGGAAAAACTTAAAGATACAATAGTTCGTTTAACTGCAGACAATTTACTCCCGAAATCATTTATTGGTAAAATACTCATGCATTCCTCAAATGCTGACATTAAGAATCACATGATCAGAAATCTAAAAACATTTTGGATGGTACCGTATGATTTGAGCCGTATGGCAGCCAGAACAATGAATACTGAATCCCGCCAATTGATCGATAATTGTAAAGTAGAAGTATGCGGTAGACTTAAAAGATTGAATGGAGAAGAAATCATCACTCACTACCATCTTTTGGAACTATGGACATTCGCTGCAAGATGGGCAGAACTGGAATTAAGAACAGATCAACAATATTAAATCGAAAAAATATGGACAGAGAATTTAAAAGTGCTTGGGTCTCCAATGGTGCAGATACTGAAATGATTACGTATGCCGAGCAGGAAGGGCAGTACATGGCTAACAATGGGCTTACAAACTCTAAAATAAGGAGTATCTATGGCGAAATAAAGAGAATTCAGATGGGTAGTTTCGATTCAGAAAGAGCTTCTTTTTTGCTTTTAAGACCGAAAGTTGCCTATGCTTTGGGACGGGATAAATATAACAAAGGACTACAGAGGTTTAAATTCATTTTTGACAACGCTGCAAATGTAGTAAACGATCAAAAAAGTTTCAACAACTTCTGTGATCTTTTTGAAGCCATCCTCGCCTACCACAAGGCATATGGTGGTAAAGACTAAAATTTTCCCACAATCTATTTTTTTTAATAAACATTGAAAAAAACAAATTCTAACTATCATGAGTAAGCTTTTAAAAAAAATTGTTTATACCGGAACAATTACCCTTAAAACCGGTCTTCATATTGGCGGAACCAATGCAGCACTGAATATCGGTGGCCCAGACAAGTTCGTGGTGAGAAACCCAATCAACAATATACCCTATATTCCAGGAAGCTCATTGAAAGGTAAAATGCGCTCACTTGTGGAAATCTACAACGGCGAAACCAATAGGGGGAAACCTTCAAATAACCCGAGAAGCAAAGCCGGCAGTCTTTTTGGAGTATCGGGGGATAATGAGAACAGCCGTCCTTCCCGGTTGATAGTACGTGACGCTGAGCTGGATGTTAATTCATGCGATTTTTCAAGTACCGATCTACCCTACACAGAAAGTAAGACAGAGGTGGCAATCGATCGTGTGACTGCTAAAGCCAATCCCCGCACCTTTGAACGGGTACCTGCAGGCGCAAAGTTTTATCTGAACATGGTACTGAACATATTTGAGGGAGAAGACGAGTCTTTATTGAAAAAAACCGTTAAACAAGCTATTGATCTACTGAGTGATGATTACCTGGGAGGTCATGGATCTCGTGGGTACGGACAGGTGGAAATACAATTCACTACTGTAGAGAGATCCAGTTATCCATTTGAATTGTGATAGCTTATGTCAGTATATAACGTTATTAAATTAAAGAATCTCTCACCCCTTCATATTGGAACAGGAAAAGAAAATTATGACTTTTCCTCTTCCATGCTGGAGAGTGACACTTTGTCGGCAGCAATAGCCGCCATTCGTGCGACACAAGGTAAAGAGAAGGATACATTTCAGTTCCTTGAATCATTTACCATCAGCTCAGCCTTTCCTTTCTGGAGAAAAAGTTATTTTCTTCCTAGAATGCAGGGAAAGATAAATGTAAAAGTCAACGGAGAGGATGAACACATTTCAAGAAAATCCCTGAAGAAGATTACTTACATTGAAAAGGAAATATGGTGTGAGTTATCGGGAGGGCAGGAGGTCGTCGTAGAGAAAAGTCAATTTAAGGGTCAGTTCCTGGTCTCATGCAATGATTTTGAGGAAGTGTCGCGCAAATGCGTCAATCAACGGGTATTTATCCCGCGGGAAGAATCCGGAAAAACTGAACCATTCTTCTTCGAATGGAATTATTTTCATCCGGATGCAGGTTTATATTGTCTGATTGATTGCAAGCAGGAATTGTTTCAGGAAATTGTTTCATTGTTCAGGCAGTTGGGGATAAATGGCATTGGGACTGATAAGAATGTGGGGGGTGGAAAATTTGAGGTTGAGACAGATATTTTGGCGTTTGAAGAGGTGCCTGATTCCAACCACAGCATGATATTGTCTCTTTATTTGCCTGATGAATCTGAAATGATTGGACTGGATTTGGGCAACTCCCGTTTTAATATGTTGCTTCGTGGTGGATATCTTGCCGGCAGTAGCGAAGAAAATTTTCGCCATCTGAAAAAGAAGTCGGTATATATGTTTACCGTGGGGTCTATATTTTCCTCGGAAATTCCTCTGGAAGGTAAAGTTGTGGATTTAAAACCCGAGTGGAATGATGAACTTATGCATCCTGTTTACCGTAGTGGAAAACCATTTAAGTTGCCCGTGAAACTATAAACTATGAATAAGATAAAAATAACCACCTTAAGTCCTGTACACATAGGATCGGGAATCCAGATGCAAAACAACATAGATTTTGTAGTCGTTAGAGATGGAGAGGATAGTTACATCCATGTTACTGATGACCGGAAAATTCTGAAGTTGATTGGTGCTGAACACGTGGATCACTGGCTTGCAAGTATAGAAAAGGAAGAATCAACAAAGAAATTTGTTGAAACTTTTGCTCCCTCTTCTTCCGTGAGCGATTATGCTAAACGACGCATAACCTGTTACAGTTCGGGTATAAAACAAAAAGACACCTTGAATGAACAGATTCACAACGGGCTTGGTATTCCTTACATCCCGGGGAGTTCTATCAAAGGTGCAATTAGAACAGCCTTGTTGACTGTTTTGTCAGAGAATGTGAGGAACAAAGAATCAAAGATTTTTGTCAGAGGCAAGATGAAGTCTACGCTAATCGAGAGTCAACTCTTTGGCATGGATCCTAATAGTGATCTGTTTAGATTCATTCAAGTAGGAGATGCCTATTTTGAGAAAGATAGCACAATTGCCACAAGGATGGTCAATCTGAATATTCGGAAAAAGGATGAACTGTACGATGGTAGCAAACCACAATTGATTGAGGCGATTGGTATAGGAGAAACAGCTACTTTTCAACTGGATGTGAAGAAAGAAGTACATAGATTTGTGAAACGTGATTTTCCTGAATTAAAATCCCTGCCTGGTGAGATGCAATCTTTAACTTCTATCTTTAAAACAATCAACAGTCATACTTCAAAATTGATAGAGGAGGAGATTACATTCTGGAATGAAAAAAATCTTTCCGGTTCAGAAGATTATCTGGATATCATGTCTGAGATGTTGGAGATGGCGAAAAATTTTAAAGAAGGATTGTCATGCATCTTGAGAATCGGATATGGTTCTGGCTGGCGTTTTATCACTGGGGCATGGACAGAATCACTCCTTAATTTTGATGAAGTGGTAAATGCGTCAAGACCTAAGAATTATAATTACAAAGAATATCCTTTCCCAAAATCAAGGAGAGTTGATGAAGACAGTGATTTACTCGGCTTTGTGAAATTATCGATTATGAACGAATAAAATTTCGACAATCTCATGTTCAGGATTCATGTAACACTTGTTGGGGGGCAACCAGCACCTGTATATACTGGTATTGTGCACACGATGCCTGATAAGGTAATCATGATTTGTTCGGAGCAAACGTTTCAGGAAGCGAAAAGGATTCAGCAGGAAATATCAATTCCTGCTGAAATTCAGATTTTTGATCCGATTGACCTGATTTTGATAGAGGAACAAACATATTTGTTGGCTCGAGAACTAGTGGATTATTCCATTAGCGTGAATATCTCCGGGGGGACAAAGCCATGGGGCTATTATCTCACGGTGATCTTTGGCAAGTTGCCCAATGCTGAGATTTTTTACGTTGATCAAAACAATTGTATCTGGAGTTTCAAAGACAAGAAGAAAGAATCACTCATTTTCAGAATGGATTCACTCTTTCGTCTCTACGGAAATCCTCTTACCCAATATACATCATTTAATGAATTTGAAAATAGTGATTTTGAGGCAATCGAACAAATCAGAAGAATAAGGAGACGTAACAATAGAGATTTTTTTTTCCTAACGGATGCATTCGGAAGAAACAAAGATAGTGATTCTATTTCTCTAAATAGTGGATCCACGCTTAAATGGATTGATGACGAGGAGTCTTACTTGTTTAGAATTTATGACAAGTTTGGAACTCTTCACACAACCTTGTTGCATTCAAAAAACATCTACAACTTGCTGATTAACTCGGGATGGTTTGAACTTGAAGTCGCTTACATGCTAAGTAGATGGAGTAATGTAGAAGAATTAAGATTAAACTGCATTTTTCCTGACAAGAGCAACAGTCCGAAAAATGAGATAGACATCATTGCCGACATTGGTTCCAAGCTATTGTTTGTAGAATGCAAGACACAAGTTAAAAATGACACAGATGTTGACAAATTCAAAAGTGCTGTTTCGAATTATGGTGGCTCTAGCAGTAAGGCCCTGTTCGTTACCGATGCACCGATGAAACCCAAAACAAAGGAAAAATGTATCGACAACAATGTGCTTGCCTTTTCAATCGTTGAAAACGGTGGGCCAGTCAATTGTGTTAAAAAAATAATTGATTTGCTCGACAGTGAATTCTCTCACACAAATCCAAGATAATAATGAAAAAACTATTAATCAGCCTTGTAAGCGATCAGACTTTGCCAAACGTTCAACTTGTAAAAGAATTGAAAAAGGAGGTTACGGACTATCTATTCATCACGACGGAAAAAATGGAAAAAAAGGGATGCCGTAGA
>JAQVSG010000055.1 GCA_028700655.1 Caldisericia bacterium
GTGTTTTCATCTGAAGCAATGGTACTTCTTTTTGTAAGTTCAATCCCATCCAATCCCTCAATATTCACATATTGACCGATCGCAACTATTAAAGAATCAATCTCTAGCGTTTCTTCTTCTCCTTCAATAGGGACAGGTCTACGTCGACCACTGCTATCTGGCTTTCCTAATTCCATTTTTTGAAGTCGGATGGATTCCACATTTCCACTTGATCCCGCTACTTCTAATGGACTGACAAGAAATCGGAATTGGATGCCTTCTTCTTCGCATTCTACAATTTCAATCTCTTCTGCTGGCATTTCTGCACGAGTTCTACGGTACAATACATAAACTTCTTCAGCTCCCAAACGCTTCGCGGTTCTACAAGCATCCATGGCAGTATTACCGCCTCCTATTACTGCAACGCGTTTACCAATAGGAACAGGTTTGTTTTGAATTACATTCGCCAGGAAATGAATTCCCCCATATACACGATTGAGATTTTCGCCAGGAATACCCAGATCAATACTATTCCAACATCCAATGGAAAGATATATGGCATCGTATTCTTCTTGAAGGCTTTGCAAAGAGAAATCTCTTCCGAGTTTTTTATTATTCTGTAAACAAGCTCCCATTTTCTTGATAATGGCAACTTCTTGATCGACAATCATTTTGGGAAGTCGGTATTCAGGAATTCCATACTTTAACATACCGCCCATCTCGGGCATCATATCATAAATCGTTACTTGGTGTCCTTTCAATAGGAGATAATATGCAGCGGATAATCCACCTGGTCCTCCTCCAACTATTGCAACTTTTCTAAATGTTTCTGGTTGCATTGGGGGTATGTATGGATCATCCAAATCTATGTCTGCAACAAATCGTTTCAACCATGCGATGGATATCGGTTCATCTTTTAATTGTCGCCGACATTCTTCTTCACATGGATGAGGACAAACACGTCCTATTGAAGCAGGGAGAGGTAATTGTTCTTTAATCAGCTTTAAAGCTTCTTTAAATTCACCATTTGCAATAAGTCCTACATATCCTTGGCAATCGGTTTGAGCAGGACAAGCAAGAACACAAGGTGGTCTGCAATCTCCTGTATGATCAGTTAACAACAGTTCAAGTGTTGTCTTGCGAGAGGAACGAATGCGAGAAGTATTTGTGTAGATGACCATATTATCAGCAATTTCTGTTGCACATGCGCGAAATAATTTTGGACTACCTTCGATCTCTACCACACAAAGACCACAACCTCCATAGGGTTGAATTCTGCTATCGTAACAAAGCGTTGGAATATTGATTCCATTTTGCCTTGCAACCTCAAGAATAGTTTGTCCCTTTTGCCCTTCAACTTCTATGCCGTCTATGCTTAATTTAATAATTGACATGTTCTCACCTTTCTATTTACAGAGCTTCAATTGCATTAAAGGTACAGACAGTTTTGCAAGTACCACACTGAATGCAAAGTTCTTGATGAATAGAGTGCACTTTTTTAGGTTCACCACTGATTGCATCGGATGGACATTTTTTTGCACACGCTCCACATCCAACACATAGATCTTCTTTGATGGTGTAGGTTAACAATTTCTTACAATTATGTGCAGGACACCGATGTTCATAAATATGAGCTTCGTATTCGTCACGGAAATACTGTAGGGTTGTCAACACAGGGTTAGGGGCTGTTCCACCTAAAGCACATAGAGAACCATCTTTCACTTTTTGACAAAGATCTTCTAGTAATTCAATATCACCATCTTTACCTTCTCCATTGGTGATTCTTTCTAAAATCTCAAGCATTCGTTTGGTGCCTACTCGGCACTGAACGCATTTTCCACAAGATTCTTTACAGGTAAAATCTAAAAAGAATCTAGCCATATCTACCATACAAGTAGTTTCATCCATGACAATCATTCCACCAGAACCCATAATGGCTCCCGTAGCAGTAATTGATTCATAATCAATAGGGGTGTCTAGAAGAGAGGCAGGAATACACCCTCCCGAAGGACCTCCCATTTGGACTGCTTTGAATGCTTTATTGTCTTGAATGCCGCCACCAATATCATAAATTACTTCCCGCAATGTTAGTCCCATGGGGATTTCAATTAATCCACCTCGCTGTATTTTTCCAGCAAGGGCAAACACTTTGGTTCCTTTGCTTTTTTCAGTACCCAAAGCCGCAAAGGCACTTCCACCGGAAAGTAAAATCCAAGGAATATTTGCAAATGTTTCTACATTATTGATATTTGTCGGTTTTCCCCAGTAGCCTTTTTGAGCAGGAAATGGTGGTTTCAATCTGGGCATACCTCGTTGCCCTTCTAATGAGGCTATGAGTGCAGTTTCTTCTCCACACACAAAAGCACCCGCACCGGCTTTAATCCATATATCAAAATCAAAGCCAGTCCCGAAAATATTTTTACCAAGTATTCCCTTTTCTCTAGCTTGTTTTAATGCAATTTCTAATCGTTTAATCGCAAGGGGATATTCAGCTCGAACATAAATGATGCCTTCATTTGCTCCAATAGCATAACCACCTATCATCATGCCTTCAATAACACTGTGGGGATCGCCTTCTAATATACTTCTGTCCATGAATGCTCCGGGATCACCCTCATCTCCATTACAAACGATGTATTTTGGTGTTGCTTTTTGTTGATTCGCAGCTTGCCATTTAAACCATGTAGGAAATCCAGCTCCTCCTCGTCCTCTCAAACCAGATATCTTTACATCTTCGATAACGTCTTGGGGTGTCATTTCTTGCAAGCATTTTTGAATAGCTTTGTAGCCATCATTTGCTAGGTAATCTTCAATTTTCTCTGGGTTTAAAACTCCTGCGTTTCGCAAGGCAATGCGAACCTGTTTGTCCAAGGAAGCTTGATCATTATCTCCCATGATCACTGCATCCTTTGGTTGCTTCTGATGAATAGCAAAATCAAGAATTTCTGCAATGTGTTCGGGTTTCACGGAAACAAATGTTGTTTTTTGACCATTGTCAGAAACAACGTCCACAATGGGTTCTAGATAGCAAGTGCCACAACAACCAGCCAATTCAATCTCTAGAGGATGGTTTCTAGATTCAAGCTCTTTCTGAATTGCTACCGTCACTTTGTCGGCACCTGCTGCAATTCCACAACTTCCCTGACCGATGATTATCTTCATACTTGATCCTCCTTGCCTGCATTTAATTTACTTTTTTTCCGAAGATCTCGAAGAATGGATCGAGCCTTTTTTGGAGTCATTTTTGCATAGGTTTCTCCATTGATCATCATTACGGGAGATAAACTGCAACAGCCCAGACAAGCAACGTTGTTAAGAGTAAAGATACCATCTTCGGTTGTTTCTCCGTTTTGGATGTTAAGCTCATCGCAGATGGTTTGCTCAATCTCATTAGCTCCATTGACGTGACAGGCAGTACCCTTGCAGAGCAATATAAGATATTCTCCTACGGGTTGTAAACGAAATTGCGTATAGAAAGTTGCTACACCATATATGATGGGTGTTTTGATCAAGGTTTCTTGTGAGATATAACGAATGATATCTTTTGGTAAGTAGCCATAGATGTCTTGAGCTTTTTGTAAAATAGTGATCATACTACCTGGCTTATTTTTATAAACCTTTAATACTTCATCCAACTGAGAAGTATCGTGTGTTAGCTCATCACTACTTTTTTTACACATGTTGTTAAATTGATTCAATTCACTCATGTTTATTCCTTTGTTTAGTTTGTTTATTTAGGAAAAAGAACAATAGACCAGTCGCATTTCAACAATGTCAAAAAAAGCATTGATGCCATTTTTCAAAGAACAACATCATATTCATCATATTCCTCCTACAAATGATTGAGCATCTCTATAGTAGAAAGTATAGAGGAATGAATGATTGTGTAAATAAAATCTCCCTATTTTTCTTCTCTTTCACTTAATTTTTTTATTTTGACAAGCACTCTTATTTCAATAGAATGATCGTGATTTCGGTTTACTATTAAGTTTTTAGGAGGATCAGTTACATGTCCGATAAATCTTTTAATGCTTTTCAAATGGCACAGGAACAGTTTGATGGAGTTGCGAAAAAACTAGACTTAGATCAAGCTACAAGAGAATTGCTTCGAAATCCTCTCCGTGAATTTCATTTTTCTATTCCTGTACGTATGGATGATGGTTCTATTAAAGTTTTCCAAGGTTTCCGTGTACAACACAATGATGCTAGAGGACCTGCTAAAGGTGGAATTCGATTCCATCCACAAGAAACCATTGATACCGTTAAAGCTTTAGCTACTTGGATGACATGGAAATGTGCCGTGGTTGACATTCCACTTGGTGGTGGTAAGGGAGGTGTCATTTGTGACCCTCACCAACTATCTGAACGTGAACAAGAAGGAATTTGCCGTGGTTGGATCCGACAACTTGCATACAATATTGGTCCCGTCCAAGATGTACCCGCACCAGATGTAATGACAAACGCTCAACATATGTTATGGATGATGGATGAATACGAAACCATTCATCACGGGAGATACCCAGGAATGATCACCGGAAAACCCGTGGGAATGGGAGGTTCATTGGGCCGAACTGAAGCAACAGGCTATGGTGTTATTTTCACACTTCGTGAAGCACTTCGTGAGCTTGGAATTGACATTCAAAAAACCACAGCATCATTTCAAGGCTATGGCAACGTTGCTCAGTATGCCGTTCGTTTGTATCAAGAATATGGTGGAAAAGCAGTATGTGTTTCATGTTGGGATCAAAATGATCAAAAATCTTACACTTTTGTTCGTAAATCTGGGATCAATTGTGACGAATTGTTATCCATCACTGATCGTTTCGGTGGCATAGATAAGGCCAAAGCAAGACAACTCGGTTATGAAGTAATGGATGGAAATGCCTGGATTGAACAGGATGTAGACATTCTCGTTCCTGCAGCTTTGGAAAATCAAATTACCAAAGATACCGTTACCAAGATTTCTGACAAAGTAAAAGTGATAGCTGAAGGAGCTAACGGACCGACAACTCCAGAAGCAGACGTTATTATTCAAGAAAAAGGTATTTTTGTAATTCCAGATTTCCTTGCGAACGCAGGTGGAGTTACTTGTAGCTATTTCGAACAAGTACAATGCAATATGAACTATTTCTGGTCCAAAGAAGAAGCTCTATCCAAATTGGATGCAAAAATGACGGATGCATATCTAAAAGTTTCCGCTATGGCACGATCCCGCAATGTATACATGCGTGATGCTGCATACATGATTGCCATTCAACGTGTTGCCGATGCATGCAAAATTCGAGGTTGGGTATAATCCAGTCCTTTCTTTAAAAAAAAAAAGGGGGGGTTCCCCCCCTTTTTTTTTGACAAATTTATTACAAAACAGTTACAAATATCTATTCGCATACTCTTTTCACATTTCTTGAAAACGTCTTTTCATATTCATATGTTTTCGATACAATGGCAACATTCTCCGTGGTGAGATCTACTTTTTTACAAAGGAAGTTGCCGATGGTTACCAAGTGGTACTGCCCCAATGAGTGTAAAAGAAAATGACCAAGCACATTGAAGAATTGAATCCTTATCAAATACGCCGAGTTCTACTTCTAGCTAGTCGATACGATGCCTATCTTTTAGAAGAAGATGGTTCGATGGAAGATTACATTGCAAACTTGTACAAAGAGAGAGAATTAGGCTACACACCTCAATTTGTTAAAGCGTATGATAGAAAAACCACCCTTCAAATCATGCAAGAATCCTCACCTGATATTTTAATCGTGTGTATTCGTAAAATAACTTCAGAAAACCATTTGTTCTTACAAACCATACAAAACAAGTACCCATCAATTCCTATTGTTCTTCTTCTATACAATGAAATTAGCCAAGAAGAAGCAGAAGAAAAATGCAGTGATATTTCTGTTGATCTTTTTTTATGGAATGGTGAAAGTCGTATTATTGCAAGTATTTTGGAGCTTATTGAAGACAAAAAAAATGTTTTCCATGATTCAGCACTCTTGCCCATCCCAATTATTCTTTTTGTGGAAGACAACATGCAGTATTATTCATCCTATCTGAATATTCTTTACAAAACTTTATGGCATGAAACCAAAAAGCTTTATCAAGACCATACTTCGTTGCAAAAAAAAACTTTTCAACAAAAAACTCGTACAAAAGTTCTTCATGCTAAGACATACGAAGAAGCTATTCAGATTCTCGATCAATACCATCAACAAATCATTGGCGTAATAACCGATATGCAATACCCTATGAAAGAAGGGCGCTTTGATACAAGCGGATTGTACCTTGCCAAGAAGATTTGGGAGTATAACCCTGTTCTTCCCATCATTTTGCAATCAAGCACAACTTGCCTTGCCTCTTGCATAAAGGAACATCCCGTTGTCTGTATTCAAAAAACTTCTAAAACACTACTCTCAGACATCAAGAATACACTCACTGCCTATTTTGGCTTTGGAGATTTGAACTTTTTCAATCGAGAGGGAAAAGTTCAAACAAAGATACCTACCACGCAAACATTTTTAGAAATTATTGATTCTCTCAATAAAGACTCTTTTATGCTATTAATCGAACAAAAACGACTTTCTAAATGGTTTCTTGTGCATAGTGAATTCGCAATGGCAGAAATTGCGAAAAAGATCGAAAAAGAACCTTCTACCTTTGAACACAAAATTCAGACACTCAAAAAAGCATTAAAAACAGAGCTTTACCGAGAAACAAAGGGGTCCATTGTAATGTATTCTCGAAGATTCCCTCTAGAAGAGTGGACCATTGGTAAAATTGGAGGAGGTTCTATAGGAGGAAAAGCCAGAGGTTTGTCTTTTTTTAATCGACTTCTTACAGAAGAAAACCCCTTTTGTGATCTTCATGATATTCAAATATTTATTCCTCAATCTATCATTGTTGGAACCAATGTTTTTGATGATTTCATTCGTTTAAATCACCTCGAAAACATGTATGATTCAAATTTACCGGACCGGCAAGTGGCTCGGATATTCCTTCAATCGGATATTCCTCCCACGATCATCGGGGATCTTCGAACCCTAGCACAACAGTTTACAGATCCTTTGGTGATCCGTTCTTCGAGCCTTTTAGAAGACTCTCTCTATCATCCATTTGCAGGAATATATACAACCAAAATGATTCCCAACAATGAATCGTCTTTTGATTTACGGTTCAGTCAATTATGCAATGCTATCAAGCTGGTGTACGCATCTGTTTTCTCAAAACAAGCTAGAACCTATATGGAATCCACCAATCATATTGCAGAAGACGAAAAAATGGCAGTTATTATACAAAAAGTTGTGGGTTCCAGAAAGCATACCAGCTTTTATCCAGAAGCATCTGGTGTAATACGATCCTATAACTACTATCCTTTCGATCAGGCACAGCCTGAAGATGGTATAATGCATCTTGCAATGGGGCTAGGAAAAGCAATTGTTGACGGGGAAACTTCTTTACAGTTTTCACCGAAGTACCTTCATAAAATCCCCCAGCTCTCCAATACAGAAACAGCTTTGCAAACAACCCAGAAGAAATTTTGGTCCATCAATTTAAAACCTTACACTCGATCGTTTACCATCGATGAAGATGAATTTATGGATTTGAATCCTGTTAATATGGGCCTAAAAGAGGGCTCTTTAGAAGGTATTGCATCCACCTATGTAGCCCAAGAAGATCGCATCTACGATACGATCCACCGACAGGGTCCAAAGATTATTTCATTTCATCAGCTTTTAAAAGCCAGACAAAGTTCTTTTGGAACCTGTATTCAAAAACTGTTACAAATATGTGAAGAAGCAATGGCAACACCTGTTGAAATAGAATGTGCATTGGAAATATCCCAAAAATGGGATTTTATTCGGTTGGGATTTCTCCAAGTCCGACCTATGATGAAATATGAAAATTCTTGCACCATTGAAGCACAAGAAATGAACCCTGAAACCACGATTTGCTATACAGATAATGCACTGGGAAACGGCCTTATAGGATCCATGTCACACTTGGTTGTAGTCAATCCATCCACATTTGATCTTTCAAAAACAAGAACCATTGTCCAAGAAATTGCTGAAATCAATACATACTTTGCTGATTTACAAGAACAATACGTGCTGATGGGTCCGGGTCGATGGGGATCTTCCGATCCCTGGTTAGGAATTCCCGTACAATGGCATCATATATCAAGAATTAAAACTTTTGTCGAATATGATTTGCCCACCTTGCATATTGACCCATCGCAAGGGTCTCACTTTTTCCAGAACATCACCTCGTTGCACATTGGGTATTTTACCGTGAATCAAAGCAAACCCAATCACTTCATTAATTGGGAATGGATTAAACAACAAAAACCGAAGATAGTAAAACAATTTGTATCTGTCTATCAGTTCCCAGCATCCTTTACCGTTAAGGTCGATGGGAAAAAAAGCAGAGGTATTATTACAAAGCCCGACCTAGAAGGAGCTCTAAATGGATGAAAAACAAGAATGGAAAATTATTATTGAGCTATTGAAATACACAGACCCCATACTTATCAACCGCTTGGGCAGAAAAATGATGCATTATTTATACAAGTGTCATATTAAAAGAATTGAAGAATTAATGAAGGAATTGGAAGCAAATTCCAATTCCTATGCGGAGAAAAAAGCAAAAAATGACAATGTTCCTATCCCTAGGATTGAAGCTGATTTTTTGCAACAAATGATTGAGAGAATTTTCCAGATTGCCGAAGAAGAGCTCTCCTCTGAAAGAATCACCCAAATGATAAAATTGTGGTTAAAGCACGAAAAAGCTCGATATTTAACCATGACTGCAGAAAAAAGAGATGTTCCTTTAGCAGAGATTACCAATGCTGTTTTCAAATTTGCCAGTATTAAAGATTCTGCGTCTTACTTATCCAAAGAAGAAAATATCGGAATCCGTGTGGCATTTATACGGCGGTTTTTAAGCGAAGACCTTCATTTTATTAACACTTCCAAAGACTATTTTATGGTTCCGGATTTTATTGATATCCTATCTCATACGATCGGACCACGAAGAGGAAATGGAAAATTAGGAGGAAAAGCCGCTGGATTTTTACGGGCCAGGAATATTCTTAGAGAAGCTAAAAAAAGTTACGTTTCGATTCGAAATCTGGCCATCCCTAAAACATGGTACTTAACGTCTGATGGGATCATAGATTTTCTACATTTCAATGCCCTGGAAGAAGCTCCTAACATCAAGTACAGAAAGCCCATTGAAATCAAACAAGAATATCCCTATTTGGAACAAATTTTTAAAAATTC
>JAQVSG010000056.1 GCA_028700655.1 Caldisericia bacterium
CGAAACAGCATCCTGATCGTTCGGACGATTCTCATAAGTGGCACTAGGATCATAGATGTTGCGCATGGGAGGATAATCCACCATGTCGGACCACCCAATTTGCCATTTACGAGTACCATAGCGGGTGCCTTTCGCTTGGAAAGTTAAAGCTACATTCGGATTGTATAAGCGGTGATTGGGGTTGATAATATAGGGCCCTTGTGTATTGTTGTCAGACATAGGGTCTACCATATAAAGCCGATCACCATGCAAAGCATGAGATTTAGTCCGGCAGCTGCCAGGAATATAATAAGCGCTAGCAGGGTCCGTATAGGCGTTGTATCGGCAATCATGGAATCGACCATCGGGATCGAACCACAATTGACCAGCTGAGTCTAATACTACATACCAGTGGTCATATTCTTGAGAATCTCCACCGTCTGGTACAACTGTTAAATAGACATCAGTCCATGCGACAGGTACAACATCCGTTTCGTCAATAACGGCAGGTACATTGATCGAATGATCGCCACGTGCCTGAAATGCATTCGGCATAGGATAATCGTCACGACCCCAAACGGGAATATTTTCATTTTGTTGCCATGGAAACATTCGAGCCGGGTAAAGTGGCAAACCATCACGATCAAAACCTATTTTTACAAAACGGTTTGCGATAAAAGTTGCAGGCCTGTTGCCTGTTGCCGCCTCAACAGTTGTGGGTACCGAATGAGGTACCGCAAGAGTTGTAAGCAGTAATGCCAGCACAATAACGTAGGACATCAATTTTCTCATAGTAGATCCCTCCTACTCTCAACGAAGTCACAATAATAGGAACCAAACATTTCGTTCATAACACAACAATTCATTAATAGTTTACTGTTTCTCCACATAATTTTTTAATCATGATAAGAAAAACACCGACAGTTATCAAGATGCATTTCTTTTTTTTTCTGTTACTTCTTCCGGAATAAAAAATGAACTTCCTTGTATCAAGAAGCTTTGAGCATTAAAATTTGTTGGAATTCGAAAAAGGAAAAAACCAGAAAGAATTTCTTTTGGTTCAATATTTCCAAATGGATCCATTGAAATGGTTGCATCAAAATACAATCGTTCTCCATCTGAAGAATAAATATATGGTTGATCCAGGTGAGAAATATAAAAATATTCTTCACTTCCTTCATTGCTTACTTGAAAGTTAACTTTTAGGAAAAACTCGTCTTTAGCGGGTTTCACAACAAGATTCTGAGGAGTAGTGATGGCAGACACTTCCTCAAAAGAAATGTTGGCATATTGAATTGTATTGGTAAAAGTGGAAGGACTATCGGTTTTGGACGCAAAAAACGGAGGAAACTGAACCCACGCAATACAAGCAATAAGAATATACAAGGACAACGCAATCGTACATTTCCATGGTAGGGAAATTTTTTTTGCATTTCCCAACAGAACAAGACCAAGTGGTGGTATAAGCAGATTGGTTACCAAAAGTACCCAACTTTTTTCATACCAAAACTCCTTGTTTTCTGTGCTCATCATGACTCTCCAAATAATACAAGAATGAAGTATAACGTAACTCTTTTTTTTTATTTGACAAGAGTTTCCTGTTTTTTTAGTCTATGAGAATGTATAACAAAAATGAAACCGTACTAAAATCAATTTTGCTTTTAACCGTATGTTTTTCTCTTTTTTTTACGATGGGCTTGGAACAATCGTCTTTTTCACATCAACACACTTTCAAAAGCTTTCAATCTCATGTGTCTCGTCAGAATACCATTTTGGTCACATTCGAACAAGAGGGTATTCGGTCCGAAAAACGAACCATCCCTATGACGGTCACCAATTTTATTGCATCGCAGTCTATTGAATTGCCCTTACAATACCGGTTAAACCTTAACGATAATCACACACTGAAGGATCAAGATTTCTTACAAATTACCAAAATTGAGTATAAAGAATACGCTCTTCAAGAAAAAATCCCCTTCCAGGTTGTTCACAAGAAAATTGATCAAATGGCAGACGGTCTTACTGCTGTTTGGATACCAGGAGAAGAGGGGTTAAAAAAAGTAACTTATCAGAGTAAATACGAAGACGGACTTTTAGTTTCGACCACCATTCTCCGCCAAAACATTATCAAAAATCCCGTCACAGAAATCATTGGACACGGTACCTGCATTTTTAATGGCCCTTATAAAAAGAAAATGAGAGTGCTAGCAAGTAGTTATAATCCCACTGTCGCACAATGCGACGGGGATCCTTTTACGGGCGCTACGGGAAGAGTCCGATTTGGTATGATTGCAGTGGATCCTAAAGTAATCCCTCTATGGACAAAATTATATGTAGAAGGATACGGATATGCCTATGCAGGAGATACTGGAGGCCTTATTAAGGGCCATCGCATTGACTGTTTTTTATGGAGAAAACTTAAAAACGATAATTGGAGGGGTGGCTACATCAATATTTATATATTGGAGTAAAAGTGATGTATAATACAAGCCTAGACAGTTAAAACTTTAATTTCAATCACGGAGGATTCATTGTGTTGTATTCAAAAATGTATCTTACTACTCTTAAAGAAATACCGCAAGACGCAGAAGTTCCTAGCCATCAGTTAATGGTCCGGTCGGGAATGATCAAAAAGATATCGGCGGGTGTATATACGTGGCTTCCATTGGGATTACGAGTTTTAGATAAAATCAGAACCATTATTCGAGATGAATTGCATAAAAAAGATTGCAACGAGTTGATGTTGCCCATTTTGCTTCCGGCAAAACCATGGAAACAAACGGGTCGCTGGGAAGAATATGGACAAGAAATGTTCAAACTACAAGATAGAAGCAACCGAGAATTTTGCTTGGGTCCCACCCATGAAGAAATAGTAACTGAAACGGTTAAAAATACGGTTCGATCATATCGGGATTTACCCCAATTCGTGTATCAAATTCAGACAAAATTTCGCGATGAACCTCGTCCACGATTTGGAGTTATCCGTTGCAAAGAATTTATCATGAAAGACCTATACAGTTTTCACGCTGATGAAGAATGTTTACACAAAGGATATGCAGCAATATCAGAAGCATACCACGCCATTTTCCGTCGTTGTGGTCTCACTTTTTTCCCTGTTGACGCTGACAATGGAACCATTGGGGGATCCTTTTCGCATGAATATGTTTCTGAATCCTCCGTGGGAGAAACCGAATTTGTCATATGTGACTCCTGTGGATACAGTGCTACTATTGAGGTGGCTCCTTCTAAAGCCCCAGAAACAGAATCCTCCGAGTCTCTTTTGGGTCTTGAAGAAGTGTCTACTCCAAATGTAAAAACTATCGAAGAAGTATCCTCTTTTTTCCATGTATCCCCCGACAAAATATTAAAGACGGTTCTATATAAAGATGAAAACAACCAACATTACCTTGTTGTAGTACGTGGCTCTGATGAAGTAAACGAAACAAAACTGAAACGAATCGTTAAAAAAGATCTTGTTTTATGCACCCAATCCACTTTACCTACGGGCTATTTAGGACCAATTCAACCCACCTCTTTTCCTATCATTGCGGATACCTATGCAATACAAATAAAAAATGGTATTTGTGGTGCCATGAAAGAAGATAAACATCTTAAAAATGTTTCGTACGACCGTGACTGGACAGCTGATACCATTGGCGACATTCGATCACTCTGCAACGGAGACCCTTGCCCTCGGTGTAAAAAACCAATTGCAGTGAAACATGGAATGGAAATTGGTCACACGTTTGTTTTAAACGATCGCTATACAAAACCTTTAGAAACAGTATTCACCGACCCTTCAGGTGCTACTAAAACAGTTTTAATGGGATGCTACGGAATTGGGGTAACACGGTTGGTCGCAGCCATTATTGAACAATACCACGACGACAAAGGCATCGTATGGCCAGCCTCTGTCACTCCATTCCACGTAGAGATCATGGTTCTCAACCCAACCGATACAGACCATATCCAATGTGCTCGGTCCATCGAACAAGAATTGGAAAAACAGGGATATGAAGTTTTAATTGATGACCGAGACCTTAGTCCTGGTATCAAATTTAAAGATGCAGAGCTTATTGGTATACCCCATCAAATTGTTCTTGGTAGAGGATTAAAAGAAGGCGTTGTTGAATATCAGAATCGCCAAGATAGAGAGAAAAAGAACATACCCTTCGACGACATTGCATCCTATGTAAATGAAAGATTAAAGGAAGAATTGCATGACATCTGCAACCGCTCTAATACCGGCCTACAATGAAGAAATTACAATTGCGGATGTAATAAGAGCTTGTAAACACTGTCCGTACATCGAAGAGGTGATCGTTATTGATGATGGTTCCGTGGATCATACATCCGCTATTTCTATTGCGAATGGAGCTGATGTTATTCGGCTTGAACACAACACAGGGAAAGCAATGGCATTGTGTACAGGCGCACAAAAAGCGAAAAATCCTGTTGTGTTGCTCCTGGATGCCGACTTGATTGGTTTCCAACCAATCCATGCTTTTTACATGGTGAACCCTGTCCTTGAATCCTCTCAGATTTCCACTCTTGGTGTTTTTTCCAACGGGAGAATACTCACTGACTTGGCACATCATATCACCCCGCAATTATCGGGGCAACGCTGTATGCCAAAATCGATACTCACTTCTTTAAAAAATATGACTGACGTAGGATATGGTATTGAAATATTGATTCATCGAAAATTAAAAGAACAAGGCTACGATATTCAGAAAGTTAAACTTGATCATGTAACCCATGTAACCAAAGAAGAAAAGAAAATTCTACAATGCCATCAAAAACCCAATGTTGAAGTAAAAAAAAGAATGGAGATGTACAAAGACATTTTCAGAGAGCTTTCATCAAAAAAGGAGTCTTCCCATGGCTAAAAAAATCATTATTATCACAGACAGTTGTTGTAATTTTACAGAACAAGAACAACAACAGATGGGCGTTTCTAGTATAGCATCTCGAATCCGAGTTGGGAATAAAGTATTTCGAGAAACCGATGCAACAGAACGTATGAAAATTGCCCAGATGATCCATCAAGGGAATGTTACCCCTGTCTTGTTGCATCCTTCTTCAGAAGAAGTTTTCCAAGTATACTCTCTCTTGTACTCAGAATTTGACAATGTTCTATCCATCCATCTATCGTCCCATTTGTCCCCCAATTATTCTGAAGCGAAAAAAGCACAATTGCTACTCTATGATACCCATATTGAAGTTGTTGATAGCTTACTTGCAGAACCTTCTCTCCAAATGGTCATCCAATACGTGTCCCATATGGTGTCAAAAAAAGAAACGTTTCAGACCATATTGACTGAATTGCCTAGTATCAAAAAATATTTTCAGTCGTTCCTTATCACCCATCAATTGAAATTCATGCGGACGAACATTGACTCTTCGTATATCACAGGACTATCGTTGTTTAAGAAGAATCCGTATCACCTCTTCTCATTTGAGAATGGCACCCCACATTTCATTGCAAAAACAAGTTTTAATGAGCTCGAAGTACGTTTCATCGAAAGCATTTCCCCGCATTTGATCAATGAGACCACCCAAATAACTATTCTCTACAGCCTTGACATGGAGAAAGCAAAAGTTCTTGAAAAAGTGATACAAGGAAAATTGAAGGTTGCGTCCATTACCCTTCGACCAATGTCGTTGTCTAGTATTGCGCGATATGGCACAGAATCTCTGCTAGTCGGTTTATCATCATTGCCAAACACACCCTTTTCATGGTCAGAGCAAATCGATGAATAAATGAAATTTCTACGCATCGTTGGAAGTTCCGTTGCGATTTTTATCATCATTTACGGGAGTATCCTGTATACGAAATCATTCAAAACCTACCAATCCACTCTCCATTTTTTACAAGGAAACACCCCCTCTGCTTTAGCTTTACTAGAGCAAACAAATTGGCAACACGATTCCGCAACTTCTTATCTACACTTTCTTCTCGCACATCAACCCACATCATTGCTTGCAGCTGCAAGATTAAACCCTCACCACTATTGGTACCTAGATCTGGTTATCTCCCAAGAAACCGTGGATCAATTTCCAGCTACAATCTACAGCAATCGCTCCCCTGCGTTCGCTCTTTTTCTTGCAGACAAAGCACTTCAACAAAGCAGAATAGACACTCCTGAGGCGAAATACAAGGGTCTTTTTTTAGCCACTGCTTCAAAAAGCTTATATCCCAATGCAGATAGCTATTATACCTTAGCAGAAATACTCCGAACCGCCTATAAATCGTATGACCATGCTGAAAAAATGTACGTGCAAGCTTTGCGTAAAAACCCCACTAATCTTTCCTATTGGAGATCGTATGGGTATTGCTCCAATAGCATGAAAAACTACAGGGAAACGCTGTCGTGTTATGTGATACAAGAACGTCTTGATCCAGGTGCTGTTTCTCCCCTCATAAATATTGCTAAAACATTGTACCAGATGGGGTATTTTGAGGATGCAGTCCAACGGTTGCAAAATTGGATTGCAGATTATCCCGATCAAATTGAATTCTACTTTGCATTGGGTTCTATTTACAATACAAACAAAGAATATGATAAGGCTGAATTTTCATATCAAAAAGCCATTGAACTTTTTCCACAAGAACCGGTTGCTTACTATGAATTGGGAAATTACTTTTACTCTCAAAAAGAATACCGCAAGGCTCTTTTGCAACACACAAAAGCAATTGGTATGACAATGACGCAAAAAAAGTCCGTATCGGCATGGTGGTGGTATAGAAAAGGGCTAGATTACTATCAATTAGAAGATTTCGAAGGAGCTGTTAAGTCTTTCCATGAAGCCATGGATATTTCACAAAGTTCTTCTTTTACGTATTGGCTAGGTCGATCTTATGAGGCACTGGAAGAATATGAAAAAGCAATTCACTACTATGATGACTACTTAATGGATCACCCAACCAATACATCTGTGCAAACATTGCGTTCAAATTGCTTGGGCAAAATGACACCCTAATTACTTGTTATTTGCCTCGATGGGTTCAACTGCATCCGAAGACGCAGTATGTGGGGTCTTTCCATACGTGTAATATCGGCTCCCATATTGATTTTTGTGTCCATACCCGTACCCATATCCATAGTTTCTGTTGTAGTAATAGGAAGAACGTTCTGCTTTTTCGGTAGAAGCATTCACAACAAAACCAATAACATTTGAAAAGCGCAGTCTTTCTAGGCACATCTTTAGGTCTTTTCGTCTTGATTGGCCTTTATTTACTACTACCAAAACACCGTCCATGATGGGTCCCATGATAATGCTGTCAGACACAAGATTGACAGGGGGAGAATCAAATATTGCCAAGTCATACTTCTGTTTTAATACAGCCACAAATTCAAGAAACCGATCCGAACTGAGAAGATCGGCCGAGTTTGGGGGGAGTGACCCGGAAGGGATAATATGGAGCCGCGGTTCTTCCTTGTATTCTCTAACAATATCTTTGAGTTCTACTTCATGGTTTAAGTAATTGGACAATCCCATTTCTTGTTCCACCCCAAATTGTTTATACAAAGAAGGGATTCGCATATCCGTTCCAACAACAGCTACTTTTGCACCCGATTGAGCAAAACTTGCAGCAAGATTTGCCACGATAGTTGTTTTTCCTTCGGCTGTTAATGAAGATGTAACCATCAGACAACGTGGTTCTGTTAATTTCATAGTGAATTTCAAATTGGTTCGGAGAATCTTAAACGATTCACTATACGAGGAATTGGGATCAAGAAACACAAAAGGCCTGGTATCGGATTCTTCTTGTACTGGCGTTTTTACCTCTTCTTTAATAAAAGCATCCAGACTTAAACGTTCTTCTAGTTCTGATTTTTTAATTGGCATGCAAACTCCCAGTATTAGTTGGAATTGAAGTCAAAACCATAGATCAATCGATACGAGTTTTCTTTATTGGTAAGGGCAAGGTTTACATGATTGCCACCCTTTTTGAGTGTGGTTTTTAAGGTAAACCTCTCGCCAGCTTTTGGTGCAATGTGTTGTTTTTCATTGGTGGTAGTGTTTTCCACGCTGATCAACATATTTCCAGTGGCCAACTCGGACAAATAAGAGAGCTGTCTTAAAGCAATATCATACTGCAATCCATACAAACGATAAGCATTGGGAAACAAATCAAAAGGGACGGAAGAATACGCTTGAAAAGAGTGAGAAGGAGTGTTACTTTTGCTTTCATAATAATGAGCATTCATTGTTATGCCCCCAATTGGGATGATGCCGATGGGCACTCGTACGGTATACAACCCACTAGCATCGGATTTATAGGGCATAAACGGTACATCATTAACAGTTAAAGAAACATAGCCATTGGCATATCCTTTCCCGGTAAATTCAAACATTGAACCTTGAAGATTCGTGGAAAGAAAGGGGGTTAACAGAGCACCGTTGACCACAACATTAAACGAAGCAGGTGTGGATACTGGTTGATTGGGACCCAATGGTTTCAACATATTGTACATAGAAACACAAATCTGTGCTCTCGTTAAGGGCTCAAAAGGCTTAAAGGTTCCATCTGGAAAACCGCCAATGGCTCTAGATGCAGTAAGAATAGCTAGATAGTTTTTTGCCCAATTTGGAATCGTGGAGGCATCTGAATACCTGGATAAAATATCGTTCATTGTCTCATTGGACATATGCTGAGCGAAAAACTTCATACCCAGACATCGGCACTGCAACGGAACATATTCAATACGATCCAACACTTCTCCAGGTCTGAATCGATTATTGAGAGAAGTATCGTCCATTAATTTTGATTCGGCTATTGTCTCAATCATTGGAAATGCCCAATGGTTGGACGGTACATCTGTGTAGGTTGGTTTGTTTGGACGAAGTCCATCAAAATTAAATATCTTGCAAGCTATGATTGCCATTTCTTGCCGAAGAATGGGTTTATCTGGCTTAAAAGTTCCATCAGGATACCCCGTGACAATGCCCATAGAAGCCATATAGTGGATTGCTTCATACGCCCAATGTGATGGAGGTACATCCACAAAATCTTGTTCTGCTTGAACGCTACGTATATTCGAAAAAGATGCGACAATAATGAAAAAGACTACAAAAGTTATGAATAACTTTTTCATTCTAAACCTCCA
>JAQVSG010000057.1:0-1284 GCA_028700655.1 Caldisericia bacterium
ACGGTGTCGTTAGCTCTCTATTTTCTGTGTTGAATCTTGACAATCCTGCCGACACCATTTTAATCGGAGAAGGAATCAATTCAAAAATCAATGATGATGGGACTTTGTTTGCCTATCAATCGTTTGATAGTAATCAGCTTCATGTATACAACTTCCAAACCCAAAAAACAACTTCTTTTTCATTTACTGATCAGAAGTATTTGGAGTGGGGTTTTTGGGGAACAGATGAGCTGTATGGTTGTTTGTATACCGAAAAGTATTCATGGGACGAGCAACTTGAAGTAGCCTCTATGCGCATGGATGGAACCATACAATGGCTTTCACTACCTGCTACTATGACAGAAGGTAGAACTACTACATTATCAAAAGTATTCCAGGATCAGCTGTTCTTTTTCAGTCGGAATACCTTATCTCTTGATTTGGTTCGAGTAGATAAAAATCAGCAATGGACTTCCTGGGAAGTAATGGATCCATCGCATTATATAGAAAAACTAAAATTCTATCGAAACGGAATATTTAAAAAGGACACTACCAATCCCTATACTGATGAAAGGAACTACGGTTCAGGATTTTATACTGGTATTGGTCCTCTGCATGCTGATAAAGAAATCTATGACGGACCTCAAACTTTGGTGGTATACAATGCAGTGAAGGATGAAGTCCAAACTTTCTATCCGGATGAGCAATTCTTAGAAGCTGCTAAATATAGAAAGACGGTCAAGTGTGTGGCGTCTGAGTTTCCTTTTGGAGGAGATGGTTTATTTGTGATGATGCAAAATGGTACAGAGGGTAGCAATGAGTATATCAAAAAACCCATTACATCAAGTTTTTACTACTACAGTGCTGATACAGGAGATTTTCAATTCATTGCATCTCTTGAACATGAAGACTCCGTTACATATTTTAACTTAATACCTTTTTCGCTTTCTCACCAAGAAAACTATGCTATTTTAATTCAAAGTTTGCAGACAGTTGAGGGTGAGTTTTCTTCTGAACTTATGGTGTGTCCAACTGAAGAATCCTCTTTGCATCCAACAATAACTCTTCCTTCGGGCAGCAAAAATGATGATAGTTATCATTTTTTATGTTGGATTGATTGAGGAAAGATTTTTGTCAAAAGTTTGTCCATCTTCAACAACTCTAGGTGTGTTACAATGAATAGTACAAAGAAATTTGTCACAGAATTCGGCAGAAGTGGTTTAATTTCCAAGAAAAATTTCCTTTGACTAGAATCATGAAAAATGGATCAAAGTAAGATGTCTGTAAATGATGAATAACGGACAT
>JAQVSG010000057.1:1384-9015 GCA_028700655.1 Caldisericia bacterium
ACAACCTTTTCCCAATTAATGGATGCATCACTGTGACAAAAATCTCTGGTAAA
Source organism: Caldisericia bacterium (assembly GCA_028700655.1). Classification (GTDB taxonomy): domain Bacteria; phylum Caldisericota; class Caldisericia; order UBA6126; family UBA6126; genus JAGLCW01. Next base: position 1,438 of record JAQVSG010000057.1, read on the forward strand.
CTGAAATGCCAAAGTAGTCAACACCTTTGCATATTCCTCCAAGTATCGTTCATTCTTCTCCTTTGCTTTGTAACCAAGAGGTTCGATAATTTCTGTATATAAAGAGGAGTTTCCAGATATAAACTCCCAGAAGTCTTGTCCGCAGTACTTATAATATCCTTCTTTGCATGGTTTCGAATCTTTTCCATAACAACAACCGTTCACAGCAATCACATTCATCTTTTTGTGATTTGTTCGGAGCGTCTTAATGGCTGTCTGGAAGTTCTTTTTCATATCCGCAATTTGACCACTATTACCCCAATTCGGTCCCGATTTTATTGACACGATGTATCGGATATTCTCAGAATCAAATTCAAGGTCGATTCCTTTAGTAGTTGATTTTCTACCATTGTAGACTTTTCCGCAAATAAAAATGGCAAATTCTTCCAACCATCCACCAAATATGGTTTCTTCGTTAGAAGAAATATGAGCATCCAATACACCTTTGATAAAATCGTGGGGTGTAAGAACATTTTTAGCACGAAACAAGTATGGATTCTTTCTTTTCAAGATTTGATCAAGGTTTAAAGATTTCAATCGTTGTATTCTTTTTTCATGAAAGACATCAATAGTAGATTCTACATACTTTTTGGCGTCATTTATCAGAAGATTTTTCATATGTACTCTTTTCTTCAAACAAATAGGATTCTTCAAATTGAAGTTCATTCATTACTTGATGATAGTATTCAGGAACAATATCGATACCTATTGCATGACGTTTTAGTTTTTTTGCTGCAAACAAAGTAGTACCCGAGCCCATAAAGGGATCTAGAACAACGTCGTACTCCTTAGTAAACAAACGAATAAACCAAGAAGGTAAGCTTTCGGGAAATGTTGCAGAATGGTTTTTGTTATTACATTCTGTTGCAAGGTGCAAAACATTCGTTGGATAGGCTTTGTCGCGATAAACCCAGTTGGAGATGTTCTTTCCAAATCCGCTACCTACTTTCGAATCGTCTCTTGTTTTGTCTGTATCGGATAAATTTTTTAAACGGGTTTTTTTCCAATCACCCATTGGTACCATTACTTCCTCTTGATACATATGAAAAGATCGACTTTTATTGAATTGTAATAAGCGTTCCCATGAATCTCTGAAACGATTTGGCCATTTTCCAGGATAACAGTTCTTTTTGTACCAAATAAACTCTTCTGTCCACAACCAACCTTGCCTTTTCATTTCTAGAATAAGCTCAATCACATAAGTGTTTCTTTCACCATTAGTTACTTTTTCTTTAATGTTAAGAACGAAGGTCCCGGTAGGTTTTAATACTCTCAAAAGCTGGTCTGAAACAGGCAAAAACCACTGGACATATTCATCAGGCGAGATTCCACCATATGTTTTTTTTCTTTGGTCAGCATAAGGGGGTGAAGTAACGATTAAATCTACCGAATCAGATGGTATTTTCTTCAATTCTTCTTTGCTATCGCCTAAAAAAACTTGGTTTTGAATATGCATAAAAAACTCCCAGTATATGTTTCTCCTGACAATCATTATGATCAGTACAAAAACAGGATTTACAAATAGTATAGAAAAATTCTTTATCATGAAAAGAACAAGTTCTCTATTAGAATCATTTGAGATTCTGAAAGGATAACCCAATGGCGGTATTTTTAAACCTATCCAATAGGAATATTTCTAATATACTAGGAGTAAAACTAACAAATATACAAGGAATGAGAGATTAAACATGCAATCTAAAACAGTAAATGTTGTATATCAGAAAGAACCTGAATCTGAACCACTTTGTATTAATAGTGCTCCAGTTATCCTAGCATGATCTACAATACCGAGATGATCGAAAACCTATCTCTATTGGATTCATATAGAAAATTGAAGGATGATTGGGATGGCAATGATGCTCCCGGTTTTTGTGATAAAACTGCGCTCATCAAGTTTTGCAAAGAAGTCGTAATCAATTTGGGATACCAACAACCAAATATATATCCAACTTCTAGAGGCAGTATTCAACTGGAATATGAAAAAGACAATGGAGAGTATTTGGAGTTTGAAATCTTTGAAGAAGAAAAAAATCATTGGTTTTCAGATTTGTTCTAATCAAGAAGAAATTAACGTTGAGATAAGATCAATTGAGGAACTAAAGAAAAAAGTGATGGCTTTCTGATCCTGTTATGAACAGTAAACATATTGAAGATCATGAACTGCTATACCGTGCTGTTCCGAAATTCCCGAATTATTGGAATAAAGATAGAAACTCTGTTTCGTCAGCTTTTTTAAAGTGTATGAGGAGGAATTGATTTTACTGGCTTTAGTAGCACTATCGTATCTTGGAAACAAGGAGCTGATTTCAGGCAACGGTGATCAACGAACTTGTTAAACTTGTATCTAGCCTAAATGTTTCTCATTTTTTGAAGCGAACAATGCACAAAGAGCTAAACATGATTGCTGTTAAAACTATGCAGATATATCTCCACCACATCTCCGGTAGTACATTGAGAGTATGAAGGAGTTTCCCTAAACCAACAAGTGAAATGCTAATACAAGCGATTTTGAAATTTAGAACCTGTGCATAGTGCAAAAAAACCAATCCAAAGCCAATGAAGAAGAATGATAAAAACAGCCCCCAAAAATCAATATTGTTCATGATACCATTCCTTTCTTATTGTTATTCGCTTCACTACAGATCAAAACTATGAGTGGACTATTCTTTTTAACCGATAAACTCATAAAATACAGTCAGTATGTACTTTTTCTGCTAAACAAGGATGTAAGAAGAAAAAATAGCTATTGCCAACGTCTAACTTATTCAGAAGGGTTGTAAGTAATAATAATCTCCTGTGTTACTGGATTCCAACTTACTTGGTGCTGAGCAATTCTCTCAAATACAATCCGTAGGGGTATAATAATTACGCTATCTGAACCTGCTTCAATATCCACTGAATATGGCTTGAAAGGTAGAGTTAAATCTTCTATTTCAACCTCTGAGTCATTTGATTTATCTATTTTGCTTGTTTCAATCCAAGCTTTTCCGTCTGGATAAAGCAATTTGAATTCAGTCAAGATTTCGGTTTTGTAAAGACTGGAATGATGTAGCGTATAGAGAGTTTGGCGTGGGCTGGTTTCTGCATAAATTAAATAATCTCCAGGTACTATTGTAGCGATAGAGGCATTTCCTTTTCCCAATCCTTCAAATGATTCTATAGCAATACCGGAACTGCTACTTTCTGTATCTATTACAATAGGATATGGTAGGAAAGCTATCTTGGGCTCTTCTTGATCCTTCTGAATACTGACCTCCTTGCTTCCGACTTGCATTATGTAGATGTATTCTGATTGCAATCCTCCAGCTTTTGTAACCAATGGAATAATCAGGCTTAAAAGCAATGCTACTAGTAGTATTCTTACAATTGATTTTTTCATTTAAAATAGTCACCTTCTTTCTTATTTCTGATTCATTTAACAACAATCTGGCCACGTACTGCACATGACCCATAGACCAATCAAATATCTTCCTTCTCCTGGTTCAATAATTCCGTCACCGTTTATGTCTTCTTCATGAAATGTGCATACCTTAATTTCACAATCCCTACCCCTTTTTGGTTTTCAAGGTGCACATATGTGATACAAGAATGATCTGCTACATTATACCCATATTCTATTCTACAGATGTTGAAACGCAAGTAATTTGATAAGATTTTTCTCAACAATCATTTCTTCTGTTAAAATGTTAAAAAGTCATTTCCACCCAATGACACCTTGGACATTATATGGCATAGGTGCGGGGTACACTGGTAAAAAAACCTTTGGAGGTAAAAGATGAATCCAAAAATTGTTACAAAAGATTCAATTTATGTTGTAGGCGTTGAGTATGTTGGTGAAAACAAGAACGATGAAATCAAAGAGATGTGGGGACAGTTTAACGCGATCATGAAAACAATTCCCAATCAGCAGGTTCCCATGAAAGCGTGTTATGGAGTTTGCTATATGCTACCGGAGGATACAAATCCAGGTACATTTCGGTACATTGCCGGCGTAGAAACCAAAATCCTTGACGACATTCCCCAAGGAATGAAAGGTATCACTATTCCTGCAGGTAAATATGCAGTTTTCACACACAAAGGCAAACTGGATACTCTGCATCAAACGTATGCAGACATTTACCAAAAGTGGATACCGGAAATGAAATTAGTTCCTCGAAGTCTGCCTGATATCCCCTTCCAAAATCTGGATTACGAATACTACGATGAACGATTCATGGTTGACGACGACAACTCTGAATTTGACATTTGCATTGCCATCAAGGATTAGTTTTCCAACACCCAGCCCCCTGACATACTATTAGGGGGCTTTTAGCCTGATTTTTTTACTTCACAGGCTTAAGAAGAAATGAATAGTCAGCTTTGATGTACCTTAATATGTGATCTTTGATTAACTGATGTCCTTTGGAATTGGGATGAATTCCATCAATACACACATAGTCTTCGAAATTTTTTTGGTCCAAAAATGCTTTCCGTATATCAATCCATCGGATGTTTGCTTCCCGTGCTATCGTGATAATGGTATCATTATACATAGATTGCCATCGAGATATCTGTTCTACATCTCCAAGCCAAGATAGAATACGACTCATTTTTCTAGAATCGTTGTCCCCTACCCACCTTAGATATCTTGTAGATACCAAGGGTGGAAGAGAAAGAAAAACAGGGAAAATATTCCACGATTGTAATTGTCTCAATGTTTCAAGTAAGTGTTCTTTAAAGATGTTTAAACTCGTATTTGGTACATGTTTATCAAAAGGTTTTTCTGCCACCTCATCCCATTGAAAATCACAGTCGTTTCCTCCAAATTCTAGAACCACTATATTGGGTTTTCTTTTTTCAATATCTTTGGAGAGAGTTCGCAATCCTCGAATTAAAGTATTGCCAAAAGAGGATGCGTTATAGAAAGCACAACTGAAGATTTGTGACAAGGAAGAAGCAAAGCTTTGTTTGGAAACAATATACTTTCTCTTTTCTTCATCATAAATAACACCACGAGAAATAGAATCGCCATAAAGTATTATGCTGTATGAGTCACAACTTGGTTTCATCATACCCCCATAAAATTCATAGAATACCCTCATTATAACCAATAAATTCAAAATAGAAAAAGTATATTTTTTCATTATGAAAGTTTTGGGCATAAGAGAAGCATACTACAGAAATCTTCCGTATTAAGACTTTTTCTTTTACAATGATATCCTAAAACGATCCAACCTTATTAAGGAGAATGTGATGAATATTGGATACATAGAACTCTGTCTGAGCGTGAAAGACTTACAGAAATCATTGGATTTTTATCATAAACTTGGATTCGAGGATGTAAGTGTTTTTCTAAAAGAAAAATGGGCGATTCTTCAGTATCGCGAGAACATATTGGGATTGTTCGAAGGACATATACAAGAAAACTGTTTAAACTTTCGCGGTGGAAGTATTACAAAACTCGTCGAAGAATTCGAGAAACTAGGAATCCCTTTTGAAAGTGTACCAGTATTAAATGATGACGGATCTGGGAGTGCATTTCTCCGAGACCCCGATGGCAATCTACTATTTTTTGATACCGCCCCAGAAGAAGTTGAAGAATAAACCATCTTGTACTTTTCTTCCCCTTTCTGTACTTGAAATCTAGCGAATGAGCCACCCATAATCTTGACGGCAATCAAGGATATAATCAACGTATACCGTTTGATCTTTGACCTGATACAATACCAAGTACCACTTTTGTACAAAAAGTTTATGGTATTTGTTAGGTGAGACACAACTTGTGTTAAGAAATGGAAAGCGATGGGACATTTCATACAAAGAAATTATTGCTTCCGTAATCTCCTTTTTTGTTTTCTTCGCAGCTTCAATGTTCTCTTTGGCTACAAACTGTATATGTTGCATCAACATCTTGCTAGTTTTTTCCGAGACAACCACCCTATACAGACTTGGTTGATTCATTTGCTTCTTCATCAATGATCTGATCAAGACGACAATTTAACTCCTCTAGATCCATTCCCGGGAGACCTGACAATCGATCTTCTTCGACTGACAACAACTCTTCTCTAAGCTGGAGCATTTTCTCGCGTCGGACAAAAGCATCAATATCCATTACAACAAGATCTCCTTCGCCATTTTTTGTTAAGTATACGGGTTCACCAGAAGATTTACACAATTCTGCAATCTTGTTATAGTTCTGACGGATGCTTGCAGATGCTTTTATATACATAGTATCAACTCCTTATAGCAATATACTACCCATATTATACCCACAAACTGCCACACCTACAATACATCATGAAAGATTCCTTCGGGTTGATGGAACGGAGAAGTCAATTCTAGGGATCGAATTCGATGTCATTAGTTTTACACTTCTACAAGCTCAAAAACATATTTTTTATTTTTTTCACATTTCTTACTTTTCTTTTTTCTACAAACCTTCATTTCATGAGGTTCTAATTTTTTTGAAAATAAATCTTAAGAATTTCTTAAGATTTGAACTCTATTTTTTCCCTTGCTTTTTGAAATAATTGTGATAAAGGAATTTCCCTTTTGGATGTTGAAAGAAATCAACTTTCTTTTGAATAGACGAGAGCTTTTCTGTAAGGCTCTTTGTCCGGTAAAAGAAAAAGGTTGATTTCAGAAAGGAAGGTTCTATGAAGAACTATTGCGAGTGGAGTTGTTTGTTGTGTGTTGAGGTTCGGGATGCATGTCAGAAAAATAATGCATCGGTGTTTTATCATTATTATTTTGAGGAGGATTTGTATGTTTGTAAAGAAGAGTAATTCTGTTCCTAGTTCTCGATGTATTCGTTCTTTTGTTTCTATTGTAATCACCCTAGCGTTGTAAACTTCTTCTGTTCCTGTATCAACCTATGCTGCTATCCAAGCCCCCCCCCCTAGGAAATAGTATTGTTACCCAAACTATGCAGCGCATCTTTCATTTCTTCTTTCCCAGGCCTTTGTATGTGGGTACCTTAATGAATGGTTCTAGCGATGCTGGGATGCCTGATCGGGGTGATGAAAAGGCAACCATGGCTACTAGTAACTGGACCAATTTGGTAGTGAATCTGGAAACAGGCAATCATTTGGTTACCGCCGATGTATTGTCTATTCCTACTGCCTCAGGACTTCCAATGTCTGTGCAACTTGTCCACAATTCTTTCAATGCTTCTATCGATGTAGGAGTCGGAAAAGGATGGATGACCAATTTGCATACGTGCGTTCAAGAAGATGGACAAACAGGGGACATAACGTATATGGATGCCTCGGGGGCAACGTATCTCTTTGACTATGATAGCCAAAGCCAAACGTATACCAATCCCAAAGGGTTTGCCGGAAAGATGACTAAAGAAGTGGATGGAAGTTATACATTGCAATCGTTAGGTCATACAAAACTTACCTTTGGTTCCAATGGAAAACTGACCAGTATTGCAGAAACTTGTGGAACCTCGCCCGATAGCGTTGGCATTTCTTACGATGGAAATGGCAATCCTACTGCTGTGACCGATTCATTATCGAATCGATCCATCTCTCTTGTATACAATGGCAGTGGAAAGCT
>JAQVSG010000058.1 GCA_028700655.1 Caldisericia bacterium
TTTCACAACTTCCGCAGAAGTTGTCTGGGAAAAGCACAACTTTTTTTCAAACACAATACTAGTATTTAAATACTGCAAAAATAGATTGTCAAGAAAAAAAAGTTACAACCTATAATGTCATTGACAAGTATTGCGGGAGACTTAGTTTATAAGTATACGAATGAATTGATGTGAGTTTTATACATCTCACGACAACTCTATGATTTGCCCTTGGGTGGCGATGCGGAAGTGATTGGCATAGACTTGTTGATGGGCGAGGTTAGTTGAGTTTAAGCAAGGATTGGTGTGGTTAAGGTGGATGAAGTGGAAATGCTGTTTTTTCTGGTGGGAAAGACTTTCGAAACGTTTCATACTGTCGGTGATGAATGGATGGGGAATTGATTTGAGATTACGGTGCTTGCATTCGCTAGCATCATAAAAGGTACCATCAATAAATATTTCGTCTGTTTGTTCCAGAAGAGAATGGATGGCAGGAAATTGGTCCCAACTGTCGATATCGGGTATAAATAGAATCTTTTTGTGGAGTCCTGTAATCATAAAACCCACTGTTTCGGTGTATTCGTCTCGGTGGGGGACGACGATGGGTTGGATGGAAAGAGTAGCACTTAACTGGTGGATTTTACTAGTTTGTAGCTGCGTGATGTGGATGTTGTCTTGGTCTATCAATGCTTTCCATGGAAGATTGTTTTGCAGAAGGTGTGTCATTTTTGGCATGGCAAAAACTTCTGTGTGGCCCGAGTTGAGTATGGCTTTGTCTAGTTGTAGTAAACCTGCATAATGTCCGACATGCCCGTGGGTGAGGAAAATGCCGTTTAGGGGGAGATTCGAGCCCAATGGAGAAGTGGTTTGGAGCATATGCCACTGAGTTTTGAAATCAAATGTTGCTTCGATCATCCAGCTCTTTTGTGCTACGGGATCCACAATTCCCAAACAAACAGGCATTTTACCCAACGATGGATTGTCCCATGATGGGGTGCAACAAGGAAGGTGGCACCCACAATGGGGTAAGCCACCATCTTGTGCTATGCCAAGAACAATTGCATAGGGCGTTGTTCTTGGCTTTGTATTGTTCATTGTGTTAGTGTAGCTCTTTATCGGGTTGCTTTCCAGGTTCCTTGCAGGGCAAGGGCATCCGTTTTGAACTCGCCTTGCAAACTTCGAATGTCGATAAGTTCTCCACTACGGAGAAAAGGAGTTTTTACAGTTTGACCGTAGTCGTTCACAGACAATACATACAGAACAAGGTGCTTTTTCTCCATGGTGAGTATGGCTCCAGCGAAATCGTAGTCGGATGCAGAAAAATAACCTGTATTGGACCCAGTAAAAGTAAGGTTTCCTTCGTAGTAGATTTCATCTTCTTTTGTTTTTTGGAGTTGAAGGTTGTATTCGATCGTAGAGCCTACGAATGTGAATTGATCAATAACGGAATCGTCAGCAGTCTCTCCTGAGGCTTCAAGAAGAGGTTTAAAAATACTAAAGAGACCTTTTAAAAAGCTTTGAATGAGTTTACGGAAGACAGCACTTTCTTTTTCGACCGTGAGAACAATATTCCAAGCTCCAGAAAGATCAACGAATTCAGACATGACATCCATATAATCTTCTGCAACCACCATGTTCCGTTTTTTGTCATATAGTTGTACAGTTACGCGGTGCACACCTTCTTTTTGGAATTCATGGTTCAGGACGGTATCTCGAGTGGAAATGGAAATGGGAGGTGTTATATCTTCTTTATTTTGGCTTAGGTTTTCAATGGTCCAATCCAGACGAAATCGTTCGGGAGGATTTTCGATGGTGGCTTCCATATCAATGGAGTCACCCGGTAGAATATTCTTCTTTTCGGTGTCAACTAAAATGGAAGGTTTTTCAAGCTCGAAAAGATAGGGGATGCTTTTGACTTGTTGAACCCCGGCTAGCACTTTTACATAAAGAGCATCTTCCATTTCTACAGTATAGTCTATTTTTGGTCCAGAGAGGGATGAGCCTCTATTGGAACCAAGAGGGAGTATCAGCTGTGGTTTTCCTTCCGTCATTTCACCCGTTTCAGGATCTTGGCAAGCCACGACAGATCCATTGATAAATTCAACGTCTGTGATTTTGCGATGGCGAGAACCACGTATTCTCCACAGTTCTCCAGGTCCAGCATAATGAATCTGAAGGCCGTATTCTGCCCACTGGGGATCTTGTTTATGGGGGTGTTGGAGCTGAATATTGGCTTCGTATTGTTTGACTTCCAGTATTTTTAGTTCTTCTGCTTTTTTAAGAATTTCTGGAGCTACTTCTACTTCGACTACATCCTGCTTTAATTGCAAAGTGGGCCAAAACAAATCAATAACCCTTGCACATGTGGATGCAGCTAGAGGAAGAAGAATTTTTCCTTGCTCAACAGCAAACTCTGGAGTGATGATATATCGGTAATTGATAAAGGTCCAATCTCGTTCTTTTCGAAACATGGGAACTTCGAGCCCGGGATAATTTTTAAACCAGGTTGGATACTTCTTGTATTCTTTTTCGTAGAAGTGGGAGAAAATGGGAGAATCATAGGGTTTTTGTTTGTTTTTTGGAGAGACTTCTGCCACCGGATCGTACATGGTATCTTCGGAATAGAAATTTCGATTGGTCCAATAGGCTAAGTTGCGCATGATATTGCCTGTGGTTTTTCCTAAAGCGGGGACATTGACACCGTCTCTGCGAGGTTCATTGACAAGGGTGGCAGCAGCGGATTTAGTAACGGCACTTTCCGTAATTTCCCATTTGGGGTGAGCATCGTTACGCACGTGGGCAGGTTGGGTCATGTCAGCCACCAGGTGAAGCACTTCACCCAATCCTCGCAGTGCTTTCCCTGCATACATTTTTCGCATTTCTTCCACGTTGGTTGGTTCTCCTGCAAAGTCGCGAAAATCGCCTGTTGTTGCAATAGTAGACACAGATGCATTATAGGGGATTTCCATGCTTTTTTTGTAGTTCTGTAGTGCACGAACTAGAGTATAGGGATTTTCCGGACGGGTTAATGCCCAATCGGTAGCTGGAATAGCCTCCCAGCCAATACCATGGTATTCATTCAGGTCGGTTAACTGATGAGGGCTATTGGATGCAATGGGATTGTAAAAATGCTTCACCGAAACATACAGATGGGGTTCATCGGCAGAATATCCACCATGAATGATATGCTGGGATGATCGATAGGCTCTCCAATCTTGTTCATAATACTTGGCAGTTTTACTGGAAGATAGGACGGTTGGAGATTTTGTCCAGATTTTTAAATCGACATGATTGTTAAAATATTTATCGGCATGCTTTTCGTAGGATTCAAAATGTTCAATGGCTTTCTTGTTGATAATTTTGTGAGCATCTTGTTCCCAGGCAAAAGCAACTGATACGCTGCCGCTGAAGACAATAGAGAATACTAAACCAAAGCAGAGTAAGAAAGAGGATACAGGAGTTTTTTTTGTTTTTTTCATGAGTCAATCACCCATTTTTCTTCCAGTAACATGCATGTTAAGGTGGTGGAATACGAACTGTTATCATCGGAGGATGCGTTTACCTCTTGGGGAATTTGCAGTTCAACCCGCGCCATGCGTTCGGTGTCATATGCGTTTAATTTTGGGCTGATGAAAACCACTTTGGCAGACCGCAAACCTTCAATAAAGGCTGGGATACGATCTGGATAGGTAGTAAAAGCCTGGGTGTATTTCTCTTTTTGATCGGGGTGTACAAATTCCAAAGCGGATTCAATCTGGCCTGATTCTAGTCTTGTACCCATTTCTTCTAGATTGGAAACGATTGCTTTTTCGATTTTCGACCGGTCTGAGTATCGCTGCCAAGTGGTAGTTGAAATCTTGAGTGATACATTTCTCCAGAGGCTTTCAACATGAGCCCCTTTCCAAAATCCAAATTCAGCACTCCCCAGTAGCACGATAATGAAACCAAACACAATCCATTTTTTGGTGTTTCGCAATGTTGTTTTTTGGTTTTTTTTGCTTTTTTGTACCGGGTCTTTTTGGGTAGAAGGATTTTCTTGTTCCATACACGACTCCCTATGTAAAGCTACACTAGTAACACTGTATATTCATACTATACCATGGCTGCACTTGTAAAACAATATGGTTTGATTAGTGCAAGAATGGTATTTACATAACCAGTCTGTATAGGTATGGGTTGGTACGAAGCTCCTTTTCCAATGTGGTTGTGGTGTTCACCATGGAGGCTGCATGCCCTGGTATAATGTAGATGGATTCTCCTATTCTAGGCTCATAATCCGTCTTAAAAAGCTTCAAAGAGGCTTGCATTTGATCGCTCGAACCACCTGCCAGATCTGTCCGACCAATGGTACCCTCAAAAAGGAAATCGCCTGTCGCCAAATAGGTGATTTCTTTTCCTTCTGAAGAGGTGGTTGCAAATTCATATACCATACTTCCCGCGGAATGTCCCGGAACGTGAAGGCATTGAAAGCGAAATACAAAGGAGGAATGGGGAGAAGGAATTTGTAATTCTTTGTGGTTTTCTACGGGCTTCACAATGGTGTCAGGGGGAAGCGAAAAGGGAGCACCAACCAAAGAGCTTAAGTTTAACTCGGCTCGGAAAAGAGCCTCTTTTTCGAGGGGGTGGATATACACAGGGGTTTCCGGATGTTCTTTCAGCAACGCTTCCAACCCTGCAATGTGGTCATAGTGAGAGTGCGTAAGAAGCACGCCAAGAGGTTTCCATTTTTTTTGGGCTATCTTTTGTACACATGCATCTGGATTGGCTGGATCTATGATTACGCAGACATCTTCTTGGTACAGATAAAGGGTGGTGTTTGCCATGGGAGGTGAAACTTCTACAATGATATTCATGAGTCCTTCCTTGTGTTGAAATATATCGTTACAGGTCCATCTACCTGAGAGAAGACTTGCATATCCTCTCCGAATGCCCCCGTTTCAACTCTACGGCCATAGGTTGTTCGAAGGATTGTACAGAGTTGGTCAAAGAGTTCTTTGGCAAGGAGAGGAGCTTCGGCTTGTGAAAAATCGGGACGAAATCCCTTGTGGATAGAACCGCATAATGTAAATTGAGAGATCAGCAAGAATTCATCATCGGGGGATGCTTCATGTCGCATTTTCCTCTCTGAATCTTCAAATATTCGAAGCCCACTTAGTTTCTTTGCTCCGAGTTGAAGATCTTTTTCTTCATCCCCCTTCACAATTCCTATATAGGCAAGAATTCCTTTTTGGATGGAGGCGATTTCTTTTTTTTGCACTGTGATGGATGCTTTTTGGACTCGTTGTATTACTATGATCATATTCGTTTTACTCGTTTCACAATGGACAACTTACTCAGGGTATCCACAATATGATACAATTCAAAATTGTCATGAATTTCCAGCCGGAGAGTGATTTTTTCCAAATCTTTCCCCATGATACTGGCTTTCATTTCCAATACGCGAAAGTGTTCTTTGGTAAGAATCTCTGAGATTTTCGTTAACGTACCGGGGGTATCTTCTACCCACAAAATAAGCGCTGTCTCGAAATAGGAAATATCTTCGACTTCCCGATTCCATCTAGCAGGGATGATCCGTCCTTCTTCGGCAAGAAGGGTTCGCAGATTGGGACACGTTTTACGATGAATAACAATGCCTCGACCTCTGGAAATATACCCTACAATTTCATCATACGGAACAGGGTTGCAACACCTGGGGAATGTTACGAGAAGGTTTTTGTTATCATCTACAATAACGGAATTGTTCGATTTTTTTGAAGAAAGAGGAGAATGAACCAGGGGGATTTCTGGAGTCTCTTCTTTATCTGAGGGCTGTTCTTCCTTTTTTTCTGGTTTTTCAATGGCATCTTCTTCTTCTTGATGTTTGCGAAGCCATGCTCGAATTTTGGATCGCGTACTGGGCGAACGTGCTATTTTTAACCAGTCTTTACCAGGCCCTTTCGCGGATTTATTGGTGAGTATTTTTACAATATCTCCTGTTTGTAAACTGTAGGTTAAGGGTACGATGCGTCCATTGACCTTAGCACCAATACAATGATTGCCAACATCTGTGTGGACACGGTAGGCAAAATCAATGGGGGTAGAACCTGCAGGAAGGTCAATAACTCTTCCTTTGGGGGAAAAAACAAACACCTCTTCTTTAAACAAATCGAATTTCACACTTTTAATAAATTCATCGGCACTTTTTGCTTCTTGCTGCATGTCTAAAAGGCGTTTTAACCATTGCACTTTTTCATCAAAATCGCGGGTTTTTTTTGTTTCTCTTTCTTTGTAGGACCAATGATTGGCAATTCCAATTTCATTGAGGGAGTGCATTTGAAAGGTTCGAATTTGGATTTCTAACAGCTGATCGTCAAGACCAAAAACTGTGGTGTGAAGAGATTGATATCCATTGGCTTTGGGATTGGCTATATAATCTTTAAAACGTCCTGGAACGGGTCTCCATATGCTGTGAATAACTCCCAATGCAGAATAGCAATCGGAAATGGTGGGTACCAGAACGCGCGTTGCAAACAGGTCAAAAACCTCTGTAATCGATTTCTGTTTATCCTTCATTTTTTTAAATGTAGAGTACAGGTTTTTTGGCCTTCCCTCCATGGTGTGCTCTACTTGGTTTTTGGTAAGCTCTTGAGAAATCATTCGCATTGTATTTTCTACATATTTTTCTCGTTCGGTTCTTTTCCGAGAAACCATGGCTTTTAATTTTAGGTACTCTTCGGGGTATATATATTTGAAGGATAAATCTTCCAATTCCCACTTAAAGGCATACATTCCCAATCGATGAACCAAGGGAACATAGATGTCCATGGTTTCTTTGGCGATGCTTTGCTGGCGATAGGGGGCGAGATGGTCTAGCGTACGCATATTGTGCAATCGATCCGCGATTTTGACCATTACAACGCGTGTATCTTGCGCCATTGCCAAAAGAAGTTTTCGCAAATTTTCAGATTGACCTTCTTCTTTGGTTTTAAACTCAATATTTTGAAGCTTTGTTAATTGGTCGACCAAACTGGCAATATCTTCGTTAAAAAGTTCTTGAATGGTTTCTTTTTGGGCTTCGGTGTCTTCAATACAATCGTGTAAAAGTCCTGTGATTATCATGCTTGCATCGACGTTATGTTGAGCTAGTATAATGGCTACTTTGAGGGGGTGAACAATGTACGGTTCTCCTGATTTTCTCTTTTGGCCTTCATGAAATCGCCTGGCAAAGAAATACGCTTCTTCAATTCTGGCCAAATCTTTCGGATTCATGTATTTTTCAATGATGGGCCGCAGTTCATTTTTATAAATTGTATTGCCAGTATCTTGTTCCATATTTTTTACTTTCTGTGGAAAATTCATATCCTAGGTATCATGTTAATTAAAAGCATTAATGAACTATTATGATGAAAACAGAGCAAATAGAAAGACCCAAAAAAAGATTGCACCCAGAAAAAAGAAGAAAGTATCATGTGTCAATTGCAGTCTTGTTCTGCATGTTGGCATGGTATGTTTTCCCCATTGAAAAAGTGCAGTCTCCAAATCATCAAAATCCTCAGTTGGTAGTGTTCCAAAAGTCATTTTTAGAATGGACTTCTCACGAAATTATTCTGCGATATTCCGTGGAGGGCGAAAAAGAACGGTCTGTTGTGACGGAAGTGCATGCTCCTTTCCAAATTCACAACCTTGCGTTTTCATCTCAATTCCCTTCCTATATGGCAGGGATGATTCATGCAACGGTTCAGTTGATGGATCCTGCACGAAATGAAATTGAATGCCAATTGTGGATTCGGATTTTTCAAAATACAGATGTGATGTTATTTATGGAGTACACAAACGAGGTGGAAAGGAATTTTCCTTTGCATTATAGCATTCGATATAGCGACGAGAACCTGCAAGCACTAGAAAAAGATACACGCCCTGACGTGCGTGTGTTTCGATATTCCAAAGAAGCATACTGGGAAGATTCATCAACATTGTCTTTGTTCCCTTCGGAAGATGGAGAATCTTTTGGAGAAGCTATGTTTGGGCAGTTTATGAATCATCACGAAAACAGTTCTTCTTTTTATACCGGACGAGTGTTCCCTTATCAAACATTGGATTATGGGATATACCAACATATTCAAGGTGTAGAAACAAGCACTTACACTGAGGTGAATGAAAAACGGGAGTGCGTTCTTTCCACGCACACCACTCTTATGGGGGACTCTTCTTTTCGAGATTGGTTTGTTTTCTCTGCAAACTCGCTTTTAGATATTGAATCGGCCGTTACACAAAAAGTTCTTTTCATTACCGACCTGGGTTTAAAAAAAGGCTACTTTCAAGATGGATTTTATTATTCGACGTATCTATCTGGATATGAAAATGAATCTCCTCAGGGTTTTTACTGGGATTATTCTATGTATGCTCCGCGGAGCATCCTGGAATACTATTATGATGAAGACCAATCCTTTTTGTATGATATATGTATGAATTCCTTTGTTGCCTTGAATGAAAATCAGAATCGAGAAGGATATTGGACCAATGGAACCGTTTCGAAATGGCTTCGAGAGGAGTATGGGATCCAAGACCGATACTTTGATACTCGGTTTTGTACGGATGCAGCTTTGTTTATGTTGCGATTGTACCAAACTCTGGGAGTAGAGGAAGCAAAACGTGCAGCCAGTAAAATTGGGGATTTATTAGTGGATGGAATTCGCAAAGGATTCTGCTACGAAACGCCCAATTATGGATTTATGTTGCAAGACTACTTTATTTATGACAACCCGGAGCTTCGGGTTCATTCTTCTCTCAATCAT
>JAQVSG010000016.1 GCA_028700655.1 Caldisericia bacterium
TTCGAGTGCTGCTTACATGACCCGAAACCCAGGTGCATTGGCCAGTGCTTTGCGCAAAATATCCTCACCGGGTGCAAAATCACAGTTTTCCAATGCAGCTGTAAACCCTTTGTTTATTGCCGAACCTTTTAAAGGCGTTCATATAAAAGAAATGTTTTCTACGCACCCTCCCATTGAAAAGAGAATTGAGCAATTGGATAAAATGGCTTATTCTGGGAGTGTTTTGATGAAGGAGGCTACTGATGCTAATTAAAATTGGGCGAGAAGTGAACCTTTTAGCATTCAGCAAAAAATTAGAAAAAGAAACGGGCACCGATGTACGTAAGTGTTATCAGTGCGGAAAATGTACAGCCGGTTGCCCCATGAACTTTGAGATGGATGTTTCCCCGTCTCAAGTGATTCGTTTTTGCCAATTGGGGATGGAAGAAAAAGTACTAAACTCAAGAACAATTTGGTATTGCATCTTTTGTGATACCTGTTCTACAAGATGTCCTCAGGGTGTAGACATCAAAGGTGTTATGGATGGTTTACGAAGAATGGCCGTGGCTCGTAACATTAAACCAAAATCCAATGTTCGTTTCCTAGAAAAAGCTTTTCAAAGTATTATTTATCTATTTGGAAGAGTCTATGAACCAGGTATGGTGGGTATGTACAATCTCCGATCTGGCAACTTTCTCCACGATGTTGGTTACTTCCCTTTGATGCTTCGGAAGCGAAAAATTAGCCTAAAACCTCATTTTAAACGTACAAGAGAGGTTCGTCAGGTCATGAAACGAGCACAGAAGATGAAGCTTCGAAAAGCCAAAGAACTGGAGGAAGCAAAATGAAATATGGATACTATCCTGGTTGCAGTGCAAAATCTACCGCCCCTGAGTTAGACGCTACCACGCTAGCCCTTATTGATTTTTTACATTTGGATATTAAAGAATTAAAGGATTGGGTCTGCTGTGGAGCCAGCTCTATGCATTCTGTCGACAAAGTACTCCATACAGCTCTTTCTGTGATGACACTGGATGCTGCCAATGCAGAAGAAAGAGATATTATGGTGCAATGCCCCGCTTGCTTAGCCCATGTATTGGAAGCCAAAGAAGTGCTATCGAAGGATTCTGAGTTGAAATCCGATGTTTTAGAAGCAGTTGGCAAGCAAGTTGATGCCAACATGAAGATACGTCATTTTAGCTCTATTTTGCACGATGAGTATGGGCTGGATAAAATTCGAGAAAAAGTAACCAATCCCTTGCAATCTCTTTCCATTGCTTCGTACTATGGATGCTTAATTGTAAGGCCACCAGAACGGATGCAATATGACGATCCTGAAAATCCGATGGTGATGGATCAGCTGATGTCAACCTGTGGTGCAGAGATTGTTCAATGGCCCTTCAAAACGAAATGCTGCGGAGCGGGTACCGCTATTTCGGATACCGATGTATCTCTGGACTTAACCTACGAAATATTGCGAATGGCAAAAAACAACGGAGCTGAATGTATCTGTGTTTTATGCCCTTTGTGTCAAAATAATTTGGATCTTCGTCAAAAGAAGATTGAGCAGCGATATGGTGAAAAACTGAATCTTCCTGTTTTGTATTATACGCAATTGCTAGGACTTGCTTTTGGATTAGATCCTATCATGCTTCAGTTAAACCGTTTATTTGTGGATCCTTTTCCTTTGCTGAAACGCAAAGGAATATTGTAAAGGAGGCTTGACATGGCAAGAATAGGTGTATTTGTATGTTGGTGTGGATCCAACATTGCAGAAACTGTAGAAGTAAGCAAAGTAGCCGAAGTTTCGAAAAGTATTCCTGGTGTTGTGTATTCGGTGGATTACAAATATATGTGTTCGGATCCCGGGCAAGAATTGGTCAAGAATGCCATTAAAGAATACAAATTAACAGGTGTGGTTGTTGCCTCATGTTCTCCTAGGATGCATGAAAAAACATTTCGTAAAGCAGCATTAGAAGCTGGCTTGAATCCATACATGCTTGAAATGGCGAATATTCGAGAACAGTGTTCTTGGGTTCATAACAATATGGACGAAGGAACACAGAAGTCTATTGATCTTGTTCGGATGATGGTAGAAAAAGTAAAACGAAACAAGCCCCTTGATGATATTAGTATTCCTGTAACCAAGAAAGCCATGGTGATTGGTGGTGGAGTTACAGGCATTCAAGCTGCATTGGATATAGCTTCCGGCGGGATACCTGTAGTATTGGTTGAAAAAGAATCCTCGATTGGAGGAAAAATGTCTGCTCTTGATGAGACATTTCCTACTCTGGATTGTTCCCAATGCATCCTTACTCCAAAAATGGTAGAAGTGGCGCAACATCCTCTTGTTCAAATCATTAGTTACGCAGAGATTGAAAAGCTTGAAGGATTTGTTGGCAACTTTAAAGCTACTATCCGCAAGAAAGCTCGATACGTTGATGTAGATGCTTGTACAGGCTGTGGAACCTGTTGGCAGAAGTGCCCTGTAAAAGTAGACTCTGAATTTGAGCAAGGGTTGGGAAAACGAAAAGCCATTTTCATTCCCTTTCCACAGGCGATCCCAAGTAGACCGCGTATTGATGCGGAAAACTGTTTAAAGTTAACCAAAGACCGCTGTGGGATCTGTGAAAAAGTGTGTCCAACCAAGGCCATACATTATGATGATAAAGACGAATTTATGGAAGTGGAAGTAGGGGCTATTGTGGTTGCTACGGGGTATAAAATTATGCCTGTATCTGCCTTCCCTGAATATGGCGGAGGCCAATATCCCGATGTCGTTACTTCTCTTCAATTTGAAAGAATGGTGTGTGCGTCTGGTCCAACCCTGGGAGATCTGAAACGACCCTCCGATGGAAAACTACCGGAAACAGTTGTGTTTGTAAAGTGTGTTGGATCCCGCGATCCAGAGCATTATCATTCGTATTGTTCGAAAATCTGTTGTATGTATGTAGCAAAGCAGACGATGCTCTACCGACATAAAGTGCATCATGGCAATTGCTATGTTTTCTATATCGATGTACGTTCCAATGGGAAAAATTATGAAGAATTTGTCAGACGTGCGCAAGAACAAGAGGGAGCCCAATACATTCGAGGGCGCGTGTCATCTATTTACAAAGATGGAGACGACATGGTAGTAGAGGGGGCAGACACCCTTACCAACTCCCAAATTAAGGTGAAATGTGATTTGGTTGTTTTGGCAACAGCTATGGAAGCCCCTGATGGGATCAAGCAATTGGCTCAAAAACTTGGTATTGGCTATGATCAACACGGATTCTTAACGGAGGCACACCCCAAATTACGTCCTGTTGAAACCGCTACAGCTGGAATTTTCTTGGCTGGTTGCGCGCTTAGTCCAAGAGATATTCCCGATAGCGTTTCTGAAGGTAGTGCCGCCGCCGCCAAAGTATTGGGACTTCTCTCCAAAGATACCCTTGATAAAGAAGGCGTTGTAGCTATTGTGAATGAACTTACTTGTGTCGGATGTCAAAATTGCATTCGCGTTTGCCCTTATAATGCAATTGAATTGAAAGATATCTGCAATCGACAAGGAGAATTACAGCGACAAGTTGCCCATGTAAACCCTGGGCTTTGCACGGGATGTGGCACTTGTACTCCAAGCTGTCCTTCTCGAAGCATTGAACTGCAAGGATTCCGTGATACAGAATTGTATGCAGAAATAAATGCTTTAGCTGAGTTGTAGGAAGGAGATGCATATGTCTGAGAATTGGGAACCCAAAATTATTACCTTTGTTTGCAATTGGTGTACTTATGCTGGTGCCGATTTAGCCGGAACATCCAGATTTAAGTATGCATCCAATATTCGAATTATAAAAACTCCTTGTAGTGGAAGAATAGACCCCATGTTTATCGTATCTGCTTTTGAGAAAGGTGCAGATGCTGTATTGATATCGGGATGTCATCCAGGCGATTGTCACTACAATGAAGGCAATTACAATGCCCGACGGAAGTTTACCATGATGAAACGATTGTTGGATACCCTTGGAGTGGATACACGTCGTGTTGTTTTTGCTTGGTGTAGTGCCTCAGAAGGCATAAAATTTTCTCGGTTGGTGAATGAGGTCACGGAATCTATTAAAAAACTTGGACCCTACACCGATTATCATTCGCTTAATCAGGAAGAGAGGTAGATCGATGCAAGAATTAGTTAAGAAAGCAAAAGAACTGATCGAGAGTAAAGAAGTCGATTTACTGATTGGCTATCAAAGTGACGGCGAAAAGGGAGCCAAACCTCTTTTTGTGAAAAATACACAACAAGCTGAAAAATTGATATTTAACCAGTATTGTTTGAACAATTTGGTGACCTATTTGAAAAGGCCGGATGTAAAAGCTTTGAAAAAAGTAGCTGTGGTAGCGAAAGGTTGTGATATTCGATCTTTCGTTATGTTGCTATCGGAAAACCAAGTGTCTCGCGATGCCATTTTTATTATTGGGATGACCTGTGACCACGTGGTCTCTCCAGATGGAACGGGCGAGAATGAAAAATGTACAACCTGTAAAGTTCACAATCCACATTTGGCGGATGTTGTTCTTGGAGCTCCCGTGCCCGAGAAAATAGCGAAAGACAAACCCGTTCATTATGCTCAACTTGAAAAACTAAATGCGATGTCTCAAGAAGAACGATGGGCATTTTGGCAGGAGGAGTTGTCTCGATGTATCCGATGTTATGCTTGCAGACAGGCATGCCCATTGTGTTACTGTGAACGCTGCATTGTAGACTTTAACACTCCTCAATGGATTGATACTAGATCAAACCCCCGAGGTAATTTTGCATGGAATATCGTACGGGCTTTACATCTTGCTGGACGCTGTATTAACTGTGGTGAATGCGAGCGAGTATGCCCAGCAAATATTCCTTTAATGTTGTTAAATCAATCTCTTCAAGAGGAAGCACAAGAAAAATTTGCGTGGGAAGCAGGGTATGATCCCGAATCGCAACCGCCTCTTACCACCTTCCGTAAAGAAGATGATGAAGACTTTATACGATAGGAGGGAATCATGGCTGAATACTATATAACTCAATCAAAAATGACGGCCTTGCTGAAAGAATTGGCAAGCGATTCTGGAATGGAAGTATTTGGACCCGTCAAAAAAGGAAACGATGTCTTTATTTCCAAAATGGATGGCAAAACAGAGCTTTGCTTGGATTATTTCATCTCTGTGAACTCTATTAAAGAGGCCATATTTCCTCGGTTTGAACCTATTTTAAAATACAAACTTCGAAGTGAAGGTGTGGAGCTTGCAGAGCTACCTCCCATTAAACCCTTGGTTGTCTTTGGAGGGCATCCTTGCGACGCTGCTTCTATTCCTTTAATGAAAGACTTGTTCAGCTGGGATTACAAAGATCACTTCTACCTTCAACGTTTGGAAAAAGTGGTCATTATCACTCTTGCTTGTGTCGAAAAAGACGAGAATTGTTTTTGTACCTCCTTGGGAGGGTCTCCCCATGGAGAAACCGGTTCTGACATACTCCTTGAGAGAGTCAGCAAAGACGGTTGGCAAGCAAAAATAGTATCTGAAAAGGGCAAGAAGTTTATAGAAACTCATCTAGACTTTTTCCGCGATACAATAACCCCCGAAAAAGGAATTCCAAAGCTCCAAGACAAGGATATTCCTGTGATGTTTCAATCCGATCGAGTCAAGAAATGGATTGAAAAGAACTTTGACCATCCCTTGTGGGAAGAGGTTGCTTCCAATTGCTGGAGTTGCGCTGCTTGTACCTATGTATGTCCCACCTGCCATTGTTTTGATATTACAGACGATGCAACCATGTGGGAAGGTGTTCGCACAAAAAACTGGGATGCCTGTACCCTGCCCTTTTTTACGAAGCATGCCTCTGGTCATAATCCACGAAGCCAATCTTACGAACGATACCGACAAAGAATTTCTCACAAATACAGCTACTATATCGACCTTTTTAATCATGTTTCCTGTACAGGTTGTGGTCGCTGTAGTAGAGTTTGTAAGGCTGGTGTTAACATTCTGGATATCGTCAAGCGTATCGATGAAGAATCCAAAAAAGGAGAAAAATAATGCCCGAGAATATTTATGAACCCTATTTAATGGAAATTACAGAAATCTTGCAAGAAACACCAGATACCCAAACATTTCGACTTGCATTTAAAGATCCTTCTGTCAAAGAGAAGTTTTCTTTTAAAGCAGGTCAGTTTGGCTTGTATTCTGCTTTTGGTGCTGGTGAATCAACCTTCTGTATTGCTTCTTCTCCTACTCGCAAAGACTATATCGAATGTACATTTCGAACAACAGGCCGTGTAACGTCCGAGTTAGCCAACATGAATGTAGGAGATACGATTGGATTTCGAGGGCCCTATGGCAACTCTTTTCCCTTGGAAGAGAAATTTTACGGTAAGAACATTACATTTGTTGCCGGGGGTATAGGGTTGGCTCCTGTTCGCTGTGTTATCTGGAATGTGTTGGATTTGCGAGACAAATTTAAAGATGTTCATATAGTGTATGGAGCTAGAACCTATACAGACTTAACCTATAAGCATGAGTTGAAAGAATGGGAAGAACGCAAAGATGTTCACTTGGTGAAAACTGTCGACCCAGGTGGTGACACTCCTGAATGTGGTTGTACCGTGAAGTGGAATGGTTGCGTAGGATTTGTTCCCACGGTTTTAGAACAGTCGACGATAAAAGGAGGAAAAGACGACATTGCTGTTGTATGTGGTCCTCCTATCATGATTAAGTTTACCCTGCCTGTACTAGAAAAAATGGGATTTGTTCCTGAAAACATCTATACAACACTGGAAAATAAGATGAAATGTGGATTGGGAAAATGTGGACGATGCAATGTAGGGAACTTTTATGTCTGCAAACATGGACCTGTCATTTCGTATGCAGATTTATCAAAACTACCTCAAGAATACTAAAAAACGAACCCAAATGGAAAAAGCGGAGGATGTATTCCTCCGCTTTTTCCATTCGTAGCATAAAAATATGTAGGTGGTAGAAAGAAGCACAATGGATTTTTTAGATTCGTTTCAAAACCCTCAAGAGGAGTATTGTCCTGTACCCGTATGGAATTGGCAAACAAATCCAACCGTAGAAGGGTTGTTACGTACCATAACAGAGTATTCCTTACATGGAATTCATGAGTGTGTGGTGGATGCCAAAATGTTTACCGATTTTCCGAAAAAAGAAAAGCAAATGTTGTTTTCGGTATGCGCATCGGCCCCATTTTCACTGTGGTTGTATTTAAAAGGTTGGATTTATACACCCCAATCCGAACTCAATTTTACGACTCTACGTCTTTTGCGCTATCCAATTCTTGAAAACAGGGTTTTAGATTTGGCACAATACGATGGGGATGTGCGTGCTATTTTTCTACAAAAAGGGGATGAATTTCGGCATATTCCCAATGTATCCAGTCAAGATCAAGTGGTTTTATTAGCAGATGAAGCAGATCAATTATTAATTTTTCAAGAAGAGGAGTATGTCTCGCTCGAGGAAGAAAAAACAGATTTAGACCATTACATCCATTTGTATGAAAACGAATTCAATCATGCCATCAAAGGTTTTTTTCTGGATCCAATAGGGTTTTATCGTTTTGTTCGGGATATTTCTTCTCAATCCAAGGGTAAAAAAGTACTTTGGAATCCTTGTCTGGTTGCTTCGGAGGCCAATCAAAAAGATACCATAGATAGTCGGCAAATCTATCGGCTGTGGTATGACGATCCAGATCAAGTCAGTCGATTTCGGGTACAATACTACACGGCTTTAAATAGCGTGTTCAAAAAGCACTACTCAAAACCAATTTTACAACGGTGTAAGGAAAAGAATATTCATGTAATTGGTAGATTTCATTTTGATGAGTTCTTAAATGAATCCATTCAAAACTACCGGCATTCGGATGTATCTACGGCTATTTTCTCGTATGCAGAAAAACTGACAAGTTCTGCGTCCTGGATCAACAGAGAAACACGAACCATTTCTGAAACTTATGCCTTTAGCCAATGGGAGCCCACTTTGCAAAAAATGAAGGCAAATGCAGACTGGGAGTTCCTAAAGGGAATCGATAAAGTGCTTCTTTACGGAGATCCTGACGATTCTGATGTTTCCAAATATTCCTATTGGGAGTATTTTCATTTGTATTCCGACTATGTGAAAAGATTGGGATTTGTTCTGTCCAATAGCGAGCGTTTATGCAAAGTTGGGGTGTTTTATCCCATTAAGAGCTCCTATGGTCTTATGGTACCAAACCAGTGGGAACAAGTGGATATCCTCGAATCCCTCCTTAGTGAACTCTCCAACCTATTATCGTCACACCAAATTGATCACAACTTCATAAACCACGAAAAATTGATGGAAGAAACGTTGGACTTTTCCATTCTTATTTTTTGCCGGTGTCAATGCTTATATCTTTCTGAACTGAAGCGTCTTCAAAAATTTATTGAGGAGGGAGGGAGTGTTTTGTTTTTACACACTCTTCCGAGTATCAGTGTCAACGCAAAGAATCAAGATGAACTTGATGTAACTCTTGCTACATTGTTGCAATCTGAAAATGTACATTATTTCCCACAAAGTGAAATCACCAATCCCTTGACATTTTCTATGAACCCCAAACCCATTTTTGAAGTATTTCAAGAGCATCAGATTAGTTCCGAAGTTCGTTTGTTGGATCCCGACCCCAACATTCATATTATTCACCGTAAGGCGGGGGAAAAGAATTTTTACTTCATTGCCAATATTGGTTCTTCGACTGCTAACAATGCCATTATTTTCCCAGATCAGCACAAATTGGAAATGTGGAATGCAGAAAATGGGAAAGTACAGCCTATCCGCATACGATATCATGAGAAAAAAGATGTATACTCTGTACGTTTGTATCCGTATGAAGCGAAGTTGTTTGTACATGATCCTGAAAAGGAGATTATTCCTTCTTCGGTGTTTGTTTTCCAAAATGGGCATTATAAGATTGGGGGAATTCCTTTGACAGTGAACGGTATTCCATCCACTTTTGTGTTGCGAGGAGATTGGACCATTTCCATTAACAAAAAGGACCCTTTTGTTTCCAATCTTTCTTCTCTTCAGCAGCTACAATACGAGCAAGATGGGATTTTTGAAGTTACCTATCGCAAAGATTTTGTAATCCCCAATGAATATCTGCATTTTGGGTTGGTTGTTGATTTGGGAGAGGTGAGAGACAATGCAGATTTGTATTTTAATGGGAAATTTTACGGACTTCGTTGCTGGCCTCCTTATCGTTATCAAATTTTTAAATCACTGTTAAAAGGGGAAAACACAATTGAAATTCGAGTGACCGGTAAAATTCCCAAACAAACCATTGGATTGAACCGCAGAGAAGGATTGATGGGGCCCGTGCAAATCATACCTTACCAGGCACTATAAGGGAGCAAATGACATGAAAGAAGAACTCATTGGTATATTAATTGAGAATGGAGACATCGCCGGCTTACTAGGTCTCTTGCGAGATCCACGTTACCCCTATCGCTGTGAAATCATTCAAGCATTAAGTAGAATGAAAGACAAAGAAGTGTTTCAGGCTTTAATGGGTGTATTGCGATCGGATCCAAAAGAAGACGTTCGAAGTTGTGCAGCAGAAACTCTTGGTTTGATGAAAAATATCTCTGCACTCACCCCCCTCATAATGGCTTTAAAAGATCCCTCTGGAATGGTGCGATCGAGAGCTGCCCAAGGATTGGGAAGACTGGGAGACAATCGCGCGGGTACGCAATTGATACAATGTTTGAAAGACCCGCATCCGACTGTTCGTAGAAATGCAATTCTTGCATTGGGTGTGATGCAATATACAAAAGCTTTTGCAAACTTGTGCGAATTGCTTGAAGATGAGGATCTTTATGTACGTTCTGCAGCCGCTGGATCCATTGGAAGATTGGGTTCTCAAAAAGGAATTCCAATTTTGAAAAAAGTATTGCTGGATCCTTCCGATAAAATGGTACGATCTGCCATTGAAGGATTGGGACGTTTGGTTTTCCAGGAATCGCTTGATGTTTTGAATGCATTTCAAGAAACCAATACATGTCCACCCCGCGTAGAGGATGTGTTACGACAAGCCATACAACGACTGCATGTAAAACTGAATCAACAAGAAATGCAGGATATTGTTACTGATATGAAGCAAAATGATGCCAATACTACCTATAAGAGTTTTAAGGAAATGATAGAAAAGATTAATGATGAAGAACTTTAACACGGTTGTGATTGGGGCAGGTCCTGCTGGCATGATGGCTTCCATTGAAGCAAGCAAAAAGGGGACGGTTTGTATCATTGATTCCAACCCCACTCCTGGACGGAAATTGCTTCTTACAGGTGGAGGACGGTGCAATGTTACTGTTTCTGAAACCTCTCGAATGTTTCTAAAAGGAATTCCTGCGCATTCTTCTTTTCTGCATTCTTCTCTTCATCAGTTTTCTCCCTCTGACACCCAAACCTTTTTTCAAAACCGTGGAGTTGCCTTGAAAACGGAACATAACAATGCTGTTTTCCCTGCATCTGACAAAGCAGAAACTATTCTTCAATGCATCGTAGGAGAAATGGAAAAACAGAACATAGTCTACCAACAAGCCACCGTACAAAAAGTGCAAATCAAAGAGAATGCAACGTTTTACATTGTTTCAGAACAACATGGAAACACGCAGATATGGGAGACAAATCATGTGATTCTGGCCACAGGAGGGAAAAGTTATACACATACCGGTTCTACTGGAGGGGGTTATCAAATTGCACAACAACTAGGCCATACGATTGTTCCTACTGAACCTGGGTTGATTCACCTACAAGCAAAGCCCAATTACTGGAACGATTGCCAAGGTATTTCGTTGTCTTCTATCACCCTAAAATGGTGTGGAAGTAAGGAAAAGCACACGGGAGACTTCATATTTACCGACAATGGCTTTTCTGGACCTGTCATCTTAAATATGAGCTTAGAACCCTTTCGTAAAAAAGAACTGTGCATTGATTTTTTCCCACCCATCTCCGACGAGGAATGGACCCATTCTGTGGAAGATTGGAGAGCTCTTCACCCAACCATGAAAGTCTCTTCATGGCTTCAGCAGTGGTTTCCTAAAAAAATGGTGGCAGTCTTTTTATCCCTAGCAGAGATTCAAGATACACTCCCTGGAGCAGAGTTTTCAAAGAAAGATCAACACAAATTGTACACTTTGCTTCGAGGAGGCATTGTAAACCATGTGCAAAAAGGGTCTATCGAAAAAGCAATGGTAACTCTTGGCGGAGTACATTTAAAAGAAGTGAACCCTGGCACCATGGAGTCAAAGATTCAACCCGGATTGTTTTTTGCTGGCGAAGTATTGGATATTGCTGGTAAAACAGGCGGATACAATATACAAATTGCGTTGTCTACCGGCTTTGTTGCTGGGCAGTTAAAAACAGAAACAAAAAGAGGTGAAGCATGAAACATCGATTTCGAACTCATTTCATACTTTTCTTTGTGATTGTTATGATGTTGGTTGGATGTGGTAGAAAACCAAAACTATGGGTGTTGGAAACCAATGTGGGAACGATAGAAATTGAGCTATACCCATGGGTAGCCCCTAAAAATGTGAACAATATTGTGCAACTAACAAAAGATGGATTTTACGATGGGAAGAAGTTTCATCGAGTGATCCAGGGAGAAGTCATCCAGATGGGTGGTTTTGATAGAGGGAGCAAGTCGATGGACGTGCTGGATTATAAAATACCCGATGAAATTAACCCCAAAGACTTGAAACTATCGGATGAATTGATCGCGCAATATGAAGAAAGCGGTTATGAGTTTAACTATAAGGTGCGATCCATGCCCCTTCGGTATGGTGTTGTAGCTATGGCCAACCAAGGCCCCAATACAAATCAATCCCAGGTTTTTATTGTCACTAATCCAGATGGGCTTCAGTATCTAAATGGTCGCTATACTCCTCTTGGTCAAGTGGTGCAAGGAACGCAAGCAATGCTACAAATAGATCAAGCGAAAACCGATTCATTTGACGAACCCTTGGACGAATTCTATATCATGAAAGCTACTATACGGTAGTACTATTCCTTTGTGTGCTCAATGAGAATTCGCTTCCGATTTGTGTCCAATTCTGTGATTGTTATCTCCACGGATTGTCCGATGGGGTACCATTGAAATGCTTGATCCACAGACATTTTTAACGGTAAAAATCCATTGTATTCACAGCCAATATCGAAAAAAATACCAAAATCGGTAATGTTGGTCGACGATCCCAATAGTTTCATTCCTACATGCAACTCTTCCATTTTGTAGCAAGAGGATTGGCTGAGGGGTTCCTGCAATGTGTCCCGAAAATCTCCCTCTCGCAATTGAAGAAATGAGAGGATTTGTTGGACAGATTCCCTGGAGTATGGATTGTCTTTGAGGAAGTCTGGTATCGAAAACGATCGAAGTACCTCTTGAGAACGTTGAGTATTGTTGGCATACTCCTTTTCTGTAATTTGAACAAAAGAGAGGATTTTTTGAGCCATAGCATACGATTCTGGATGGATCACCGTATTGTCAAAAACGCAGTCTCCATTTGGGATGCGACAAAAACCAGCACATTGCTCGTACGTTTTTTCTCCAATGCCTTTGATTTCTTTGAATGCAGATCGATTCTTAAAACCTCCCATTTCTACTCTTTTTTGTAGGATCCTTTCTGCCATTTTTGGCGTGAGACCCGAGATGTATTGTAGAAGATCCACAGAAGCTGTATTCACATTTACGCCCACCTGGTTTACAACTAGTGATACTTCGTCGGATAGATATTCTTTGAGTTTTTTGGGTGGAATGTCATGCTGATACATTCCAACTCCAAGAGATTCAGGAGGGATTTTGAGAAACTCTGACAAGGGATCTTGTACTCTCCGTGCTATAGAAACGGATCCTCTGTGTAAAACGTCAATGTCGGGGAGTTCTTTCCCTGCTTTTTCCGAGGCAGAATATATAGAGGCTCCGGTTTCAGATACTCTCCGAAACCGTACTGAGGGATGAGAAACCTGAATCCATTGCGCAATTACTTGTGAAACTTCGAAGCTAGCAGTACCATTACCAATAGCGATAAAAGAGAAAGGATGGCGTTTGTACAATGCATCCAACGATCTTTTGGTTTCTTCCTGTTGGTTTTGAGGTGGTGCTGGGTATAGCGTCCCTGTTTCCACAACCCTCCCCTTGTCGTCTACAAGAGCCCATTTTGAACCCATTCGAAAGCCTGGGTCTAATCCTACAACGGAAATAGCCCCCAACGGTTTTTGCAACAGTAACGAGCGAAGATTTTTTCCAAAAACAAACAAACTTCTGGAGTATGCATATTCCAAGAGGTGAGATCGAATCTCTCTGATGACACTAGGAAGAATTCTCTTGCGAAGAGCTGTTTTACCCACTTCATAGAACTCGTTTTGATAAGGGTGATGGGGGTGTGTGGAAGAGTGTTTCTGTAGAATTCGTTCCATCCATTGATCGGGTTCAGTGAAATGGATTTGAAGCACTTTTTCTTTCTCTCCTCTCATGATTGCGAGTATTTGATACGGCTTGCACCGGGCGATAGGACGGGAAAATTCATAATAATGTAGGTAGGTTTTGTTCGGATCCTTTTCCGGTTTTGCCGTGATAAAAAGTGAAGAATACCTGGAAAACAGAAAATAGGTTTCTTGGTGGATAGGTTGCTGCAAAACAAAATCTTCTTCAATAAGAGAGCATATACCTTCCCAAACAGATTGTTCGGTTGGAAACGCAGGGGTACAATACGAAGACAATTCTATAGACAAACGCCGGGTTGCTTTTAAAAACTGATTTTTCAAGGGTTCCAACCCCGCTTTTCTTGCCTTTTCTGCTGCTGTAACTCGCGGTTGTTTGTAGGGTTTGTAAAGGTCTTCCAATTCTGTGATGGTTTGGGCGGCATCAAAGCGTTCTTGAAGCAGCGGATGCAAGCGATCCTTTTTTTGAAGCATGGATAGAATCGCTTCCTTTCGTTCTTGCAATGCAATTCTTTCATCTGCATGAGAAAAAATGTCACGCAATTCTTGATCGGTAAGACTCTTGGTGATTTCTTGTCGATACCGAGCAATAAATGCCAAACTACAGCCCTCTTCTCGTAACGTAAGGGCGGTGCGGATTCTGTTTTCAACTATTCCTAATACTTGCGAAATGTACTCTATATCTTGTTTTTTGAGTGTTATGTCTGGGTTTGTCATGGTACTCCTTTCTTAATAATGATATAATGAAAATATCCATTTGAAAAAAACTTGGAGGGATATTGTGAAAGGATTTTCTTTAGAAAAAGCAGTTCGTGATGGTTTTTATTTCTGTTCCGCCGTGGGACGACGCAGTAAACCTTTATGGATGTTATTTTTTGTCATGTGGGGGCTGTCTCTATCGCAAACTATTTTGAGTGAAATAGTGCAAAACAATCTCTTGCAAAAGATTGGGATGGTAACAGGCTCAGAATCTCTTTATCTTCAGAAGGTATTGGAGATGCTATTCAGCCCTACGTTTATACTTTTCTTTCTTGGTATAGCTCTTTTGAGGGTTATTGTCCAGATGATTTTGCAAAAAACCGCCATTCTATCTCACAGATTCTCTGGAGAGGAAATACAGCCAGTTTTTTTCAAGATATCTTGGAAAGTAATTTTGAACTATTTTTGGCTGATGTTTTTATTCAATCTTCTTGTATTTGGTGGACTTCTTTTATTTATTATTCCCGGTATTGTGTGGACGTATACTTATGCTTTTGCTCCTTACATGCTTCTCGATAAAGAAAAAGGGACGCAGTATTCCTTTCGGATGAGCCGGCGATTGATTGATGGCCTCCGATGGAAGTACTTTTTAAGTGTTTTGTTGGTAAGCATCGTTGCTGGGCTTTTAATCGCAGCTACTATCGTACCATTTGAATCTCTTCTACACAGTGAATCGATGTTTTCTTTTGTGAATGTGTGGAGTTCTTTGTTATCATCCTTTTTGGTTTTTTATTTTGTTTTTTTCCAAGCTTCCATATATCGTCAACTTGTCGAGAGTATAAAATTCAATCCCTCCATAGATCGTGAATTTGCCGAGAATTATTTTGTGGTACGATACAATAATGAAGAAACCGAGAAGAAGGAAACACCAAACGAGTTTTCTTCAATAGAGGATTAGAGGGGATTACGAAGAAACCAATGTCTTTTTTAAAAAATTTCTTTGGAAAAGTTGAAAAAAGTGTTACAATTTCCACTAAAGAGAAAGAATCCTCTTTTGTCTTCATCAAAACACCCCATGGGCTCCGCGCACACCCGAACGAGGAGCCCTTTTTTTTGTGGTCAAAAAAAGGGATGTTTGTTCGATATTTTTCACTTATCCTTGTATTAACTGGGGTAGGGTCATTTTTCTACGGTTGTAATCCTAAAAAAATACTATATAATGCCCCCTCTTTACCCATACCTGCTCATCAACTACCGTCGCTTCCCCCGCTTGTGTGGGATGATTTACCCGAAGATGAAACTTCCTCTTTTTACCAGTGGGCAGATCCTTTTTTACAACAAGCAGTGGCGCTTGAGATTTTTACTCCCGAGGAAATACAGACTCCTGCAAAAACAATGTCAAAGGGTCAATTTCTTTCCAAACTCTGCTACTGTCTACAAAGACCTTCTCGTCTACAGGGAACTGTCCCCTTTGTGGATGTTCCCAAGCACACCCCACTCTATGTGGACGTTCTTTTTGCGATTCAACAGGGAATTGTAGAAATACCTTTTGAACAAGAATTTGAAAAACCTTTTTTCCACCCTGATGCTCCAATAACAAGATGGGAAGCTGCTGTGTGGTTTACGAATGCGCGACGAATAGATTTTTCTTACTATCAAGAAAATGTTTTGTATATTTATACGCAAGATGGAACCACAGGATACCCTTCTGATCAAGTGAAGTTAGCAATGGGAGTAGCCTTTCATCCTGCGTATCAGTTTCTTCCTTATCGGTGGTCTACTAAACATGAATACAGACTTGCAAAACCGTACGGACTTCTCAATTATAGCGAAGCCTGTTTTGGTTTTTTCCATCTATTGGTTCCTCCCGAGAATCATGGCACTATTCATATTGCCAAAGAAGGACCAATTGCAGGCAAAAAGACTATTACCAAAGAAGATTTTGAACTGCTGTCCCCCTATCTATATGTCCCCGCCGTCAGTGAAAGAGATATGAATTGGGGGTATGCTCCTCTTTTGATTGAATCCATTCCACATATTGACAATGGCAGTATGCGTATATTGGATGATGGTCGTGTGCAATGTATATACAAAATTCGTGATTATCTTTTTTGGTCCAATGGAGATCCTATCGTAGCCCAAGATGCTATCACAGGTTTCCAGTTTGCGATGCAGTTTGCGAATGCCTCCGTGCCATTTGATTGGCTCTTGGGACTGAAAATTGAAAGCCAGAATACCGTTTTGGTGACCTGGAAACGACCCTTTTATGGTGTAGAACGTGCTTTTTATTTGTATTCACAGTCCTTGGAATTTCCACTTCATTGGGATCAATACATTCATTGTGCTTCTTTTTTGATGGAAACATGGGACGAAGAGACGATATCGTTGGTTGAAAACAGACAATCTGTTATGGGAACAATACCAGAAACATCTCTGAAAATTCATTTTTATCAAAATGCTCCTTCTGCAATGGATACCTATGATCTGATTCTACCGAAACAGTACAGTGAGTACGATGAGATCCCTTCCTCCCACCACCTTCTGTATGCCCCCACAATGCAATGGGAACACATCGACTTGAAACTCCCCAATGTTATTTTGAATGACATTTCACTTCGTGAAAAACTGCGTAACGCAATATCTCATGAAGATATGAATCAAATTGTTTGGGATGGAAACGCTTTCGTATCCCCGGGTTGGTTTCTTCCTCTTCATCCTTCTTTACAGGGGGGGGAAGGGACGATTCCTTCGAAAACCGAACCAGAGTCTAGGAATGAATTTATGGAGGAAGACCCTCCAATTTCACTACGATGTATCGTTCTTTCTTCTGATGAAAGAAGAAAAAAAACAGCAACGTATATCCAATCTGTGTGGGAAGATTTGGGCCACCATGTAAGTATAGAATATCTGGATGAAAAGGCGTTTTACAAAGTATTGGAAGAACCCTCTAGAGAAGAAGCTAGGGTATATCTTTACTCGTGGGTGTTTACCCCGGAAACGAACCTTTTTTCGATCCTTCACTCCAGTTGTATACCTGGTGTAAAAGAGAACCAACAGGCAGAGAACTATACCGGGTTCCAAAATGCGCAAGTTGACTCCTTGCTGTTGAAAACGCTTACCGAACCTAATGTTGAAAAACGTGCTCACTATCTATACGATATCCAGCAAGAGGCTTTGAAAGAAGCGCGGACGATTCCCTTATTGTATGTGCCAAAAACAGCGATATGTTCCCATGATTTACAGGGGTTGGTTGTTCCTTTTTCGGGGATTCCCATCGATTGGGCCCCCTACTATTGGTATGTATCCAAACCAAAGGAGACGCAATGAAAGAATTACATGTTTCATTAGACAATGTAGGAGATGTACTGCCAGACGATTTTACAGAAGAGCAAAAAGCGAGAGTGAAAACACTGTTTTATAAAAAGCTATCGCTAGAAGCACATTCTTTTTATAAAGGGAAAATGCAAACATTTCCAAAAGCAGGTGTGTATGGATTTAATTGGTTCAATGCATGGTATACACCTGGAGTTTCCAACATATCCACCACCATTCGTGACCACAATGAACTGTCTTTTTCGTTGACCAATCGAGGGAATTTGGTAGGTATTGTGTCCGATTCTACTCGTGTTTTGGGAGACGGGGATGTGACTCCTTCGGGTGGCTTAGGAGTTATGGAGGGAAAGGCCTTTTTAATGAAATATCTGGGGGGTGTGGATGCCAATGCATTATGTATCGATAGCAGAAATCAGGAAGGTCAACCAGATCCTTCCATTATTATAGACTTTGTGAAACGGATCCAACATAGTTATGGAGCTATCAATTTGGAAGATATTTCACAACCAAATTGTTATGAAGTGCTAGATACCCTTCGAGACAAGTGCGATATTCCTGTATGGCACGACGATCAGCAAGGGACCGCTTGTGTCATATTGGCTGGCTTGATCAATGCCCTCATTCTTGCAGGCAAAAGTATAGACCAGGTACGCATTGTGTTTAATGGGGCAGGAGCTGCCAATATGGCCAATGCCCGATTGATATTATCGGCAGGTGCAAAGCCTGAGAATATTGTTATGTTTGATGTGCAAGGACCTTTAAACCCCTCTCGAAAAGATTTTATGGAAGATGCACGATACTATGCACACAAAGCAATATGCGAAACAACCAATCCCAACGATTATCAATCGTTACCAGAAGCTCTTGTGGATGCAGACGTACTCATATCATGTTCAAAACCCGGCCCCGGTGTGATAAAAAAAGAATGGGTATCAACAATGGCGGAAAAATCCATCCTTTTTGCTTGTGCCAACCCAGTGCCTGAAATCTATCCGTATGAAGCAAAAGAAGCAGGAGCTTTTATTGTAGGGACAGGTCGAGGAGATTTTCCAAATCAGATCAACAACTCGTTGTGTTTCCCTGGGATTTTAAAAGGAGCTCTGCTTGTAAGGGCCAAAAAAATCACAGATCAAATGGCAATTGCCGCTGCTAAAGCTATTGCAGAATATTCCCGGAAAAAAGGAATTCACTCTGAACAGGTCATTTGCAAAATGGATGATATGGAAGTGTATCCATATCAAGCAGCAGAAGTTGCTACAGAGGCTGTACAATCGGGAATATCAAGAATACAGAAAACATGGCAAGATGTGTACGATGAAGCCTTGGCAGATATTCGAACTGTCCGTTCCATGATGGAAGAAATGATGAAATCTGGATGGATTCAGCAAATTCCACAAAGCATTTTGCAAGATTCCTTGCAATGGGCCATCGATGAGCTACATCGGCAACAATAGTAAGCAGGAGGAACGCATATGATACAATACAAAAGAATCTCCAGAGAACAATTGTATGCTTTTTCTGTGGCTGTTTTAAAGAAACTGGGATGCGACGAAGTGCGATCCTCTATCGTTTCTGATGTTTGTCTTGAAGCAGATATGCGAGGTATATCATCCCATGGTATCGCGCGGTTGCCACGATATAGGGATCATATACAACAAGGGCTTATAGATCCTAAGGCAGAACCAGAGCTTCTTTTTAAAACCGGTGTTTCCGCTGTGTATGATGGTCACCACGGAGTGGGTCATTATGTTTCAAAAATAGTATGTGAAAAGGCAGTGGAATTGGCGCAAAAAAATGGAATGGGCATATCCGTGGTTCGGAATTCAAATCACTATGGTATTGCCGGCTATTGGGCAGAACAAATGATGAAAAATGAAATGATAGGCATCAGTTCTTCAAACACAGCTCCTTTGGTGGTGCCAACGTTTGGGCGTCAGGCTATCTTGGGAACAAACCCGATAGCCATAGCGATTCCCAGCTACTATTCGTCACCAATTATGTTGGATATGGCCACTAGTGTTGTCTCTAGGGGGAAATTGGAAGTGTATTCTCGCAATCTACAACCCATACCCTATGGTTGGGCTGTAGATGCACAAGGTAAGCCCACAGACGACCCCTCGGAAGTTTTGGAGAATGTTAAGAACCACGCAGGGGGAGGCATTGTTCCCCTGGGGGGAGAATCAACACAATTTGGAGGCCACAAAGGATTTGGATTGGCTTTCATTGTAGAACTATTGACGGCGGGTTTAAGCATGGGGACATCGTCTCTTCATACCTACAAAAAACATGGAAATATCAGCCATTTTTTCATGGCCATTCGGTTGGATCTCTTTGGGGACAGTGACACATTGCTCCAGCATATGCAGCAAATTGCCATGGAGATTAAACAATCGGAACCTTCTATCGACAAATCTGAAATTCTCATTCATAACGAGTTGGAGTATAAAAATAGAGAGGATGCCCTTAAAGAGGGTATCAAGATGGATATACCAACCTATCAAAAATTGCAAAGTTTGGCGGAGCATTATGCGTTAAGTTTGCATTAATTTTTTTCAAAATCGTATGGAACCTAACGATTTCGTGATATACTAGCAGTAGACATTGTTCTAATGGAGAGATTGTGCACAAAATAATCATTGGTACTGTAATTTTGGTGTCTATTGTGGTTGGTTTCATGGTTGCTTTTGTTTTGCTTAGAAAATATCTGTTACAGATCAAAACAAAAAAAGAAAAAGAAATGAAACAAAGCATTTTTTTAGAAATTGAAGACAAGCTTTTTTCATTGGCACCTGAAGAATTTAAAAGCTACTTCAACGATCCCAAAAAAAGACAGTATATATACGATATTTTAAAAGAACTGGTAGAAGAAAATGGATATGATTTTCACGGCATATTTGATGAAATGGATTTTACCCAAGAAATGATTGACCGAGTTCGAAGAAATGCAGATCGACAAGCGTTAAAAGATTTGTCATTAATCAAGTCTCCAACCTCCTACCAGTATTTACTAGAACTACTCCAATCGAACGATATCGAACTGGTGTATAGGGCCGGATATGCACTGTCCTACATATCTCTGGAGGCACAACAAAAAAAAGAAGTGATTGATCTATTGCTTAAAACTGCTATCACAAAACAGCGCCTGATGGAAATTATTACCACCATGCAACCGTCTCTTAATTTGCTAATGGAAGAATTGAGCGTACAAACCGAACAACGAGAAAAAATCATTCTTTTAAATGCAATGAAGCAAAGGGTCATTGGATACACAACTCGATTTCGATTTTTAGAAAAGAAACTTCGTATCCAAAATCAGGTCATTATTGACCAATTAAAAAGTTATGTGGAAGATACTGAAGAAGTTTCTATTGCAGCCATTGATGTCATCAGCGATACAAAACAGACGCAAGCACTGGATATTATAATACATGCAGCATCCACATGGAAAAACCCACTGGTTTTAGCTGCGATAGCAGATTGTTGTTCCAAATTTCCTTCCGACAACCGAGCTTTGGCTCTGCTATATCATTTGGCACAACATGAGAACTATTGGGTGCGTTTGGCTTCTTTTGAATCCTTATCTAGAATGGGAGAAGAGGGGTATCGAAAGATTTTTGTGTTGTCCATGAATTCTGAGTTTCTCTCCAAATATCCATCTACCTATTATTTGATCTATCAAATTATCTCTGAGATACCAAATATGTCTTCTTTAATAGAGCGTTTTAAAAAAGAACAGTATTCAGTACAGGATAGG
The DNA here is from genome assembly GCA_028700655.1 of Caldisericia bacterium. GTDB lineage: Bacteria > Caldisericota > Caldisericia > UBA6126 > UBA6126 > JAGLCW01. The sequence continues at coordinate 21,257 of JAQVSG010000016.1, forward strand.
GCATGGAATGCTAGTTAAAATATTCATTGTCCTTAGCTGGATTGTATTTGTGTATTTTATACTCATCTGTCTTCAATATATTTTTTTGATTGTTATTTCCTTTTCACACCTTCTTCATTTCAACCGAGAAGAAAGAACTGGATTTCCTTTTGAAGAGACTCATGCATTGCCAATTTCGATCCTTATCCCTGCCTTTAATGAAGAAAATACCATTTGTGATACGATTCAGTCGTTGCTTTCGTTGTCGTATCCCAAATTTGAAATTGTAGTTGTGAACGATGGATCCAGAGATCACACCCTGAAATACGTAATTGACGAATACCAACTGCGTCGTGTTGATATTCTTCCTCATGGAAGCATCCCGACAGAGAGAATTAAGGCTGTTTATTCAAGTTACAAATACAACAACTTATTGTTGGTGGATAAATACAATGGGGGTAAAGCCGATGCTTTGAACGTGGGGATTAATATTGCTTCTCACCCCTTGTTTTGCTCCATTGATGCTGATAGTGTGATAGAAAAAAATGCCCTCATGAGAATGGTAAAACCATTTTTATTAAAAGAAGATGTGGTGGCTGTGGGCGGCATTGTTCGAGTCGCCAATGGGTGCGAAATTGAGAATGGAGAAGTGAAGGCAATTCATCTTCCCAGCAATCGGTTGGTCCGATATCAAATCATTGAATACTTACGTGCTTTTTTGTCCAACCGGATAGGCATGGAAAAATTTAATTGCTTGGCCATTATTTCCGGTGCTTTTGGTTTGTTTCGGAAAGATATTGTGGAAAAAATTGGTGGGTATCGAAATACCATTGGCGAAGATATGGAAATTACTCTGCGTATCCATGAATACTTGCGAAGGAAACGCGTCAAATATTTCATTGATTTTATACCCAATGCCGAATGTTGGTCGCAAGTCCCCAACGATTTTCGGAGTTTACGAATGCAAAGAATTCGTTGGCAAATTGGTTTGATTGATTCTCTATGGATTCATAAGAAAATGTTGTTCAACCCCTTGTATGGTTCGGTGGGACTATTTGCAATTCCTTACTATTGGTTTTTTGAAATGGCCTCCCCTCTTTTTGAATTTATGGGGTATGTTATTTTTATCCTTCTCCTTTTTTCAGGTGCTGTTTCCTACATTGTTGGAATTGTTTTCCTGATGGCGCTTTTATTTGGATTCTTTTTTTCCGTGTCTTCCATTGTTATGGAAGAATTTTCCTACCAGCGATATAGCAAAGTAGGCGAGATTGCTGCTTTAATTTTGTACTCCATTTTTGATCAATTTTGGTATCGACCTATGCAAGCATTTTTCCGGCTTCAAGCTTTTTTTATACGACCCAGTAGAAGACAGAAATGGGGCGTTATTCGAAGAAGAACGTTTGCAGAAGATCTTGAACAACAAAAAGAGTAGAGTGAGAAAGTAAAGGGGTTCTATGCAATCAAACAATGCACCTTCCATAAACCGATCCAAAAAAAAGAAAAGAACATTTTCTGAAACAAGAATCGCTGCTTTGATTTTCTCTGCGATTGCTCTTGTGATTATCATCTTACCCATTTTTCTTTGGTCTATGCAGCCATACCACAAACTCCATGTTTGGATTCTAGATAAAACTGTTCCTACGCAGGAATATAGAGAGCATCGCGGTACAATGTGGGCACTGAACTACTATCGAATAACAGATAAGAAAATTGATCATTCCTACTATCGATACAAAACCGATTATTACGGATTTTACCCCCTTACAGAGAAAGAGTTTTCTATCAAAGATCTGGTTCATGCGTCTCCCAATCCAGATTTAATCTTGTGTACAGATACGTATGGTGTATATCGAGATGATTATTGGATTCCGAATAAAAAAGGGAATCGATCCCCTCTTATATATGGAGGGTTGACACGAGAAGATATTTTTATGCTTCGGAAAAATTTAAAAGACCAAACCACTTTGATTACTAGTTTCAACACATTCGCACAACCCACCGATGAAGGCACCCGAAAACAGTACGAAAAAATGATTGGTGTTGAATGGAAGCGGTGGATGGGACGTTTTTTTATTAACCTAGAAAGAGACAAAGAAGTGGCTGTTTGGATGGTCGACAATTGGGAAGAACAACACGATGCTGTGTGGGAGTTTACAGGACCTGGCTTTGTCCTATGCTCAGATTGGGATCAAGTAGAAGTAATGGAAGAAGCCGTTCACTTCTACAAAGACAAAGATATTTATTTTAAATTCCTTCCCCCTTATACGGAGGAATTTCAATCTACAAAAGATATTTCTTACTACTATTGGTTTGACTTTATTCAACCGATGGAAGAAACAGAGATTCTTGCCCAATACACGATGGAAGTTACAGAAGAGGGGCAAGAATTGCTACAATCCCTTGGGTTGGATTCTGTGTTTCCTGCCATCACCCGTAAAATAACCACCGACTACACCGCGTACTATTTGGCAGGTGATTTTGAAGATCACAAGACAAGCTCCTTTCTTTGGCATGTATATGGATTGGATACCCTACGTAAATGGTTTAGCTTGGATTTTCGTGGAGAGGCATATGAATACTATTGGAGAGGGTATCTGCCTTTTATGAAAAAAGTGCTCCAAGATGTGGTTGCAAAACGCGAAACGTTTTTACCCCCCGTTGAAAAAAAAGATGTCGAAGTTAAAAATGGCCTTCACCGTATCAGTAAAACAGAAAAAAAATCTCTGCAAGTGTATTCAAACGATACGTGGGAACCGTTTTTTGTAAAAGGTATAAACCTGGGTATGGCTCTTCCAGGGTACTGGTTCCCGAATTTTCCCGAAGAAGATGATGTCTATTATTCTTGGTTTGAAAAAATAGGGGAAATGAAAGCGAACACCGTTCGAGTTTATACTTTGATTCACCCTGCTTTCTATCGAGCTTTGTATCTATACAATTTGGATCATCCCAAGGAACCCATCTATTTACTGCAAGGCATTTGGCCTGAAGAACACCCCCCTGAAGATGATTATTGGGGAGAAGACTATACCCAAGGTTTTGTAAGAGAGATTCAGTGGGGAGTGGATGCAATTCATGGAAACGCGGTGATTCCCAAACGCATTGGAAGAGCTTATGGTCGCTATATTGCAGATGTATCTCCCTGGACATTGGCCTATCTTGTGGGTCGAGAGTTTGAAGCCATGGAAGTATCTGCGAATAATTTGATCAACCCCGGCAAATTGTATACCGGTACCTATATTGGAGTGACCGAAAAGGCCACTCCCACCGAGGCCTGGATAGCCTGGGCGTGTGACAAAACGATGGAGTATGAAACCAACACATATCAATGGCAACGGCCAGTCTCTCTTGTAAGTTGGCCCACCCTGGACATTACCGAGCATGAATCAGAATGGGACGATCTAACTGACAAATCGAATCAATTCAACGATATGGAAGTTGTTGATATTCGCCATTTTGTCACAACCAAAGCCTGCGAAGCCGGTTTTTTTGGAAGCTATCACATCTACCCAAATTATCCCGATTTTATGAATAATGAGTTTGTTTACCAATCCTATACAGATGAGCAAGGACAATTTATGTATGGGGGATATTTGGAAGAATTTATGCGTACTCACGGAGAGTATCCAGCCCTTGTTGCAGAATTTGGAATGGCAACCGGTATGGGAACTGCTCATGAAAACCCCAACGGCCTTCATCATGGTGGTGTTACTGAAAAAGAACAAGGGGAGATGACTGTTCGAATGATGAAAGCTGTGAAAAACCAGAATTACATTGGAGGCTGCATTTTTGAGTGGATGGATGAGTGGGCCAAGAAAACATGGACAACAGAATCGTTTATGATTCCTTACGAACATCATGTATATTGGCATAACGTCATTTGTCCTGAGCAGAACTACGGGATTCTAGCCAACGAAACAATAAAACCCCAGACTCCTCATCTTGTTATTGAAGAAGATACCAATGAGATCGTTCAGAAAATGGAAATTAGCAACGATGCTTCCTATATATATTTGGATATGTACTTTGACAGACCCATTTCGTTGGACCAATTCGATATTAAAATTGGAATTGATACGTACGATAAGATTTTGGGGAGTTATCGTTATTCTCCATCTTTACTATTCCATGCTCCCACCGGAATGGAGTTTTTGCTTCATCTTTCAAAAGAGGGCGGTACGATTACGGTGAATCCTGGGTACAATATTGGTCGTATGAAATTTTCATCCCAAATTGATTATACCGGACAGTTTGAGAGTATTAATCCCATCATTAACAAAGAAAGAACCACCAAAAATGGTCGATATATTCCTGAAATTCGCGACAACGGGAGCACTCTTTCGTATGGAGATTTTAAAGGAAGCACACACCATTATTATTTTGAAAGTTCAAATGTTCTCCATATCCGCATCCCTTGGGGACGGTTAAATGTGACTGATCCCACGAGTCGAACTGTTTTAGATGACATCAAAAAATACAATTACTATCCCGATCGAGACACATTGAACACAAAGGTTACCACCGGTTTCTTTATCACCACTGTTTTACAAGATTCTCAAGGTACTTTGTTGGACATTTTCCCAGGATCGGTATTGTCCAGCAAAGATCAATCCGTTCGATGGGAGACTCTTGTTCCGTACACATGGGACACGTGGACATGGGAAATACCCCCTTATCAACAGAGATTGAAAGATAGCTGGGGGATTGTACGAGAGTATTTTCAGCAGCTTGATGAAGGATCGAATCCTGCTTATTGACCCGGGGGTTGGTATTTCATTTGCAGAGTGATTTCAATGTCTTTGCAATCGAAGGGATCAGAGGCTTCTTCGATAAGCCATAAATTGATCATGAGTTTCATTTTATCCTCTTCTAAAGGGATCCATAGTGCGTTATCATCAAAGGATGTCTGCTGGTATTCTGCTTGATAATAGGGGTAGTGTCGTTTTAAATCACCCAACTTGTGCTTAAACGGGTCAAAAACATAGGATCGAAACGATAAGATATAGTCTTCCCATTGTATTTCGTGCAATGTTTTTTCATAGTTTGACATTTCCAGAGAAAATCCATTGATGATTTGAGGAACTGGAGTTACGCCTTCTTCCCATGAAGGCCATAAAACATACCAGCTGTTGTAGTCAATGTCAACCCATTCACCTTCTTCGTTTTGTTTCGGAAAACCCCATTTTGAAAACTCAAGGTCGATTTCCGCACGAGCATTTGGATAGTCTGGGTCGGATTTGTAGAAGAAAACTCCCAATACAGCATTTTGGTCGAGTCTTTCCAAATTCTGATCAATGATAAATGAATAGGTACCATACTGGGCATATTGTTTCGATTCGATTTGTGCACAGGTCCATGCGCCCAAATTGGTATCATATCGAAGGGTTAGGTGGAGGGTTCCATCCGAATCAACAGATACATTTTTTTCGCTGCCAGAAAAATAGTTAGAACCAGGTGCAATTTTGGACCAGTGAGAATCCGTTACAAGCCATTCTTGTTGGGCAAATTGGAGGCTTCGAGGAGACTCTGATTGACTCATAGGAGCTTGTCCAACAAGAGAGAAAACGAACATGAAGATAAAAATGCTACTCAATCGTATTGTTTTTCTAGAAATCATTTTGTCTCCTTGGATAGTTTCTTATAATACAACGTGAAGGATGGAATGTTACAAAAACTGAACATATTTTGCAACATTTTGTATTTATTACTATAGTATACGATTACCCGAAAGGATGCATATAAATGGCGACTATTTTTGTACGGAGAGCTTTGCTCTTATTTTTGTCCTTTACCATGGTTCTTTCTTTTGCACATACTTCTGTGGATGCAACTTCCAGTCGCACTCCTTTGTACCCTTCTCAATGTGATTACGAAGAGATTTCTTCCATGGAGAATGGATGGAAAAACTATTATCAAACAGGGTATGTGTATTATGACGATTATTGTAAGATTCAAGGCAATGCCTCATTGGCAATACAGACCGATTATAGAGACGGGAAAAATATCGTGGGAGCCTCTTTTTCGTTTCCACCCCGATCGTTTGAATACAGAGCGTTTCGTTTCTTTATACGAGCCTCTGATTGGAATGATGTTGAACTCTTTAGCATTTTAATGAATAGCAATGGATTTTGGTATGATATGTATGCAGTGGATGTGAAATCCTTGTTAACAAATCCAAACAATGAAGAATGGATTGAAATTGTATTGTCACGCAGTGAAATGTATCCCATTCAAAACCCTTCTTGGGCATCCATTGATAAGGTCATGTTTCGATTAATTTCCAAACCCCACACAGAGCCCACTGTTTGGATTGACAATTTTGGGCATTTTGAATCTGCAAAAAAACCCTATGTTTCTATTGTTTTTGATGATGGAATGTCGGTGGTGTATGACTATGCTTTACCTGTTTTTGAAGAATTTGGGGTGCGAGGTAGCTGTTTTATTATCCCCGATTTTGTGGGTTTAGAGCAAGATGGGTTTATGACACAACGGCAAGTTGACTTCCTTGCTTACTGGTATGGATGGGGCATAGGTGGGCACGATTGGATGAAATTGACCGATTTACCCAAGGAGCATTCTCCCGGGGATCCAAGTTGGTTGTATACACTGGATGAATCCGTAGCTCGAAACAAAGCCTATTTTGAGCGACACAAATACCCTGGACGAGATTGTTATGCGATTCCCTATGGTGCCTATAACGACACGGTAATCGATACCATTGCAAAGCATTACACCTACATCCGTCCTCACAACAATCTTTCGCAGCCTAGCGGATACATTGCTACATCCAATATTAACTCGCATGTAGTGTATGCAGATTTGCCTATTGAAGAAGTGCAGCGCTGGATTCACAATGCCAAAGAAAACAACGATTGGGTGATTTTGGTTATGCACAGAGTGGTCCCAAATCCAACCAAAGGGGTGGATACAGAAAACTCTATTGCCTATTTACGGCAAATCCTGGAATATGCACTGTATATTGAAAATGTGGATGTTCTCCCCTTTCATGAAGTACTGGAAGAGTATTATCCTTTTGCTGGCTAGTGTTTATTGCGCTTTGCCTTGATTGGCAACTTTTTCTGTTGCCGCACGAATGGTTTCTTCGTCTCCAAGGTAATAGTGTCGGATTGGCTTTAAATCGTCTGTAAGCTCGTATATAAGAGGGATCCCTGTTGGAATGTTAAGGTGTACAATGTCTTTTTCAGGGACATTATCAATGATTTTTACAAATGCTCGCAGGCTGTTGCCGTGCGCTGCAATGATAAGGTTCTCTCCCGCTCGGACATCGTTTGAAATAGCTCCTTCCCAAAGAGGACGGAACCGAGCGACTGTATCCTTTAATGATTCACATAAAGGCACATCCTTTTCCGCCAATGCCGCGTATCGTATATCGTTTCCTGGATAGCGTTCATCGTTTTTTCCCAGAGCGGGGGGGGGAGTATCGTAACTTCTTCTCCAAATTAAAACTTGTTCTTCTCCATATTGCGTTGCCATTTCTGCTTTGTTTAATCCTTGCAAAGCGCCATAATGCCTTTCATTGAGTCGCCAATCTCGAACCACTGGGATCCACATTAAATCCATGGCATCCATTGTAATCCAAAGAGTTCGAATGGCTCTTTTTAAATAGGATGTATAGGCTTTTGAAAAAGAAAAATGGTTCTCTTTCAGAATCTTTCCGGCTAAAGTAGCTTCTTGCACTCCTTTTTCAGACAAGTCGACATCTGTCCAACCTGTAAAACGGTTTTCTTTGTTCCACATACTTTCTCCGTGGCGGAGCAATACTATTTTTTTCATAAGTGTAACCTCCTAGGTTCAAACAAGGTTGGTAATATCATACTGAAAAAAGGGGAAAAATGGAGGGGAAAAGAGAGATTGAGAATTGGTTTTTGAAGCATAAAAAAAACTCCCCGAGAGGGACTCGAACCCCCAACCTATTGGTTAACAGCCAACCGCTCTACCATTGAGCTATCGAGGAATTAAGCACAACGATGATTATATTGAGGTTTTTTTAGAAGTCAACTAGGATATGTATCATAAAACAAACATCGCATCTCCAAAACTATAAAACTGATACCGATTTTGAACAGCTTCCTGGTAGGCTTTTAGCACATGCTCTCTAGTATAAAAAGCGGAAACCAGCATAATGAGAGTAGAACCAGGTAGGTGAAAATTGGTTATCAATCGATCCACCACTTGATACGAATACCCTGGTTTTATAAACAATCCGGTCGACCCCTTGCCAGGATGCACCATTCCCTTTTTTGCACAGCTTTCCAATGTTCTTGTGACGGTGGTGCCGACCCCTACGCAAGCATGGCCATTTTGTCTGGCGATATTAATGGCATTGGCTGCTTCCTCAGACACTTCGTACCATTCAAAATCCATTTTGTGATCTTCTATGTTCTCACATTTCACGGGTTTAAATGTTCCCGGTCCAACATGCAAGGTGATGGTTACAATTTGTATGCCTCGATGAGTAAGGGTTTTTAAAAGCTCTTCAGTAAAGTGCAAACCAGCAGTAGGAGCCGCAACAGAACCATTGTATTTGGCATAAACGGTTTGATAGTATTCTTTCCATTCGTCTGGATCCGATTTAATGTAGGGGGGGAGAGGTGTTTTACCAACCGTCTCGAGGAGCTCTATAAACGATTGGGTTGAATTCCATGTAAATTCAATGATTCTTTCCCCACTGCTACGCACAGCCAATACTTTTCCTTCCAGTTTTCCGCTCGAATGCTGCAAGATTTGTCCAACTCTTGCTTTTCTACCAGGTGTTACATAGCATATCCATGTGTTGTCAGGTTGGGGGCGAATTAATAAAACCTCTACATGCCCTCCTGTATCTTTTCTCTCAAGGAATAACCTTGCGGGTATCACGCGCGTATCATTAATGACAAGCACGTCTCCTGGACGGAAGTAGTCTAGTACATCTATAAATGTTTTGTGAGCAATGGTGTGGTTTTTACGATCCAGCACCATCATTCTTGCCATTTCTCTTTGTAGGGAAGGAGTTTGGGCAATCAATTCTGCCGGAAGATCAAACGTAAAGTCAGTTGTTTTCATTCCTATGTAATCTCTTTCTAAGATTTTGTAGTCGTTCTTTAAATTGTTTTTCTTTGCCTTGTTCGGACGGACAATACAACTCTGTACCTTGCAAGGGCTTGGGTAAGTATTGGGTAGACACAATGCCAGCTTCCGTATGCGGTGGATAGATGTAACCCTTCCCATAACCTATTTGTTTCATGAGTTTTGTGGGGGCATTGCGAAGGAATAAAGGAACCTCTGCATCTGGATTTTCTTGCAGAACATCCTTTGCTTTTTTGATGGCTTCATACACTCGATTGCTTTTTGGCGCTAGGGCCAAATACAATACAATTTCACCCAAAATGACATCGCATTCTGGATACCCAATTTTGTTGCAAGCTTCAAAGGCATTTTGAGCCAATACCAAGGCAAAAGGATCGGCCAGTCCAACATCTTCGGCGGAAAAACGAACCAACCGTCTGGCAATATACAGAGGATCTTCTCCAGCATTGATGATACGCATAAGGTAGTATAGTGCTGCATCTGCATCGCAGCCTCGCAGGCTTTTATGAAGTGCTGATATAAGGTTGTAATGGTACTCCCCTGCCTTATCGTAGGAGGGGATTTTTTTTTGAACAATGGACAAAAAATCTTTGATTGATATTTCTTGGGTAGATTGCCCAAAGGAAGAATGGGCTAGTTCCACTAAGTTCAGTGCCATTCTTGCATCCCCCGATGAGTAGTTTACAATAATGCGTACGCATTCGTCCGATAGGGGAGTGTTGAACACCACTCCTCTTTCTGTATCGTTCATGGCCCGTTGCACAATGGTCTCTATCTCTTTTTCTTCCAAAGGTTCTAGCACAACCACTTTCAATCGGGAAAGCAAGGCATTGTTTAGAGCAAAAGAGGGATTTTCTGTGGTGGCCCCCATCAATATAATGCACCCATTTTCTATATACGGGAGAAAAGCGTCTTGCTGGGCTTTATTAAAACGATGAATTTCGTCTATGAAAAGAAGAACTGTTTGATGTTGTTTTTCCACTTCTTTAATGAGCTTTTTTATTTCGGGAATGCCAGAGGTAACCGCGCTAAAAGGCACAAAAGAGTAGGCAACATGCTGGGCGATGATCCGAGCGAGGGTAGTTTTGCCGGTTCCAGGGGGTCCCCAAAATACCATGGAAGGAATTGTCTTGGATTGCACAATATCCGACAAAAACCCTTTGGTACCAATCAAATGACTTTGTCCTAGCACTTCTTCTAAAGAAGCAGGTCGCATTCTTTCGGCCAAAGGTTTTCGATGAAGATTTTCAGACACAGAGGTTTCAAATAAATGTTGCATGCTACTACTGTATGGAAAAGCAAGGCTGAATCAAGCAGAATTCACAAAACTATTGCCATCAAGGATCAATCCGTGGGATGGTCCTTGTTCCATTTGTCGAACATTTCTCTTTCAATAAATCGTGTCCCAATAAAGTGGAATTCAAATTGTTCGTTCAATTGAACCAACGATATAAAGGATGAATCTTGCGACAATTCATCAAGAAGGTAGGTTTCGCTTTCAGCGGTAAGAGGGGTTACATGGTGCAAGGATAGGTTTAAGGCATACCAATATTGAGAATCAAGAGTGCTGAAAATCCATGAAGAACCCTCTATTTGAGGTTCCCACAAAAGAATGTCTTGTTTTTTCGACGAATAGCATATTTGGGGGTTTTGAAATTGGTAGAACGGATGAGGAGGAATGGACTTACGACGCACAATGTCCATTGTTGTTAGGTCCTCCGAAAGGGCCATTTGCAACAAGTGTGTGGTCTGATCTTCTAAATAGACTGCGATGGTTTGTGCTTCGTAGTCCCAGCTTTGGATGTTTTCTTTCATGTTGATCAGGGTATGAAACGATAATGCATCCCCCGTGGGCGGATACGAGGCCATGTAGAATGTTTGGGGGGATGCATTGGAAGTAGCCAGAAGGAATGTTTGTGCATGGGTGTGCACAACTTCTATTTTGTGAAAAGGAACCTCCGCCACAATAGCGTACGAAGGCCCCCTTTCTTGGGTGGAAAGGTGGATGGTTT
>JAQVSG010000059.1 GCA_028700655.1 Caldisericia bacterium
CTGCTGAACTAAGCGAAAAAGTCTTTGTTGCTGTTTCATGAATGGACTCATTACAACCACCTTTAGCAACAACTCTTTCAAAAGTTTTGTTGTCGTTTTGCAAATGATACAACTGATAGTTAATTCTGAAATAAACTGAATCTTCAATAACTTGAATGTCAGTAATCCTTCCGTTTGTAATCTTCTTTGGAGTATCGTCTTCTTTCTCCATGTAGTAAAGATTGTAAGATTCATTAAACGAGTCTATATTATCTTGATTTAGCTCTTCTGCTTGTGTGTAATATATATAGTGCTCAGTCACATTAAAGTCTTTTACAGTCAAAGAGCTTATTTTTTGATTTTTATTTCCATTACACCCAATTCTATACAAGCAATTCCCATCGTCTCTGTTGATGTAAAATATCGTATTATTCGAAACAGTAAATTTTCCAGTCTTCACTTTGCCAATCTCAGACACACCATCTCCATTCAACGAACATGTTCTTAAGGGACCTTCCTGTAACGCGTAATAAATCTTGGAGTCTTCAATAATAAAATCTGGATAAATTGATTCAGAAATTATCTCAGAATAACCATCACCATTCAGTTTAACTCTACATAAGTTAACTCCAGTCTCTCCTTCAGCTGTGAAATACAACCATCCATTGTCCAATACTGCATGAAAACAATCAATACCCTCCTTGCTCATTTCCGAAGCATCTTTTTTCATACGATTCAAGGTGTAGTCTTGATTGGTATAGAAAAGCCAGTCACCACAAATAAAAAACGAGTTGACATAATCTTTCAATACCCACTCATGGAGGTTTCCATCTGCTGAGATTTTTTCTATCCCTACGTTGCTTTGAGCAATGTAGTAAATATCCCCTTGATCAATTGCTATGGTTCCCAGTGCATTCTGATTCGCGTTTTCTGATAAAGATAGAGCTATAGCTTGATCTTTTGGTGAAGAAAAAAAGAATTCAGATTCATATGTGGTTTCTTCAGCCTTGTTGCACGAAGTAAACAACGAGATACACAAGAATGCCACAACAAATAGTAACCATTTATTTCTGAGCATAATTTCTATCCTCCATCATTACTCAGTATTCTATATCTCAGAACTTCTTGCTAATTATAACTCCGCCAAATACATAAGCAATCAATTGGATGCAGAGTAACCAGCATTTTCACTTCACCGCATAAATTCCAGGAAAGCCTTGTTTGGACCTTGTGTAATCAAGTAATCTCGGTAAACCCCAACAATATCTGCTATCCCGTTAAGTTGGGATTTCAGAGTTTTTGCGAGTAAAGAGCCATCTTTTGGATCAACAGTAAGAACCTGGTGATCGTAAGAAACATAATTTCTCCCAAGAGACATTTTCTCCTGTGCAATCACTACATACAGAGTATTTTTAAAAGGAACCAATCTTGTAATAATGTAATCATCAATATGTATTGTAAATTTCTGGGTCCTGGTTTTAAGATCAAAAACAATAATTGTATTTGTATCATTTATATATAGTGAGTTTCCATCATAAGAGAGAGTTGAATGAAGAACATAAAAACCATAAAAACCATTAGAATTTTTGGCAGTATAGTTCCACTCAATTTCTTGCGTTTTCAGGTTAAAAGCAATAATCTGTAGATCTTCTTCCTCAGTACTTTCTTCACACTCTTTTATCTTACTAGAACAAAATACCATATACAAATAAGAGTCTGCCTGTACTAATTTTGTAGTACCAATTAGATACAACGATGGATCCGATTTCCATAAACATGTTTCTTGATAGTTTTTTAAAGAGAAGGCGTAAAGCATTTGAATATTAGATGTACAACTAGGATTACTTACAGAAGCTAAATAGTACAAAAAGTCACCGAAGCAAAATAGAGTATATTTATTATAAAAAGATGATTTAACACCAGCCTGCTCAGTAATTATTTCTTCTTGCATAGTACCGGTTTGAGTATCTACAATACAAAGGTTGTGAATTTTGTATCCAGCAATCATGAAGTAAAGATGCTTATCCTTACAAATCAGATTTGAGATGACCCATCCTTTTAGAGGTTGCCTCCAAACCTCTTGTCCGGTTTCTTGATCCAAACAAAAGATATTGCTAGTATCCTTTCCTAAATATCTTCCAGGTCCAAATGTAGTCCCAATGTAGATATTTTTTTCATCAAAAGCAATATCTCGAATGGGGGTATATGGGATTGTAAAGGACCAAGATTCTTTGCAGGGAGATTCCTGATTCCATTTTGAAAAATCTGATTGTACAGTTAGAGCAATCAATTGAGCCGAAAAAGTATCTCTATTGCTTACTTCATAATCTAGTTCACCAAGTCCTACTCTTTCTTTGCTTTGAATATACATTTGGTCACTTCCAGAAGGAGTAGTATACTGCCCTAAATATGTAATTTCTTTCCCGTATAACGATCTATTACTATAGCCAAATCCATACTTTTCCAAATTTTCTATGATCTCTTTGTTGTAGTTTTGATTAGGTGAAGAAGAATTCAAAGAAGAAGAGTCTTCTTCAGGTTGAGAAGAATTCAAAGAAGAGAAGGTTTCTTCTGATTGAGAAGAAGTTTGAGTAACTTCCGATTCTTCCTTTTTAAAAATCTCAGCATCTTGTTTGGTTTGACAGGACATTAAAGAAAAGGATAGAAAAAAAAGTAAGAAAAAAGATGTTAATTTTCTTATTGTTTTCTGTGTCATTGTATTTGTTATCCTTTTGTGCATTAGGGGTTTATCCTTATTTTTGGAATCTCTCTTTTTCAATTCTTGTCCCACAGCAAGGTCACCTTTTCTTCAGCAGGATCCCACATGACTTCATAGCCTGCATATTCAGCAAAGAAACTACTAGATACAACAGCTGCTACAATAAACAAGCTGATTCTTTTTATCATTGTTAGGTCCTTTTTAAAATAACCACTGCATCATAGTCTGAAACAAACATCACGATCCTTTGTGTAAAAACAAAAACAAACACCATAATTTTATCCTAATCTGAGAATACTCTAAAAATATCCAAAGTCAAAAAAGGGTAAAACCAAATTATCATTCATTTTTTGGGGTATCTTTGGTTTGTTTGTTAGAGAGGATATATGGGAAGTAAAGAAAAACTAATCGACGAAAGAAGCAGAAAGAACTTGTTTGATTGCATCTTCTGGAGATAGTTTACCCTCAAGTATCATTTTACATCTTTCTAAAGCCTTTTTGGATAAAGTATATCCCTCTAAATAAGAAGACGCATTAATTGCTTCCAAATCGTATTCAATTGAACGCGAGTTTTTTGAACATAAATTTCTTTTCATCATATAACAATTATACCATGAAAACTGGAGTTTAAAACTCTTTCATGTGACAAGCAATTCAAAAAACATTCACAATTGGGTTATGGATAACTTAATCACATTATTCATTGACAATCACAAAGGCATGAGCAAGTTCATTCTATCCTGTACATCGTTGCCAATTGCGAAGACTTGGTCTAGTAGCTCTCATTCAGCAAACTAGATAAACCAAATGAAGAAGAGCTTTTTAGTCTGCAGATAGAAATGAATTGAATTCGTCAAACTCATGAAAAATTTCTGTACTACTTTCTTTTAACAGAGCTATGAGGGTGTTTATTTTATCAAGATCGTATTGGAATGTATAGATATTTCGAACAACATGCCGAAAAGATCGGAACTCATTCAAGATGATAAACAAATCATCTGAGATAACTCGGGGTCTCAACTTTGGAATATTTAATGTCATTTGAACCAATAGATCTCTTTGCCAGTTTCTTCCTGCGGGAAATGACTCATCAACATTTCGAGCAATCTGTTCAAAAATCCTTTCAATACCATTGTACATATGATACAGGTTTAGAGCAGTTGAATCGTAATAGCAATCGTCACTTTTAATTTTAGCTTTGTTCCAAGCTTCTTCCGCTTTTTGCATAGATCGTTTTACGAAGGATAACTCTTCAATAATCCGCTCTTTTAAAACCAGGTATTTTGAGTTCACAATAGCCTTCCTTTTGTAATCATTTTGTGGCAAACAAATCAAAAAACATTCACAATTGGGTTATGGATAACTTCATCACATTATTCATTGTTAATTCCAAAACTAAAAGAACTTTCATTCGACAAGCTGGAAGTCAGTGCCATCGGTATGAACTCGAAATACTTTATTTGCTCTTGAATGGCAATATACCCAATCTTCTACGACACTGATGTGTTCAAATTCAAAAGGTTGATCATCCATCAGTTTTGTTCTATCAGTTCCATCAATACGAATTTTGTATAACTTTTTATGGTCCAGACCGCTTCGATAGTAAACCCAAGAATCAGAAACATTAAAGATTCTCGCAATATCTTCTGTTATTTTCATCTTATCGGTTCCATCGGTTCGCATTTTGTAAAGTCTACCAGAGTCTTCTGGGTTGGTATAATAAATCCAGTCTCCTACCACATTGATGAAGCTGATGTGATCGTCGCATACCTTCATGCGTTCAGTTCCATCGACTCGCATTTTATAGAGTTTTTTCTTATATTCACTGTCGATGTAGTACACCCAATCGTTTGTAACATTCATACAATACCCGGTATCTTCGGTAAGTTTAATCTTCTTGGTACCATCAGTCCGTATTCTAAAGATACCAGATTCGGGATGATAAGTATTAAAATATATCCAATCTTCCACAATACTCATATCTCTTACAATATCGTTACAAATAACAGTAGTTTGATCCTTTCCAAATGCTAGCTTGAGAATACTGGAATGGTATCCACCTATATAGTAAAGACCGTCTTCCCCCACATTGATATTGTCAGCATACCCATGGATCACAATTATCCCCTCCGTGCCATTTGTGCGGATTTTGTAAATACCATGGTTGGTGGAATTGTCAAGGTAGTAATAAATCCAATCTCCTTGTTGACAAACCATTCCACCATTAGAAGCATTTCCCGTTGTATTTCCACGAGATATTTCTGGTAGTTCACCACGTTCAGGCTGTTTGGTGCAAGAAGAAGTAAGAAACAGAAGAATACACAGAAGCAAAAGCCCATTATTTCTTATTCTCATTGGATTTCCCCCAATGCCAGAAAAGATGGGTAGGGTTTACCGTATTCCCAGCGGTCCACTACAATGTAGAATTCTTCGAATGACTCATAACATTCAAGTGCTATGGGTAGTTTTCCTAGAATTTCACCCGATTGAGCATCGATAACTATCCACATGGTTTCAAACCATGGCGGAGTAGTACGCCTGCCAGTTGCTATAGTAGAAACGGAAACAATAACGTGTGAAGCATCCGCATGTTGGATTTTACAATGTACGTTGTAACGATGGGCAAACTCATTACAGATTTGATCGTATTTTTCCCAGGAACTGATTGTCTTTAAAAAGGTCTGCAACTCATCCTTATTCACAAAGCAAGGAGAGGGGGTATTATGTAATGGTTGATGGGAAGTAAAAATTGCAAACCCCAAAGTAGTTGGAATGTGTTCGGTCCACACCATAGTTTTTGATTCGGGGTCGAAAGCATGTATATTTATATGTGGATGATCGGTATTTGTCATCTCCGTAACAATACAAACAACAGAACCAACCTGAACCAGATTTCCGTAGCATTTGGAATGAATGGTAGTAGAAAAATGATAAACAGGTTTCATTTCTCCAGAAATAATATCCACAAAGAATAGAATTGTAGAGCACTCAATTCCGATATAGGAAGAAAAACAAAGAGTTGTTTCTTGAACTGGGATCAACGAAGACCAGTTGGTATAAAGATCAAAATGTATCGAAAGGGGAATCTTATTTACTATCTCTCCAGTATCAGGTTGTAACACGAACAAAAAACTATCTAGGTCTTTTACTCCAAAACAAAGGGATTGATCCGAATTTAAGATAACTAAGTTCGTCTGCACTGGTCCTGGAATCCTTTGCTTCCACAATTCTTTCCCTGTAGCTACATCTAAACAGATAACACGGTGAAATGTTCGAAGTTCATTAACACCTTTTTTGGTGCCAAAATAGATTTTGCCTTGATGTTCCAAAAGGGAAGTTGCACTTGCTTCTTCTAGTCGATACTGCCATAGAATATCACCAGTGCGCATTTCGATAGCTAAGATATCTTGATAATAGTAGTCGACGTCGTCTAATTTACTCCATGTTAAAGCTTCGTTATCAAAAAAGGTAGAGCTAATACCGAGAAGAATAGTACGATTGGATGCATCCTGTACAATTTTCATGGGTCGAATTCTCTGGTGCTCTTCTGCTTGAAGAATCCATTGCGTTTCCAAGGATACTTCTGGTAGATTCAAAAAATAGTCTGGGAAGCTTGAAAGATTCGTTCTATACGAAGTAAAGTTGAATTCATCTGGATCCATTTTTTCGGGCAATGTATCATTCAACAAACTTGTCTCATTCGTGTTTTGTTTTTGATTCTTTGTATTCAAGCAACCAATCAAGCACGATAGCATACTCATGCAGATGAAGAATATCGTTAATCGTTTCAATATCTCTTTCATCATGATTGGTGTAAGTCTTTATTGGATGTAATCACCCACTTCCTTCCGGTTGTATTGCCATGGGTTTCTGTGGGATTGTCATGAAGTGTGTCATCCTCTGCAAACGTCATTGCTGACAGGAAAACATTGCCCAAAATTCCTTCACCCCACGGGCAAGGTGGATTATCCGATTGAAAAGCATGTTTCAATGGAAATGTATTGTTGTCGGTATACCCGGATACAAGGAATGTTGTAGAGTCAGCTCGAATAAATAGACCACGAGTCATAGGTTTATCTTCTATTAATCGGTAGTATTCTTTCTCGGGATCTTCTTCGGGTATAGCATATTCCTTCCCTCCCCAATACGTAGAAAATAGAAACTTCAGAGAGGGAGAGAGAATAGCAATAAAACCAGTTTCTTTTTCAAAAACTTGATCTTGCATCGGATTCACTAAAGGAAAATCTGTAGAAGAAGTACTTCCTGTAACAAACAGAAGTCCATCATCATTTAGTGCCATATCATATACAGCTTCATCACTATTTCCACCAAAGGTTCTGCTTTGAAGAATAGTTCCTTCATGCGATAACTGAACAACAAATCCTTGCTTGTTCAGTTTTTCTTCTATACCTGTTTTTGGGAAGGAGTTTTTTGATTTAGGTAAGACTCCATCATTCCTAATTACACCTCCCACAAAAATGCCTTGTTCACCCACTGTCATAGCATAAATGGCAGTCCAGGATGGTAGACTGTTGTCTTCCTCGTCAACCGATGGGTTTGGCTTTCTTGCTGCTTCAATGGATTGGGACCAAAGAAGTGTACCCTCCTGGGTATAGCAATGTACATGTCCATAGGGAACACTGTCTTGATACGACCGGCTTGAGAAAGCAGTATAGATACGATCCTGGTCACAGTGGAGTAATAGGCTATCAATTTCTCCATATTTCCCTTGGGAGGATCCGGGAGTGGTAATGATCTTTTTCCAGTTTATCGTAACACGGTTTTCTTCTCCAACATGCAGAGAGGCAATACAGTAGTGCCATTTACCCCTGGATTTCAGATCCCCGTTTTCAGGCCACACACGTTGCAATCCTCCAAAAAGAAGGGTGTCATCCGTTACCCATTCAAAATCATGCAAAACCAAATATCCATTGTCCTCAATGTAGGGCATTTCAAGAATGCGAACAAAGTCTCCATCCCGTGTAAATTCTGCAATAAAACTATTCAAAAACCAATAATCATGAGGGGAGGAATACTGAAATTCAGGAACGCTTTCTGCATTGGAATAACCTCCTGCATAGACGGCTTTATCTGTAATTTTTATACAGTTGATACCTTCTGAAAAAAGTCCCTCTGCGCCGTTTCCATACATCTTGTTCATTTCATGAGAATGCCAAAATTCATGATTTCCACCCATGTAAGTAGACCATAGCAGTTGTCCATCAGAGGAGAGTTTTGCTAAAAAAGCATCCATGCCATGGTCATTTACAGTATCTTGATAGGCATGTTTCATGGGAAAATTACGAGAATTTGTTTCTCCACCGATGTATATATTCCCCTCACTATCCCACTCCA
>JAQVSG010000060.1 GCA_028700655.1 Caldisericia bacterium
ATTGTTATGTCTATGTTTTTCTTTAAAAATAAGCTGTCAACGACTTTCTCAAAGTTTTTCACATTCTGGATTTCATCTAGAAATATATAGGTAGTGGAATCAGCTGAAAGGTTTTCCAGGAGGTATTCGTACAGTTTTTGTGGGTCTAGCAGATGAGAATAAGCATAATCTTCGAAATTGATAGAAATGATTTGCTGAGCCGTAACTTCATTCGAAAGAAGATAGTCCTGGAACATTTCCATGAGAGTAGATTTTCCACATCTGCGAATTCCTGTAACAACTTTTATAATTTGCTTATCTTTCCAGGCAATTAAGCGATTTAGGTATTCTTCACGTTCAATCATTTTGTTTCCTCCGGAACTGGTATGATAGAACTATATCCAAAAAATAGGGGGATATCAATTGTTTTTGGAGTTAATTCCATAAATTCTAAAAAAAAAGATATTTTTGGAATAGAGTACCCAGAATAACCATGTCACTATTGAGACTATGAGTATTACTAAAGAACCAATCCACAGATTTCTAGAATTTAGACTGTACCCGACAAGTAGACACTTTATTAGAGAAACAGAGAGTGAGTTACAAACTCTACTCTCTGTTTCTTCTTTCAAAAAGATTGCCTTGTTTTTACTCTTTGCTTTTACTAGCCTGCCATTTGATTTCTGGAATCATGCCTTCTTCAATATCAACTCCAAGGCCCATCGACATATGTCGTGGGTATCGATCCGATTCTTGTTTCCAGCTTATATTGTCTTTACAAATAGGTCGGGAATAGGTATCGTTTCCACCGATATCAATGAAAATTCCTACATCGGGGAAGGTGTTTCGATAGCTTGCGGCTTCATTGTTTATACGATGTTGAGCAAAGCCAATACTGGTTTGACCTTTATCTGGTTCGTCCAAAACATCATATATATCGTCTCCGCCGATATTAATACAGAAACCCATTCCATTGGCGGTAGAGGCGCCCAATAACAATCCTCCTGAGGTTTTTTTCCCATCGGCATCTTCATACCAGCATTCATAATGGTCATTACCGCCCTTATCAATTGCCCAGGAAATAGAAATATCATGCGCTCCACCGACGGAAATAGCTTGTCTGGCTTTGTAGAAATCATCACCTTCATCATCCAGAAGCTCTGTAATTCCCATATGAGCAGTTCCACTTTGGACAAAGAAATAGGCATCATAAATATCGTTTCCTGCTTTGTCATATAGAAGTCCTGCCGCAAACCAATAGGCAGATGCTTGGGCATAGATACCAGCTGTATACACATCGTCACCAGCTAAATCGACCAACACACCCATGCCACCGCCCATGGAGTGACCATCGTATAAATCGGCTCTTCGGCCAAAACCCACTCCTTGACACAAAGAATAGTTTACGTTGTCGTTGTGTCCTAAAACTCCTGGCGTCATGAGCTCATAGGGTTCAGCAGTATACGTATCGTTTCCTTCAGTATCCAAAAGAAGGCCATATCCGGCAGTATTTGCAAAGGCTTGCGAAGAATAAAAGGCATAATACTTGTCTGTCCCCCCAATATTAATCAACTCACCAACACCAAATTGGGCAGCACCTTGGCAAAATACTCTACCGACGAAGGAGTCGTCTCCTCCACCATCCCATAAAATACCAACACCAAAAGTGGCAGAACCTTGCCCATTATCATGAATTGTGTATGTATCATTGCCTTGTTCATCAACCAAGATTCCAATTCCTAAAGTACCAGAACCTTGGGCACAATTGGTGTGCTCATCGGCAATATAAGTATCATTTCCTGCAAAATCGATAACTACAGATACGGG
Organism: Caldisericia bacterium; assembly: GCA_028700655.1. Classification (GTDB taxonomy): domain Bacteria; phylum Caldisericota; class Caldisericia; order UBA6126; family UBA6126; genus JAGLCW01. The sequence goes on from JAQVSG010000060.1 coordinate 1,807, forward strand.
CCGATCCAAACTCGCAGTAGCTGCAGTAGCACCTTTGTAAGTGTCATTTCCACCGCAATCAACGATAAGGAAATAATCATCTCCACGGTATTCATTGGGTGTGGAATCACCAGAAAAAGCAATGTTTCCAAGGGGAGTAAGGTAATCAAAAGAGCCATCCCATGTATGACCTTCATCTCGTATCGCTTTTTCAATTTTAAAAATAGAATACATCACATATATAGTACCTTCATAGAGGGGGTTGAAATCGAAATCTGGACCCAGATCCCAAATCAGGTCATCGATTTCCTTTCCAATACCATCTCCCCTTGCAAGCATCGAAATTTTCTGATAGGCTTCATGCCATTGTTCTTTGGGCAGTTTTCGCAAAGCACGATCTCGGCAACGTGCAGCATATGTGCTTGCGTATAAATAGTCTGCAAGAGCCATTTGAATTTCAACGGGCATTCCTTCGCACATTTTTCGTACTGCTTGAGCATCATACTCAGAGAACATATACCCATTGGAGGCATACACATGTTTGATTCCATCTAACAAAGGTTCTTCAGGGTCAATGGGAAACGGTTGCATTTTAATTTCAGGCAAATACATAACGATATGACCCGTGCGAACCATTCCACCAAGAAATTCTTGGAAAAGACCTGTATTTTTATACTCTTTTGTTGGAACATTCCAGCTTTCAGAAACCCCATAAAAAACACCGGACGCATTTTTATGAACATCCAGAGGGTTTTTCCACCATTGAGAGAACCATGGCAGAACCATTTCAGCATTCATTTCTGTCAAATAGTCAAGAATTTCGGATTCATAGTCTATGTCAGAACGCTGATACTCATACTGTGTTAACAAATCACCAAACACATCTTTTGGTTCATTTTCTTCTGCAAAACTACTTTGAAAACTCACAAACAGTAGGCAAATTGACAATAGAATACTACACCATTTTTTCATATTAACCTCTTTTCTGGGATACAAGTATATTATTTGGTTTTTTTTCGATGCCGAATCTGAAACAATTTCCGTATGCCAACCCATAGTCCCCATATAAGAAGGGCTATCCATAAATACACAGAAAATATTTGTACTAAAAGCTCTATAAGGAAGCCAAAAAAGCTGTTAAAAAAGCTTACAAAACTATTCCGAAATCGTCTTCCGACATCCTGTAAAGACATAATATCCCAGGTGGGATCTTCGTTCAGTTTTACAGTTTGGGGACTTTGTGATAGTGAAATACTCACCATAGAGTGGTCCACTTGTAAATTCCAAACTTCCATTTGCCTGGTTCCAGAATCAATTCGGTCTTGCACAGAATCAAGATAACTCTGCACTTGTAACACCTCTTCGATGGTATTTGCCTTTTTCAAAATTTCTAAATATTGCTCTTTTTGCTTTTTGGCATTCTCCAATCGGGCTTGCATATTGTAGTATTCCAATGTAATTTCATCGGAATAAATCCTGCTATAATGAACTTTCCCCAATTCCTTTAACCAATCCACAAAGGGGGTCAGTTCGGAAGCAGGAATTCGTACGTTTAGGTCTACATTTACATGCACGTCATCTCCACGGGTATTCGACTCTACTACCCACCCATCCAATTCTTGAACGCGCGTTTCGATGGTTTTCGAAATATCTTTTGGGTTTTTTACCTCCAGAGATATTTCGGCATTTTTTATAATTTTCCTTGGATACGGAGTTTCAACATCACTAGTCTCGGTATTGGAGCTTTCGGAAGAAGAATCACGAAATGCTTCTTGTTTGGTCATGGCTCCTTTATCATAACCAATATCTTGTTGTGCAGTGTTTTCGCCGCCAAAGCCATTACAACCTGTCAATAAAAGAATGCTTACAAGTACAAAAGAAATCACAAATTTCTTCATTGTAATCCTTTCTTCTTTTTCTTTTTTTTTTGAAAATTTAATGTAACTTTCAATACTGCGTATCTATATATAATACAAAACCATTTTCAATTTACCTAACAGAAAGGAATAAACCAATGAAAATGACAAAAATTTTAGGATTCGTTCTAGTAGCCACTCTTGTTGTAACAAGTCTTCTGGTTCCAGTAAAGGCCGCTCCCGGAGGAGAAAAAGGACCCGGAGGGCAGATGAATCGTATCGAAGGTATTCTTCAGAATGTAAACACAGAGGCCAAAACTTTCGGTTTAGAGGCGAAAAATCCTGATGGAGAAACAGTTGTGTTTTCTTTTGTTTGGATTGACAACACGATGTTCATACGGGATCAAGAAGAATCCACCGTGGATTCTTTTAAAAATGGAGAATCCGTCACTGTTGCTGGACGTATCAATTTTGAAGACAAAACCGGTGTTGCCGTTGTTCTTTGTTTTGGAGCTTTCCCCGACAAAGATCCGGGAAGACCCCCTCTTGTAAAAGGCCTCATTGCAGACCTTGACAAAGAAAACTCCACCTTTCTTCTAAAATCCAAAAGCCCCGAAGGTGAAGACGTTGTTTTCCAAGTTACCTGTATTGATAAAACTCGCTTTTTCCGAGATTTGCAACCCGCCAAACTAGAAGATTTTAAAAATGGCGAAGAAGTATCCGTAGTAGGTGTTGTTAAAGTTGAAGAAAAAACAATTGCAGCAATGGGAGTATTTCTTGGTGATATCCCTCGTGATCCAGGGAGAGACCCTGGTAATACCCCTCCAAAAGGTCCTAAACAAGTATCCGGAATGATTTCTGATTTAAACTTCGAAAAGAAAACCTTTACATTAAACCTTAATGAAAACACTGCCTTCCCCGTAGAATTTTTCGAATGGACCAACATCACAATGGACAATGAATTGGTTCACTGGAAAACTTTACGTAATGACATGAAAGTTGGAATCTCTGGTCCAGTAGATCCCACCGATAAAACCCTAGAAGCCCATCGTATACTCATTTATACAGACAAAACCCCCGGAGATCCAGGCAATCCTGGTCCTAGAGCAAACCTTATCCAGGGTACTATTTCGTCGTATGACACAAGTGCCAACAGTTTCAATCTTACGGCAGAAGTACAGGGAGAGACAAAAACGATTGTAGTAAAATACAGCGATCAAACTCGTTTTTTCCGCGATGGAGAAATTTCTGCTGAAGATGCTTTCAAAAATGGGGAAAAAGTAACCATTGGTGGCCGCATGCAAGAAGATTTTTTTGAAGCCTTCATGGTTGCTTATGGAGAACTTCCCGAAAGAGGCAAAAACAGGTAGCCTATTCTATCGTCTCTATAGTAAATCTTGTTTTCAACTCACCGTATTTAAAAAGCATCTTTCCATGGAAAGATGCTTTTTTTATTGAGTAATTCTCTCAAAAGCATTACAATAAAAGGAAAACACAGAGGTGGTTGTGAAAAGAAAAAAACAAAGACTCAATATAAAAGCCATTGGAATTGCAACCCTCCTATTGATACTTATTGGCTGGGGCCTATACAAAGGAGTTTCTTGGGGTGTCCACAAAATCATTGAAAGTCGTTACTCCATAGAAGATGAAACTCTTTACAAGTCGCCTCCTGCAAGCGAAGAAATTGTCTTTCAAAGAAAAGGAGAGGGTTTGTTTATTACACAGTCTAGTGGGTTGGAAGACTCTCGAAGAACAGTATCCATTACAACAGGGGATGATTATTGTCCCTCGTGGGATACAACTGGAAAGGGTTTGTACTTCATTCGAAAAACCACAAACAACCAATTAAACCTTATGTACTACAACCGAAATGAAAACCTTTTAATGCCAAACCCTTTGCAAACATTTACCGAACTAGATATCCCCAATATTGATAATTCCTTCATTACGATATCTCACGATGGTAAATATGTTATTGTCTCTTCGTATGACTGGGGTATCAACGTATGGAACATCCAAACAGGAGAAAAAGAGATTTCTTTCCCAATGGAAAAAACCTATGAATACATGAATATTTTCTCTAGAAATGGAAAATTCTTTCTATTCTCTTGTACCAATCTGTATGACAAACAATTTATTCATGGTATCGACAAACCAGCACCTTCTTCTACTCTTTATCTTTCCACCATTTCTTTGGACCGAATCGTACAAATTGACGTTTCACCCGAAGCATTTCAAGGATGCTGTTTTTCTCTCAATGGCTACACATTTACGTATGCAAAAGAAGGCTCTATCTACTACGTAGACTCCATCGAATCACCCAAACCTACTCTCCTCTCCGAAGGTACATTCCCCTCCATCCGACCAACTCTTACAGAAAAGAAGAGAAAAGAATATCGATGGCATTCTCCTTTCTGGTCTCCAGTGGATATGACAAATATAGCCGGATTCTTGCAAATTCCAGATCAACCGTTTATTTTACTAGCTACACCCCATGAATTAATCACCATTCATTCACAACAACAAGCTTGTATTCAATATACAGAAAAAGTGCGGAACCAAGAAACATCCTACATGGGGTGGAAATTAATTGACTTCCAATACCAAGATATTAACTACGATACACAACCAGAGCTATTGGCCACATGGTGGCCAGGAGGATTGGAAATAGGGGCTGAAAGAATCTCTTTTTTTGCATTGCAAAATGATGGTCAATTAAAAGAACAATTTACCTCTCAACGAAGTCATAAAAATATTGTTCAATTCAAAGATTTAGATGGCGATGGAACCAATGAATTAGTGAACATCTATTTGGATACCCAAAAAGATGCAGGATTAAACCTTGAAAACCTATATTGGGAAGATATCTTAGTTTGGAACGGAAATACCTGGGTAAATGCAAACCACAGATTTTCGGAACAATATAGTAAACTAAAAGAAACCTACGAAGTATTCCTTATAGATGCTATAAAAAAACCAGATGATTATGGAGAAAGTTTATATTTGATTCAAGACCTTCTTGAAAAAGTAAACTCTCTTTTAAAACCGTGAGGAGTCGCTTTATGTATGCAAAGTTTATCTTCAAAACAGTAAAAATATGGATCTCGTTACTGATCATTTGTCCATTGGTTGCCCATTCTATCCCCGTTGTTGCTGTTGAACCAGCCCCCGAAGCACCTTCTAAGCTGGAAACCATCGTCATGTATGACCAGGTAAATCTGTTGTGGCAAGACAATTCTACTAGTGAAAAGGGGTTTATTGTTGAACGAAAGACGGGTATTCAAGATTTCGACACAATCGCAGAGCTAGAATCCAACTGTAGTTTTTACTTGGATATGCATTTAAAAGTGCAAACCACTTACTATTATCGAGTGAAATCATTTAACGACGCAGGTCATTCCTCTCCCTCCAATGAGGCAAAAGCGATTACAGAAAAAGCACCCACTCAAGAAAATCCTCCCGAAGCTCCTAGCCACCTCCTTGGCAGAGCTACAAGCTCCACACAAATTGTAGTAGCCTGGCAAGACAATTCTACGAACGAAACAGGTTTTGAAATTGCTCGTAGGACTTCTGGGAGTCCATACGAAACAAAAGGACAAGTTTTTTCCGATGAAACAACGTTTACCGATAACATGGTAGAACCGGATAAAACGTATTTTTACAAAGTTCGCGCTGTCAATTCCTATGGAGAATCTATGTATTCAAACGAGATTCAAGTCCGAACAAAATCAGCCAAAGAAGGTGATGGAGATGTATCCATTCCCTCTGCTCCTGCCAACCTTGAGGTACATATTGAAAACAAAATCATTCTTTTAACATGGGACGACACTTCCAACAATGAAGATAGTTTCAGAATATACATGAGTATTGATGACCCCGATTTGTTTGCCCTTTACAAGGATCTCCCATCAGATACAACTCGATATGAAGAAAAAGACCTTATTATTCCAGGACGTACTTTTTATTTTTACATTACAGCCGTTAATAAGTATGGGGAATCCGATGCTTCCAACAGCGCAATGATCACCATAAAAGAAGCTGATTCGAAGACAATGCCAGAAAAACCAACCGATTTAAAGGCCTTTGAAGTGTATTCTACAGAAGTGGTGCTTAAATGGACCGACAATGC
>JAQVSG010000061.1 GCA_028700655.1 Caldisericia bacterium
GCCCCAAAGGCTTCGGAGATAAAACGAAGCGGAACAACCGTTCTGCCCTGTAGTATTTGAGGAGGTGTATCCAGAGAAATGGTTTGACCATTTACCAGAGCCTGTGAAGAACCAATGCGAAGCTGTATAAAATATGCCTTTTCATATCGAATGCACTCAACAGAAGTAATTGTTTCGTTGGAAGCTTTATCTTTGATGCGGATTTCCAAATCGTTCTTCCCTTTGATTAAAGGGATCGTACCTATATAGTTTCCAGCAGAGTTTTCGAGGAAAGTGAACTGATTAATAGTGACAGTAGCCTCTACCTCTGTTTTTAATTGAATCTCAACCTGGTCTTTTTTGGTGTAGTACGGAAACTGTTTGGGATGAACAAACTGAATATCGGGCTTTATAGTATCGCGGATGACAAAAATCTCTTTTGAGAGAGTATTGTTAAACGAATCTTCAAGAGTGAATACAAATGAGTTACGACCTTCTGTTAAGGGGGCATTAAAAGAGAAACGACCATAGTTGTCAACGGGTATCATTTTTTGGTTTAACTGGAGGGTTGCTTTGGGCGTTACAGTCCCTGTCAATAGAATTGAGCTCTTGTTTGTGTAGGCGATATCGGGCATTTTTATGTCTAGGAACAAATGAGCATACAACTGTACAATTTCGTTGGACCACCCAGATTCTAACCTATGATTCGTAGCAAATGCTTGATAGTGATACGATTGAGTGTCCTGTACGTCAGTATCCAAAAATGTATCTTGCTCTGTGAAGTCATTTTGCCAATTGATCAAGGGTTCATTTTGATACTTATTCAACCGATAGAGGTTGTTTTCTACTATGTTATTGATTTCAACGAGAATGCCTTCGGGTGTATTGGATGCTTTTAAAACAGGTGCATTCCAATGGTCAGGTTCTGGAAGTCCTTCAAGATGAATGTGAAACGTTGTTTCGATATGCTGATTAAGAACAATGGGGATGTCCATTTCATGGGTGCCTTCAGGCACGGATTCGATGGAAACAACAACCGAGTTTTCCCTCAGTTGATACTCCATAAACGCTGGAATATCTCCGATAGAAATGTGATCGGGGGTTTCAGAAAAGTAGAAAGTATGAGAAACAGAGCTACCACGATATAAAACTTGTCTCCAGTAGGGTTCAACGATAGAGGGGGAGGATGGGTTTTCAATTTGGAAGTAGATGGGAAGGACTTCTACTATTTCTTTTGTTGTTTTGCTTATCACTTCAATGGAACCGACAAAAAGCTGTGCAGACAAAGATTTACCTTCTTTGAGACGGATCTCCATGTCGCACTGATTACCAGGTATTAACTCGGACGGGTGGATAGATGAGTCAAATTCGTCAGAGAGATTACTCCGAAGAAGAAAATCTTCGGGTCTGCTTGCATAGGAGTATATATCCAAAATCATTTTCATGGAAGAAGGGTTTGAAAAAATGGGGATTGAGGGATGTGTGGAGAGAAATAGTTTATCATCCAAGCCTTTCTTTATGGGGATTTTGTGTATAGAGTTTTTGTTGTTCACTAAAGACGAGGTTGTCCACGTTAAGAATAGAGAATCTTGCTCCACTTGATCGCGCAAAATGTTACTATATTCAAATTCATACCTTGTAGTAGGATTGCATTGGAGTGAAGAAAGAGAGTATATCACTTCGGATTCTTCACCAGATTCTTTTACGATTTGAAAATCTTTAATTTCTGTCCACCCATATTGAGATACCCATTGGAAAGAGAATGTATTGAAATCTTTGTTAATGAAAATTTCTTGTTGTGAATAGTGGATGGATCCTGATTGAGGTTCTAAAAGAATGGAAGTACCGGGTTGAAAATCGGAAGGATCTATGGTTCTTGTTTGATAATAAGGAGCTTGTACAGTAAGAGTTGTAATCTTGTCTAAATTTGTTGAGAGTTTGAAATACCCCCATTCATTCACGGGGTATTCATTTATGGTAGCATTTTGCAAGGGAATCCCATCCATATTTTTGATGGTTCCATACAGACTGTTTTCTTGTGGTTTTGGTATGACAATGGGAAGCTTTACAACATGGTTGTGTTTTTCACTTTCGACAACAAGGTACATTTTTCCATGCGGTAAATCTTCTACAATAGGCAGGCGTAAAAAAGTAGTTTGGTTCTTTTTTACTTCGACATGACGATGCGATACACGTTGAATTTGATCCTTTTCCCAATACAACGTGACTAAGTCGTCTTCTTCTGCATACAGCCATAAAGGGAGAAGTTGTTGTTCAATAGAAGAGTTCCACACAAGCAATGGACTCTTTCCTTTCGTATCAATTTCGATCGGATCCATCGTATTTTCTCCAATTTCTACATTGCAATGATAAGGAGAAAATACGTCGCCATTATAGTTGACCGCAAATTGATACGATCCTGGAGAGAGGTGTTTTAAAAGAAAAGTTCCATTTTCATCCGTTGTAGAAATGGCATAGCTAGGACCACTGGAAACCTGAACAATAGCTCCCTCTATGGGTTTTTTTGTAGGTTTGTTTTGTAGTACCCCATATATACTGGATGCCCCTTTGGTTTGTTTCACGGTGAAGAAGGAAACCTTTTTTGTATGAGTGTATCCTCCGTCCCCTTCAAAATGAATAGTGCACATGCTTTTGGCTTCGGGAAGATCAGGTAGTATTGGTTTCCAATGGTATCTGGTGCCTTTTTTTACATACGTTTCGAGCAGTGTGACATTTATGAAGCCAGAATTGCAAATAATAGATACTTTCCCCGACAGCGAAGATTGAAAATTGATCGATAGAGGAGAACCTAGATAATAGGAGGAACCAACAGGCTTGTCTACAGTCACAATAACAATCCCATGTTTTTCCGGAGGGATACTGATTTGTACCGTATTGGATGCAGGACTTAAGCTTCCATCTTGATAAACGGCTTTTACGACATACCAATACTGCTGCCCATATATAAAATTTTGATCGATGTATTCGCTATCTTTCAGTAAAGTTTCATTAAATGGGGCAGAATTGGCCAAAGCGGGATAATGCAAACTACGATAAACATTGTAACCAATAATTTGATCTTGTTTATTGGTGGGTGGGTTCCAGGTGACAATAACACTTTGTTCTTCATGAATGAACTTTCCTCTTGCGTTAATAGGAGCATTGGGGTCTTGGGGGAAAACATGGATTTGTCCGGTAAACTTTTTGTATTCTTCGTTGTTGTCCCCATAAGTGAAGCTTATGGAATAGGGGTAACCACCCACCAAAACGTCAGCAGGAGGTGAAAATTGAATGGGTGTGCTGACAGGGTTTTGCGTCACTGTACCAATGTCTTTATTAGGGATTGTAACCCAGTCAGGACCGTAGTCCTTATTTACACGAACATGGTTTGAATACCCGTTGGGAGAAAAACAACTAATACTTATACTGGCTTTTTCCCCGGCTGTTAATATGGGATCCCAACCCTCGTTTGGACATGTGACTAGTTGGCCTTTTTTGGGGAAAACTGTAAGGGGAAAGATGTATACATTTTTTTGTGTCTTGGAAAAAACTTCAACTTCTATTTCATGGGTTTTCACCTCCGTAGACAATGAGGTGTCAATTGAAAAGGGGATGGGGCAAGGGGGAATATATTGCTTCTCAGTATCCATAATGATTTGGGTATACGAAGGAAGATTGTGAAAACGAAGAGATAGGGGTTCACGGAAGTTTGTAAAACGTTCTGCATGGAAAATATAGTGGGCAGTACCTCCTTGTGGAATGATATTCCCCGGAGGTGTTACAATGCCATCAAAGGTTCCGTAAGAAAGACCCAGTACTGAAACGTTCCCTTGCAATTCTTGTAGCAGTGTATCTCCTGCATAAATTTCGTAGCGAATCGAATATTCTCCCGGGGGAATTGTGTTTTCCATCGTGAAGAATAGGAGCTGAGTTTCTTGTAACAATTGGGGAATAGTGTTAGGAGTCAGTGAAATTCCATCGGGACCTTCTACTTTTTCAAAACGGATGTTCTTGACATAACCTTCTCTTAGTGTGCATCGAATAGGAACCTGTTTTGCTCTGCGTTCATGGGTAGTAAAATTAAACCGAGAAGGGTAAAACTGGATTTTTGACGATGTATCTGGTTCTAATTCGATCATGATAGGCCCATTACTTTGTCCACGGATGATGTCAACAAGGGGAAGGTTGTATTCAACAAAACCAGGCATAGTGCATCGAAGGTGATAATTACCACCGGGAATATCTTGTAGGACAAAAGAGCCGTATTCGTCTGTGAAAACAGGTGGTAAATATTCGTAAGGGAACCATACTTTGGCTCCCTTAATGGGTTTTCCGTCAACCGATACGAGGCCTGTTAGAGAACCTTTTTGTATTGAGTTGATAACTTGAATTGTGTACTTGGCTGTTCCACAGAAACCTTCTTCAGCAGGTTCTAGAGAAAATGTAAGGGATCCCAAGGGCAATTCCTCTGGCAGAGTCCAAAAGAATCGACTGATTTGATTGGCTACAACGTTGAAATTTAAAAGGATGGGAGCTTTTTCTTTTTCTGTATGGATGTAAAGGTGAACCTTCATGTTCAATTGAGAACGAATATATACGGTGGCAGTTTCGCCTCTTTCATACGTAGAATGAGCGGGTTTGTTCATCCAAAAATCAAAATCGGGAATCTTATGAGGGTATAACGTAATATTAATAAATTCTGTATTGGCATGAACTTCTGTAATGAATTCCTGCGTGGCTTTTGTGCAAGCATGAGATACTTTTATTTTGTAAGGACCTTGTATAAGTTGGTCCAGGGAGAAATAACCATCATCGTCTGTTTCTGTATATGTGTACGTCTCTCCCGATATGACTTCTATAAAAGCTCCCTCCAACCCTGTTTTATGGACATAACTACCGTGTAAGATTCTTCCTTCCATGGAATACATGCCTTTTTTCATTTTTTCAACCGTGAAATTCATGTCTCTTTCTTGAGAAGATTGAGTTTGTGCATTTTCGGCGAGAAAGTGTAGAGTGAAATTTTCATGCAAAGGATAAACAACGGGTATACAAAGCTCTTTACGAATGGATTTTTCCAACGGGATGTTTGTGAAAATGGATAGGACCCGATTCCCAGAGGTGGCATTCACGGTAAGAATGGCGTCGTCGTTGGTTGTTACCATGATGGAAATGACTTGTCCCTCCAAAGCAATAGATCCCGGTTTGCACTGTATATCCATTTGGAGGTTATTGGAAAAAGTGATTGTAGGAAAAATGGAACCCAATAAAAACACAGAAAGGAAGAATGAAAGAAGTTTTGAGATAGTATTATGCCTTTTTTTCATTGTATTCTGTCTTTCTTTGATTTTTCGATAAAATCCAATGTAGTAAAAGTGCGATTCCAAACATCAACAAAAGGACAATCGGCATCATAACCAGAAGTGTTTCATTGTGCAAAAACAATTGCTGAGTGGGGAAGGTGTCTAGTGTTCCCGTAAACGTGTAACCATATTGAATTCCAATAATGGAGCCATGAAGAATTAAAAATGTTACAAACGTGGCAACTTGTCCATTCAAATCTTTTAAGATATGGTCCACGTCGACATTCCACATATATCCATCTAAAACTGTCGTGATGATGCTGCATACAACCCCCGTTAGAAGCAGTGAAGGCCCATACGTCAACCAGGCCCATTCTAGGGTAATGGAATGCAAAGGAGGAAAAACAAACGAGTTTTGGAAGACAATAGTGTGGAAAAAATAGTAAAGAATTAGGAAGCCAATCCCATAAAGATAGCCTCTCCAATTCCAAAGAGAAAAGAGTAACCACAAGGCACCTGCAATAGCAATGAGAAGGATAAAAAGGATTAATTCTTGTTTGCGAGTCTTGTCATTTTGCGTGTGGACAAAGGATTGAAATTCTTGCTGTAAAAGGTCTACCCGATTTTGTAGGTCGGGCAAATCTTGAATAGGAATAGTATTGATCGAATCGTTTACGTGTAAAATGTAGCCACTAACTGTTTCTTCGTTAATACCATAGGATAGTAGCACGTTCATATAGCTCATCATTTGACTGTTTAAAAATGTTACAACCCGATTAATATACTCCTCTTGTGCAACATCATAGAGAGAAAGAAGGGGGGGAGACGTATTCTCTTGAGTAGAAGAAATGCCCAACGAGAAACAGAGGGAGGAAGAAATGTTTTCAAGATGGGTGCGGAATGGAGTCTGATTCGAAACAATATTCTTACCAAAGCAATATATTGGAGCCTCAATGGAGACATTGGGTAGAAGCATAACGGAGGGCAATGACGAAAACACAAGGGGGGTGGTATAGAAATATTGAGCATCTTCTTGAAAAACATCGTAAAGTTTGGTCATAACTTTGTTGACATTTTGTATGTAATGGTCTTGGTTATCGATATCGGTAAGCTCTTCTGGAACAGGTATATTGAAAATAAGTACATCAAATTCTTGCAACTCGCTTTCAAATTGTTCAAGCCATTGCTGAACATCCTCAATGGAATGAATGGGTTCTACGTAGGAGGCTGGGATTTTCAGCTCTGTTTGTTCCAGTGATTCTGAGTAGGTTTCTGCTATCGTAACTTCTTCCTCAATTTCTGATGGCTCTTCAGGAAGATGATCTCCGAAGTAGGCTGTTTGTAATTCTGCGTCTTTAGCGGAGAGAAAAATGTTGTCCAGGGATTCCATTAAAGGTCTGGAAAGATACCCTCCTCTGTGAGGAGATACACCACTGCATACATTGACAAGGGAAATGTCTGGATCCATAATGGGGTAAACGGGGTAAAACCCAATAGAACCAGTTTCTTTGGATTTTTCTTCAAACAGAAAAGAAGAACCGGGTGTTTCGAAGGTGTGGTTTGAGATAAACAGAATTAAAGGATTTGCAAGGGGATCCATGGATTGCGTTCTACTTAACTCTATCTCATTATCTGGTACAATTTGGTTGGGTAAAGTATTGGTAAAGAATTGAAAGCGAATGGTATGTTTCTCTAACAATCTATACGATGTATATGAAAGGGGCAACAATACAACGATTAACATCCAAACAAGGAATTTTTTCATACATTCACCTTCTTTGCAAAACAGTTTATCATTATATGATTATAAGGTAATTGGTTCGTAATTAAACAAGGAGCTAAGATGTTTGCAGTTTTTGGTTTGGGGAATCCGGGTACAAAGTATCTGATGAATAGGCACAATGTTGGATATATGGTGATTGATAAAATGGCACAAGATTTTCGAACCTCTCTTCGGAAACTTGAGTGTCAAACTCTTGTGGGCCAGCTCAAGAGAATAACAGGAGAAGATTGCACGATTTGCAAACCGATGGTCTATATGAATGAATCAGGGATTAGCGTGAACGGAATTCGGCAAAAATATCATCTTGATTTGGAACATATCATTGTGGTTCAAGATGACCTTGATCTCCCACTGGGGATGATACGGATTAAGCTTGGAGGCGGAGCCGGTGGGCACAATGGGATTCGTTCCATCGCAAAACATCTGGGGGATCCCAATTTTATTCGCATTAAGATAGGCATTGACCGACCCTACGATAAAGACCAAATTGTTGATTATGTCTTAAGTGATTTCACAAAAAGGGAACAACAAGTGATTCATGAAAGTTTAGAAACAGCTCTTTTTGCTGTTTTGGATTGTATTGACTACGGGCATATACAGGCCGCCAATAAATACAACCAAAAAAAGAGTTGAAGCACATGATATAA
>JAQVSG010000062.1 GCA_028700655.1 Caldisericia bacterium
CTTTATTTTCCAAAGGGTACAACTTTCATTCCACCACTGCCAACGGAGAAAAGTGAATTGAAAAGGCGTCTTACTACGATTATTGAAGCAGTTCATTTCAGTGTACCGAATAGTTACTGTCCATCTTGTTCTGGACTTCCCATGATTGTTCCACAAGAAGATTGTTCTATTCTTATTATTATTGGAACCCCAACCTCTTTTGATCCAGCAGATGAAAAATGTCAGAATTTCACCATCACTATTTCTAAAGAAGCTGGCATTGCAAATCCACCAATACCAGGTTTTTATCAATATGGTATTCGTAACAGTCAGGAACCCGAGTATGTTAATAGTAAAATTGTTGAAATATATTCGGACAACCAGAAAAATTCCTTTTGCTGGCTGTCAAATCCTTTTGTGACGGAATATACATCCCTATCACTAAAGATTCCTTTATACATCACAACATTCGAGTCTTTTGAACTGACGCTACACCCCAAGAAACAATTGTATATGGGTCCATTTTTGACATCAAACGAGCCCGATCTTGATTTGTTGAAGCGTACCATTCTCTTTCAGAATAGGCCACTGGATTTTTATGAAGATGCTTTTCATATCAAATTCATTAACAACACGATCGTATTTCAATACACTCCCGAACAATCACAATCTTTCACCGAAGGTTTGAATTTTCTGTTACCCGATACATTACTGCTAGAGCCCGTGCAAGAGGGAATATTTCAATTGTCCGGGAGTGTAAACGTTTTCTTCGATAATCAATCAGATGTACTTACAGAAGAACTTTCTCTCCGATTTAACGAAACGTATATTTTTAGCAACTAGCTGGAGGAATTCCCGCAATTCTGTCAAATTACAGGAGTGTATTCCTGTATTTAGGTTAAATTTCGGGAATACAATGCATTTTGGTTCAATATGGTGCTAAAATTTTTTTGATGTACACATGATATAAATACGTGATATTACTTTTATATACACTTTTTATATGTATACTTGTATTGTATGTTGCATAGGAGGATTGTATGAAAGTAAAAGATGCCCAAACAAATTATTGCATGCGAATCTCAAACGAGGAATATCAATTTCTGAAAGAAGAATCTCAAAAAATGGATTGCTCAGTAAATCATCTGTTAAAAATTCTTGTTGCTAAATACAGAGAAGAAATTGAGTCTGACAAACTTGAAAAAGCTTTTTCACTCATAGGATCAGATGAACAAGATATTGAATACGCATTACCAGCCCAAGCCGAGGTGATCCATGAATCATGACTTTAAAATTGTGTATCGTGGAGAAATATGGATGATTGATTGGAATCCTGGTAGGGGTTCAGAACAAACAGGTTATAGACCTTCCCTTATTGTGCAAAGAAACTCTGGGAGTGCCAATCCCCAATACGGCAATGTCATTGTTGTAACGATATCATCAAAAAGTTCAGGAAACGTTCCTTTTCATTTAGTTGTGAGGAAAAATCCGGAAAATGGTCTTTCATCTGACTCGTATATTAAGTGTGAACAAATCATAACTATTTCAAAGCAGCGCCTTGTAAAAAAAATCGGACACTTACAAGAAGATTTCATGAATATAGTCTATGATACAATTACATTGCTACTTCAATAATTCCCGCAATTCTGTCAAATTACAGGAGTGTATTCCTGTGATTCCTCGGTTTTTACGGATGCGTTTTTAAAATACGTGGTGGATGTTGATTATTGTTTCAGGGTTGAACAAAGTCTTCAAAGTTTTCCATTGTGATGTTATCAATAGTGCTGCCGATGTAGGTTTCTAAAAACTGAGACCCTTTATGCTTTGTGTCTTTCATTTTTAACTCGAATCCTTTTAAGGTTCCCCCGTATTCTTCGATCAAATCAACTTCCTGTTGTTCATATGTACGCCAGAAATAATAATTCTTTTTAATCCCCAAAGCAGAATCTCGTTTCATTCTCTCTACGATTAAAAAATTCTCCCATAAATGACCCTTGTCATCTCTATACTTCATTTCATTGAAATTTCGAATTAGAGCATTACGGATTCCCATATCGTAGAAATATACTTTCCTACTCTTATTGATTTCATTTCTTCTATTTCTAGCAAAAGCAGGAAGACGAAAAACAATGAAGCTTTTCTCTAACAAATCGATATAACTTATAACGGTTTTATGATCAATACCAACAAGATTGGACAACTCGGTATAGGATACTTCTTGCCCAATTTGCAAAGCTAGGGCAGTAAGCAGTTTTCGTATGTGCTCACTGTTACGTACTTGTCTGAATTCAAAAATATCTTTGTACAAGTAATCTCCGGTTAATTCGATGAGGTAATTTTCCAAAGATTGTTCGTCTGAGAAATGAAAAATCTTTGGATACAAACCAAAACGAAGATAGTAGTCGACAGAGCTCTTCAATTCTATACTCTGCTCTTTGTTATACAACTCAAATAGAGAGATAGGATACATGAGATACGTTATTTTTCTACCTGTTAAGGGTTCACTCAATTGGTTGGCTAACTCAAAACTAGAAGAACCGCTAACCAGAATTTTCACAGCAGGGATATAATCGATGATAAGTTTTAGGATTGTACCAATCTGTGGTACTTTTTGAGCTTCATCTAACACAAGAAGTTGAGTATTGGCAGTAAATCTTTTTAAGCTTTCTATGTTAAATGTATCAAAAGCGTTTTTAACAGCAGGATCGTCACATGCTACAAATTTTGTTTTTAGTGAGATCCTTTCCATTATTTTGTTTAAAAGAGTTGTTTTGCCAACTTGTCTTGGTCCATACACAAGAATGGCAGGATTCAAAGAACTTTCAATAGAGAATAAAACTTGCTTTTCTAAGAATCTTTCAATATACATAAAAGAAGTATACTGAATTCCCGCAATTCTGTCAAATTACAGGAGTGTATTCCCTATATTATTGCAAATTGCAGGAGTTTAATCTTGTAATTCCTATTAATTCACGGAATATTACGAGCAAAAGTTTTAAGCAGGATACCCTATAATTGCTTGCATTCTAGGTTTCATTTTTGTAACCATTTTTACTAGAAATGTGAATGTTCATGTGCTACACATTTAGAAAAGCTCTTTATCATACTTTCCGGAGGACGAATATGAAAAAAGTTTTCGTTTTATCGATCCTTTCCTTTTTTGTTTTTATGACATCCTTTCAAGCTACAGCTGTAGAATTATCTGCACGTACCAATGACAGCTTTTCTTTTTTAAACACCAATACCGAAAATGCTTCCTTTTATCATTCCTCGCTGAAACGAACTTTTATCCTTTCCCTACCAGAGTCTGACAACCCTCTCAAAGACCAGGAAAACCTTCTTGCTTCTTTGCAAAATAGAATACCATTCACTCTTCTTCATCAGTATTCCAATGCCATAAATGCAATCGCCATCGAAGTGAGTGGCTATAATACTTGGGCACTACAGTCCCTTCCAACGCATATCTCCATTTATTCTGCGAACGAAACAATTGCGCTAGCACGAGAAATTGAACTCGTAAGTGTCAATGCACAATTTGGATTACAATCCACTCAATGGGAAACCGAATTCACTGGTAAAAATGTGAAAGTAGGGTTGATTGATACCGGAATCGACTTAAACCATGGAGATTTTTCGTACTCTTCTTCTGATTTGCCAAAAATATATAAGGGATACGATATTGCCGATGACGATGAAAATCTTCAAGATTTGCGTATATATGCACACGGAACTCATGTTGGTGGAATCATTGCTGGCAATAACCCAACTGATACTTCGAGAAAAGGGATTGCCCCTGATGCCAGTTTACTAGTTTACAAAGTGTTTACCGATCAAGGAGGCTTAACTCTTGAGGACATCATCAAAGCTATTGATATGGCTGTAGAACAAGAATGTGATGTCATCAACATGTCACTTGGATACAGTATGGAAGAGCCAATCCCCTCTATAGATAAAGACAACCCTATGTATATTGCTATAGAAAACGCCACCAAGGCTGGCATTACCGTATGCGCAGCAGCAGGAAACTACGGAGCAAGAACGAAAGAACACCCATGGAAAGTACTAGCACCATTTGTGTTTGATCATACCATCGGTGTCGCTGCTTCTGATGATCGATTAACTCGCACACTTACGATAACCAGCAGTAAAAAAACTCCCCTTACCATGAATGTTCAACAGCTTCTTCATACACCCACCTTTGATGGTTGTATAGAAGGAGACTTAGTATTAGATTGTGGTTACGGAAGCAAAGAAGAAATCAATCCTGGTAAACCTTTATATTATGCTATTGTCCACAGAGGTCCTGAAAAAGATCCCATTTCTCTTCTTGAAAAAGTACAAAACATCTCAGCAAGGAATTTTTTGGGTTGTATCATTGTCGATAACAACAATAACTTGAACAGCACATTCTCCATCCTTGAAAGCAATGATGTCACAGACATCCCCACCGAAAAACTTCTTCCTACCGTGATCATCAGTCAAAAGTGCTATGATGTTATCAAACCATATTTAAACCAGGATTCTATACTATCTATTTCTCCATATGAGCAATCTACCATTTCCGATTTTACCTGCACTGGGCCTTGTGGCGATGCTGATCTGGGATTTTTCAAACCCGACGTATGTGCTCCCGGAAAGCAAATCAGTTCTGCTGCACTAGCAAAACGAAAATCCAAAGGTCAATATGAAGATCGTTACGAGATATGGGAAGGAACTTCCATGGCAACAGCATGTACATCGGGGGTTGTGGCACTCATAAAGGAAGCCCACCCACAGTGGTCCCCTCACGATGTGAAATGTGCTCTCATGAACACCGCGGATATTTTAGTCAATCCAATGAACAATCAACCTTATTCCTACTTCCTTCAAGGATCAGGGCAAATCAATGCAAAATTTGCCATTCATACACCCCTACTTATCACTCCCCCTAGTCACCAAAAGTTCATTGGTTCCAACACCCCTTACAACCAAACTTTTACGATAACAAATACTTCCAATGAACCTGTTCAAGCTGTACCCTCTTTTTCCATCCACACAGAAATCAAAAAAGAGAAACAAGACCTGACACGAACGAACCAACGTCTTGAATTTATTTCATTTCATCCTTCCAAGATTGAAGTGCAACCAGGAGAAACAACTACAGTTCAAGCCACCATCAACCCATCTCCATTTTTCTTCATATCACCAGTAGTACAAGGAGAATTCCAGTGGGATATTTCGTATGCATCGGAGTCAGCCGAAGATCGTCCCAAGAAACTTCACGTTCCTCTCATTCTTCACAAAGAAAGCATCACACCGGTCAAAGAGGGAATTTCCAACGGAGACATTACACAAGTTTACAAGAGTCTCTACGACATTAGTTTTGAGCTCCATTCGGGTACGAAATTGCAATACCCCACTGCTTATGCACTATTCAATATTGCAGAACAACTCCGCCTCTTTGTCACCGACCAAGATGATCAGCTCCTGGGTGAAATTTACTATACAGAATCCATGCATCCCGGAACATATCATGTAAAATGGGATATGACCAATCTAAACAACGAAAAGTTTCTATCAAAAGGCACCTACAAAGTGGTTCTAGAAATCAATGGTCGATCGTACAGCCGTAACCCCTATGGTACTATAGAAATTCAAGACAACCCCACCACCTATTTCCTAGATACCATCGACATTCAATAGTAAAAGAATCAGCACTACGATAGGAAGTACAGTCGATTACATGCAGCAAGTTAAGAATAATTGGTTAGTATAGGAATCCCGCCAGGTATAGAGGAATCTTATTATTAAACCCTATCTCAATGCCATCTAAAAAAAGATAACCCCTGTCAACATGTTGAATTTGTCGATTGGTTTTATTCTTTCCTCCCACTTCGAAATAATATGCAAGACCTTCCTTTTCTACGACAAAATCCATGGGACTAGAGAAATATAGGGTAAATTGATTCGATAATTGTGACACCAAAAAAGATTCACGAATAGAGCCCTTCATTTCACTACTATATACATAATTAGAAGCAATAGCAGGATACATGTTTGGTATTTGGAATAGTATTTTCGATCCTTTTCGGTATTTTCGATATCCAGTATCTTTTGGGTAAACAATGCGAAGGATCTCGGCGGTTTCTAACAAATCCACCAATCGATACAAAGTGTTTTTGGATACACCAAGTGAACTCGACATGCGATCAATTTGAAAAACAAAGGGATTACTAGATGCAATAATACCTAAAATTCGTTTCAATAAAATGCGATTTGAAGAACTTGAATCCGCTTCTATATCCTCATATATTACTTGGTCAATAAGTCCGTTGATTCGTAGCCAATAATCACCAATGTTTTCGTCATCAATGAAAATGGGAAGTGAACCATGGGTCAAATAATCATTGAATTCTTTCAGTATCGTGAATTTCTGTGTTAATTCATGAGAAACTTCTACATGGCGAAACAATAGATCTTCCCAAGTGATAGGAGAAAGCTTCATGTCATATTTAAGACATAGATATTCACGAAATGAAAGTGGTTTTAACTTGTACAAAAGCGTTCTTCGGGATAAATCTGCTGAAGATTGATGAATACTCAAAGAGGAACTACCTGAATAGACAATTCGTTTGTCCGGATAAACATCACAGAGATTTTTCAGAATCCGATTCCAGTCTGGATATTTATGAATTTCATCGATATATAGCTCTGATCCTCCATAGTTGAAAAATTCTTGAGCAATCTCGTAGAGTCCTTCTGAAATTACAGTAGATTGGTCAGCAATAAGGTATAAGAAATCTGTAATAGATTCATTTGCATTTGCAAGACGATCTTGTATATGTTGCAACATCATGACGGTTTTTCCAGTGCCACGGAAACCTGCTATTCCGATCAGAGAAGAATTCCAAGAAATAGTGGAATACAAATATCGTTGAAATGAAGTAGGTACATGATGTAACAACCGGCTCATAATCGTGACATAGTTTTCCAGCATTGTTTTCTCCTTGTCTACAATATACAAGATTTAAAAAATAGTTCAACTCAAATGAACGTTTTTTAATGTTTATGTTCATTATCGTTGAACTGATAAAATTAGTTGGCTCAAGCCCGTCTAAAAACGTTGTTTTTTCAGCTATTCGTCATGGAGAGAGAATGCGATAGATTGAAATGGGCAAACTCGCATGGATCGCAAAAAATACCCCCGGCTAGCAGGAGATAGATAAGGCTTTCCCTGCAAATCTCTTTCATAGACAAGCCGACTAATATCTTGGTACAAGGAAACAAAGCGAGGATCATTTTTGTATAAAGAAAAGCTTTGCTCCGACAGGATTACTCTCGATAAACATTCGCATAGAATATCAGGATGAGTGATTCCTTTCTCCGTCATTGCATCAAGGAGTACATCAAAGGCATTGGCAAAAGATTCTTTAAAACGTTCTCGCTCCTCTGATTGCATCCCTTCGGGGAATGCTGCCAGTGTTTCAACCATTTCCAGCATAGATCTTACAATAATCATGTGATACACCCACATTGCATTATGAGGATCGTTCCATTTCCCTTGCTTCTCCCCATCGACAAGCTGTCCTGGTAGAATACCAAAACGAAAACGCTCAATGGCTTTATCAAAGTAGCTAGGTTCAGAAGTGATTCTTGCAAGTTTACACAATAATAAAATG
>JAQVSG010000017.1 GCA_028700655.1 Caldisericia bacterium
GTTTTACCAACCCCGGGTTCTCCTATCAAAACAGGATTGTTTTTAGTTCTTCTTGAAAGCACTTGAATCGTTCGACGAATTTCTTCATCCCGTCCGATAACAGGATCAAGTTTCCCGTTGCGTGCTAGTTCTGTTAAATCTTTCCCATATTTTTGGAGAGACTGGTATTTATTCTCAGGAGTTTGATCTGTCACTCTGTGAGAACCCCTCAATTCTCTTAAAATGGTTAAAACTTGTGTTTTTTCAATCCCTTGAGAACGAAAATACTCCCCAATGGGCATAGTAGGGAGTGACAAAATAGCAAGCAGAATATGTTCTGTAGAAATATATTCATCATGCAAAGAACGACTTTCCGATTGAGCTTGTTCCAGAATCTTTTTTGTCGAATCGGATATAAAAACTTGGGTAACGTTTGCAATGGTAGGATATGTTTGAATTGTTTTTTCCAAACCCTCTGACAAGGAAGCAAGAGATACCCCAAGCTTCGAAAGAATAGCGGGTATCAAAGAATCACTTTGTTGAATGAGGGCAAGCAAAAGATGCTCTGGTTCAATGTGTTGATTGGAATGGGAAACGGCCTTATTTTGTGCTTCAACAAGTGCTTGTTGCAGCTTCACTGTCATTGTATCCATAGAAAACATTTATAGACTCCTCCAAATTCATTTTTTTCTTCTCACTCTTGTCCTCTGAAGAAGAAAAAAACAAGTATTACTATAAATATTCCCGAATGATAAGATTATTTGCTAGCTTTAATGAATTTTTCCCAATCGTTGTCAAATTGTTGTATTCCTTTTTCTGTTAATGGATGATATATCATTTTTTCAATCACAGAAAGAGGAATGGTGGCGATATGTGCACCTGCTTGTGCAGCCTGTGTAACATGAAGAGGGTGTCGAACACTAGCAGCAATGACCTCGGTGTCATATTCATAATAATCTAGGCAATCTACAAGATCTTCTACCAATTGCATGCCATCATGCCCTGTATCGTCAATACGCCCAATAAAAGGAGACACATATTGGGCTCCCACTTTAGCGGCCAAAAGCCCTTGGTTAACGGAAAAGATAAGAGTACAGTTGCAAGGAATGCCCTCTTCAGATAGTATTCTCATCGCTTTTAACCCTTCTGAACACATGGGGATCTTAATGACGATATAGTCGGGGTTCATCGCAAACCACTTTCTGGCTTCTTTGGACATTTCTTCCGCTGTTTTTCCAATCACTTCTACACTGACAGGACCTTGCACAAGATCTACAATAGACATAACAATATCCTGTGGAGATTTCCCCGATTCTTTGCTCATTAAGGTGGGATTTGTTGTAACGCCGTCAACAATGCCCAACTCATATGCTTTTCGAATATCCTCAATGTTCGCAGTGTCTACAAATATTTTCATTCTTTCCTCCATGAACAAGTAAAATTGCTAAAATACCTTGTAAATGT
Source organism: Caldisericia bacterium (assembly GCA_028700655.1). GTDB lineage: Bacteria > Caldisericota > Caldisericia > UBA6126 > UBA6126 > JAGLCW01. Next base: position 1,444 of record JAQVSG010000017.1, read on the forward strand.
AGTATAGTACATTTTTCTCCAATTGGAACATTACTGAGTCCTCGACTTGCATTCTGAAACAATGATTCACCATGTAAGGGATATTTCAAGTTTTTGGTTGTAATTCCACTCACAACTTCCGTTAACGGGTAAAGAGAAATATTTGTGTAGTGGCTATCTGCTAATTCAATGGGTTTTGCGCCATTGGAAATAATGATATCCTCTACGTCTCCAAGAAATTCAACATAAAAGCCGTGCAAAGAGAGTTGTTTTGAAATGGCAAGGTTGCTTAAAAAATGATCTGTTCGTCCGCCCATCATATTGAGTAAGAGCACTGGTGCAGTGGTTGGGAATTGAGAGACAATAAAGTTCGATGCCAACTCAAAATCAGATTCATCTTTTTCTTTTGGATAATACTGTTTTTGAACAGAAGAGTTCTCTAACCATTGAAAATTGATTTTAGTAAGTGAATCACAATCTCCTATAAACACATGGGGTACAATTTCTTTAAGAAGCAACCAATCGAGACCTCCATCCAAAGCAATAATAAAATCCCATTTTGGATCGATTTGAATGTGAGAAGTATTATGCATCACGGGGCCTGCCCCAACGCAAACAATTCTTCGAGGATTCATTGGATTTCAGATATGGATTGCACTACTTCAGAAGGATTTGGATGTTGTACTAAAAAACTACCGATTACAATCCTATCCACCTTCATTTTTTTTAATTGCTTTGCTTGTTTGATTTGAATGCCACCATCGACTTGAATTTGGAAAGAATATTGATGTTGAGAACGGATCTTTTGCAACGTTTCAATGGTGGCGTAGGTATCCTCTCGAAAATGCTGTCCGCCAAAACCTGGTTGTACGCTCATTAAAAGAACAAAAGACAAAGAAGAAAGATACGGTTCAAGTTTTTGAATGGGAGTTTCAGGAGACAATGCCAATCCAGGACGTATTCCTTTTTGTTGGCAATCCTGAATCCAAACATTTACTGCAGAAACAGATTCAATGTGGAAAGAAAACCAGGTGGGAGAGAATGCAAAAAAAGAAGGGGCCAGATTGTGTTGCGCATTTTCGGTGGTCATGAAGTGAACATCAATAGGAATGGAGGGATATTCTGTTCTGATGGACTGTAAACACATAGAATTTAACGCCAGATTGGGAACAAAATTTCCATCCATCACATCAATATGCCAATAATCAATTCCTGCTGTATACAGAGAATGCATTACTTCGTGTGCCGAAAACAAAGGAAGCGATAGTAATGAAGCTCCTATCAGCATAGCATTTAACCAGATCCCACCGATTTCTGTATCGATTCTTCATTCACAACAATACTAATGGACGCGTTTTTTTCTGCAGGAGAACCGGGTATTGGCTCTTGAATATATACTACACCGCGTGAAAATCCGGCATTGGGCTTAAATGTAATAGTACCCACCGAATATCCACTGTGGGAAATAATATATTTTGCGTCTTCAAGGTGAGAGCCCAATAGATTGGGGACAATAGGCAATGAAGGGAGATAAATCGTAAGCTCAACGCCTTGTCCTGGTTTCATTTTGGTTCCTGGTACAGGATATTGCTTTAAAATGGTGCCCAACGATACCACCGGAGCAGAGGACGATAATGAAAGAGTGTCCAGTGCTACCTCTTGCGAATCTTCAGTACCTTCTTGCGTCTCTGTTTCTACGTCAGGTAAATCTTTATGTTCATAGGTTTCAACTTCATGGATCCTATGAACATAAAGATTCACATTATGGAGAATCTCAATGGCTTCTCCATATTCTTTACCAACAAGATCAGGACACAAAATAACCGGACTTCCTTTGCTAATTTTTACAGAAACCGATCGTCCGTATTTAACGGCGGTAGAAGGAAAGGGAACCTGTGCCAAAATGGTATCCTTCGGAACAGAGGAAGAATACGTGGCATCTTTTACTTTTAAAACCAAGCCCAAACCTTCAACAATTGCTTCTGCTTCGTGGAGTTCAAGTCCACGAAGGTCGGGTACATCAATAAGCTGATTACTCTTACAGCCTAGAAGTCCGGCTACAATTACACTAGAAAGAAAAAGGATGAAATACTGTTTCCAGTTACCCATTCAACTTTCGATATTCTTTTAATATAGACAAGACAGTATCGATATCTGAAGAAGTATGTTCACCCGATATCTGGAATCGAATTTCTTCATCGCCTTTGGGAACGACAGGATAATTCAATCCCGTTGCTAAAATACCGTTTTTCTCTAAGAAAGCGACAAGTTCGGATGTTTTTTGGGTATCTCGAACCATTAAAGGTACTACGGGATGTTCTCCAGGAAGAGTTTCAAAACCAATATCAACAATCCCTTGTTTGAATTTTTTCGTCATATCACGGAGATGTGCAAGTATTTTTTTCCCTTCTTCGCTTTTCAGAATATCCAAAGCTTTTCTGGCAGCAGCAGCTTCTCCGGGTGATATTGGGTTGGAATAGATATAGGTGGGAGCTTTTTGATGTAAATACTCGACCACTGTTTTCGAAGTAACAGTATACCCACCGTTCACACCAAAGGCTTTTCCAAGAGTTCCAATCAAGACATCAACGCCAGTGGCTTTTGTAAATTCAATCGTACCTTTTCCATTTTGACCAAACGCTCCAACACCATGAGAATCATCCACCACAAGGACAACTCCATCTTTGAAGAAGGCATCGTATTGCTCACAAATGGTAGAAATTTCATCCAAAGGAGCATGGTCTCCACGCATCGAAAAAATGCCGTCTGTTACAACAACAACTCGTTCGCATTGCCCTTTGGATTTTTCAAGACAATTCTTCAAATCTTCCATATCTAAATGCTTGTAAATATGCTTTGCTTTAGGTCTAGTCATTCTCATTGCATTAATGATACAATTGTGATTCAGTTCATCACTTACCACCGTGGTTTCGGTGGAAACTAAGGAGGCCATCACGCCCAATGTCGTCATGTAGGCGGAACTAAAGAGCATTCCGGCTTCCATACCATGAAATTCAGCCAAGCCTTTTTCGAGCTCTAGATGAATATCGTATGATCCAGAGATAAATCTAACAGCTCCGGGGCCAAGTCCATATTTCGCAGTTGCTTCTTCTTCCACTTTTTTTAGGTCGTCTCTTTGAGACAGTCCTAAATACGAATTTGAGTTCATTTTGATAAACTCTTGATCATACCCTTTGACTTTAAATCTAGGTCCACGATCTCCGGATGCTTGGACAACATCATAAACAACCATTTCTGGCTTTTTTGCTGTCCCTACTTTTTTGAGTTCTTCAATCTCGTTTCCAAGTGTTTGGTTTAACCTTTTAATCGACATCTATTCCTCCTAAGCAAGTTTTTTTCTAAGATTGTCTAACATATCTTTTGTCATCATATCCATCGTAAACTCAGGTTTCCAGTCCCACTCTTTTTGAGCAGCGCTGTCATTGAGACTGTTTGGCCAAGAATCAGCAATACTCTGACGAACAGGATCAATGTCATATTTCATAACAAATTCAGGAATATGCTTCTTAATGTTTTCAGCCAATTTTGCAGGAGTCATTGACATAGCGGTCACATTAAATGCATTTCTGTGAATCAAACGAGCGGGATCGGCTTCCATCAATTTAATGGAAGCATTGACTGCGTCAGGCATATACATCATATCCAACGAAGTATCTTCTTTTAAAAAGCAGGTATACTCCTTTTTTAAGATCGCCTGATAATAGATATCTACAGCATAATCAGTCGTTCCACCACCAGGCAGTGTTTTCCATGAGATAATGCCAGGATAACGCAAACCTCTAGCATCAAGACCATATTTTAAGTAGTAGTAGTCACACAGAATTTCTCCAGCTACCTTGGTAACACCATACATGGAAGTAGGTCTTTGGATAGTATCTTGAGGTGTATTGTCCTTGGGAGAACTTGGTCCAAATGCAGCAATAGAGCTAGGGATAAAGACAGAACAATGAAATTCTCTTGCAGTTTCAAGAATCTGGTACAGACCATTCATATTCACATCCCATGCCATCTGAGGATTGCTTTCTCCCTTAGCAGATAGGATGGAAGCCATATGATAGATTTGTGTAATATTGTATTTCTTTACTACTTCTTTAAGTCTGTTTGCATCAGTGGTATCGATGGTTTCGTGAGGGCCTTCTTCAAGAATTTCATTCGCTCTTTCGCGAATATAGGAGACTACAACAGAATCGGTTCCGTAGACTTTTCGCAATTCCAAAGAAAGCTCAGTTCCAATTTGTCCTAAAGCGCCAGTAACAAGAATTCTCTTCATTAAAACCTCCGGTCATAACTAATTTTTCTACAATACGGATTCAAAAATCCAACAAACAATATAATACGATTTTGAAAAAAAAACACATATGACAAAAGAGCCGTTGCAATAAGATCTTTAAAAATCCCCTTGATGATTTGGTAAAATCCACTTGTCCAAGTATATGTTACATTTTTCAGAATAAAATTCATTCGTAGAAAATGCCGAATACACATTGATAAGTTCTCCCACTTGATCAATTCGACTTACAAGGCGGTTGCCTCTAATGGCTTGCATCTGTACCACTGAAAAAGGTTCAATATCTTCACCAACTCTACGATGCACCAAGGGACTCCATTTTGTAATCAGGGTATCGCGGTAATATCCCAAAACAGGATAGATAGGTTGAGGTTTTTGCAAATGAATACCTCGCCTTGTTAATGAACTTTCTCTGTCATCCGTTCCAAACAAATAGCTATAAAACATATCAATGTAATTGTTCACAGTTTCAAAATTATTCCGTTTAGCGGCCTCGATGTTATACGATTGAACACCAACGGGGTGTTTTTGTGTTAGCAGCAAACAGTTGTCGTAATACAACTCTCTAGAAGAATCTCTTTCTTTCATGTTCCAATCCAAAATGCTTTCTGTTTGTCTTTTCATGAGAAAGTGATTTTTGTGTAAAACTCCTGTAAAGAGATATCGTATTCCATCGTATACTCCCTCTCCGACAAGATAGGGGGCTTGATTTTTCCATGTAAAAGAAAGAGGTAAAAAATGGGTAACTTCAGAACTCGTATCTTCAAAAACAATCGATGCAGTCGAAGTTTTTTTTTCACGAATCCAAATTTCAACAAAAAACTGGTCAGAAGACTCGTACCGATCCAGCAAATAATACAAATCGGAAGTGGGGTCATCAAGAATTTGAACTTGCAGAGGATCGTTGGCTTGGAACTGAACAAACTCAAAAAAAGGATTGGTTTTTTCGACGTACAAACACCCCCCTGCATTTTTGGAGGTAACAAATATGCGCCGATGACCTTGCCATTTGACAATACAATCCCCTTCCACAAAACCAATAGAAGTGGTGTCTCGGGTAAGATGATTAGAGTCAAGATCCCAAACTCCTAAGCAAAACATTTTTCTTGTTTCATGCAATGGATCTGTTTCTTCTATCAAAAAAGGAATTCGATTTCGGGTTAAATCCAGATGATAAGAAACACTTTTTGGTAGGTATTTTGTGTGAGCATTCAAGAGCAAGACAAAAGTGTAAAGTAACAAAATACCCAAAGAAACAAAAAGGAGGGGGGAATAGTGTTGTTTAACGGGGATACGAGAGGTTTTATTCTTCATCATACTCTAATATGGATAATAAGGTTGAAGTGAGTTAACCAATTCACGAATATGCTCTTTATCGGAAAAAATAGTCAATACAGTACAGGTCTGACCATTGTAATAGGCAGGATTCGACAGTTGAGTAACATAACATATGGGATGGTTTTCTCCGATTGTCAAGGTATCCTCTGGGTATAAATAATACCCTACCCTAGAATGGACAATGCATTCTTCCTTTACGGGTTTTTCTCCAAACAATAGACAATTGTCCGCCAATACAACATCGGTAGTTTCCGATAAATCGGTATGTGCAGGGATCGCATTGACGACAAAAAAACCACTTTTCCCTTTGTATTGAGTAGGATAGCCTTGAATATGCCCAGAAGACTGGGCGGTCCATTCGGCGGGATATTCAAATTGGATTCGTAAAATGGGATTTTGGTACAAACTGCTTCCCTCTGCTTTTTTTGTTTGTGTCTGCCCAAGGAAGTAATAAAAAACAACGAAAAGAAGAACCAAAAAGAGAAGGACAAAAAACAACCATTTTTTTGTTTTCATGTAAACATACCACCCAAAATTCTTACGTGTAAAAACCGAGTACTAATAGCTATATGATAGTTATACATGTTTTTTCTACAATTAGAAGCGCTAGAAATTTTTGCTTGCAATTCACATTTTTTTACATATATTCAAAAGGGCAATTGTTCGGGCCTCTAGCTCAGTTGGTTAGAGCGCATCCCTGATAAGGATGAGGTCCCTGGTTCGAATCCAGGGAGGCCCACCATGAATGCTTTTTTTAAAATGGGGGTGTAGTTCAGCTGGGAGAACGCCTCGCTTGCACCGAGGAGGTCAGCGGTTCGAATCCGCTCATCTCCATTCCCCTGGAGGATTTAATGAGAAAAATAGTATCAGCTACATTAGCGTTGTTTTTATGCTTCTCTGTCATGGCATCTTTTTCTTTTGCCTCTGCAGCCTCAAAAACTGTCCTTCATCTTAAGACAGATGCTGAAGTCATCTTCATTGGTACAGAATTCACCATTCAATACACCATTGAAGAAGCCGAAGATGTGTGGGCTATCGGGTTTGATGCCTTGTATGAAAAAGACAAGTTCGAACTCGTTCAAGTTAAAGAAGGCAACTTTCTTGAACAAGACAAAGTTACAACCCTTCCCGTCTACAATGACAGGAAAGACGAAGGGGTTATCATTTTTGGAATCACTCGCACAGGAGACACCAAAGGAGTGAATGGCAACGGTACCATCATCCAGTTTGTTTTTAAAGCCTTAGAAATGGGTACCTTCAAGTTCAATGTAAAAAATGTCTATGTAAAAGATCCTGCCGGTGCTGATATTAAAGTAGACATTACACCTCTCGAAATAGAAATTATTGAAGAAGATACAGAACCACCTTTTCTTGAGTTAACTGAAATCGGTTCTGTTTCTGAAGAAACCGTTCTTATCGAGGGAAAAACAGAACCAGAAGCTCTTGTTACCATCGATGATGAAGAAGTTACCGTCAAAGAAGATGGTTCTTTCTCACACGAAGTTACTCTCGAAGTTGGCGAAAACGAATTTGTAGTTATCGCCAAAGATCTTGCAGGAAATGAAACCAAAAAAACTCTCACTGTCATTTATATTGAAAGAGTAATTCTCAAACTCCAAATTGGAAACAAGACAGTGTATGTCAATGGAAAAGCAGTTGAAATTGAGGCTGCTCCTTTTGTTGACAAAAACTCTGGTCGAACTCTTGTTCCTATTCGTATCGTTGCAGAATCTGTAGGAGCCGAAATTGGATGGGAAGGCATAGAAAGAAAGATTACTTTAGTACAGGGAGACACTATTGTTGAACTCTGGATTGGCAAGCCCATTGCGGAAGTAAACGATGTCCCCACCCCCATTGATGTAAACGCTCCGAATCTCTCCCCTATGGTAGTCAATGGAAGAACAGTTCTTCCTTTACGATTTGTAGCTGAAAATTTAGGTTGTGGAATTGGTTGGGATGGTGCCACACAAACCATCACTTTAACCTATCCAGATCCAGAAAACAAATAAAGATACTAACCCGAAATAACAAAAAGCCCGGGGTCTACCCCCGGGCTTTTTTCATATAAGCAGCATGATGTCAAAGAAGTACTACCAAGTTGTTGTAAAAAACTTTCCTTCCTTTTCTGGGCAGTTTTTCACGTATTTTTCCCAGGAAATACTACCTTTTGGTTCTCGAATTCTTGTTCCCTTCGGTTCTATCCACCAAGTAAGACAGGGTATTGTCCTTCGTGAAATTCCGTCCGTAGAACAAGATGTTTTAACCAACCAGGAAATTCCAAAAGACATCCACTGCGTTTTAACAAAAGAACCCCAGCTTACTTACGAACACTTTTCTTTCTTTCACTTTGTCTCGACATACAATCTCATACCAATCCATTCTCTCTTTCTTCGAGCAGGTCTATTTGCTGCACAATGGAATCCTCGGACATTGTACCAGATTCATTTTGATCAAATCGAAAAACTGCAATACTTCAAACAGAAGAATGTATTGCAAGAATTTTTTCAAAAGCACCCCTCTGGTTTCACTCCTTCTATGATTCAAAAAGCACTCCAAATCCGTAAAAATTCCACCATTCTGAAGAAATTGGAAACGTTAGGAATTGTGGATAAAATTTTCCAATCGCCTGCACTTGACGATTTCGAAAGCATTCCCCTTACAGAGGATACCCAATCGAAACACAGTATTTTTTTATTGAACGGTCTTTCTCCCCTTTTTCGATTAGAGTTCTACCAACACTATATTCACCAATACTTCGACGAAAAGGATGTTTTGATCATTGTTCCCAATACCGTCATCAAAAAAGAATACACAAAGATGTTTAAAAAACAGGAAAATGTTGAAATTGGAACACGCGACCGAATCTTTGAACCAAAACAAAAGTTTTCACTTGTCATTATAGAAGACTCAACATCTCCAGAATACAATCTAGAGGTACCTTTTTATGTGCATCTAGAGAAAACCAGCGTAATGAGACACCAAGAATTGTCAGAGCAAATAGTTTTTGGAAGCTTTTTACCTTCCGTCTTTACCTACTCAGAACTAAAACAACGCCACTTCCAACATCTCCCCCTTCCGAAAAAGAAATTATCAGAACTGCTTTTTGCACCCACCATTCAAATCCTCGACATGAAAAAAGAAGTCCTTGACCATGGGTATTCATTACTCCCATTCACGATTCAAAAAACGATTCAAGAAGCCCTTAAATCCAACAAAAAAGTTCTTTTATACATGCATCGAAAGGGCTACTACAATCTATCTATATGTACCCATTGCGCCTATGTTATGAAATGCCCATTGTGTGGCGTCCCTCTTTCGTATCAACCCATTACAGACAAGTTAACATGCCGTTATTGCGGTCTAGCAGTTCCCAGAACAACCACATGCCCAGAATGCCACCATCCCACGGTTACTTTACGAAGCCCAGGAACCAATAAAATGGAAGAATTTGCCAAGACGCACTTTCCTTCCACTCCCATCCTTCGCATTGATCGGTCTGCCCCCCATCATTCACCAGAAGAAATAGAGGATTGTTACCTGTTTATAGGCACACAAAAAGTATTTCAAGAAATAGATTTGAAAACAATTCATCTGGTTGTCATGTTAGAAATTGATTCTCTTTTAAACACTCCCTCCTATTCTTCGCAAGAAAAAGTTCTTCAATCCATTGCACATCTATATGAACATTTGTTAAATGAGGAACAATCTCACCGTATCATCATTCCAACATTGGCTCCTAAAAGTGAATTGTTCCGCTCCATCCAGACTAAAAAAATAAAGGATCTCTATGAAACAGAGATACAAACAAGAAACCAATTCTTGTACCCCCCCTTTATTGATATGATGGAAATTTCAATACACCACAAAAACCAAGATATTGTCGTTCAAAAAACAAAAGAACTAAGGGAACAAATTCGCACCCTAGATGGTATACATATAGTGAGTGATAAATTGTTGATTGGGAAAAGTCCTCATGGGATTTTTCAATCCAGTATTGTATATAGGAGTGAAAACACTATAGAGTCTCATAGAAAAATCGCCGTTTTATTGGATGTACTCAACAAAGAGAATGGCATCCGTATTCACAGTAAAAATTTGGAGTAATAGAATGTTACATGTAATTACTTATGGGCACCCTGTATTAAGAAAAAAAGCAAAGTCCATTGCAAAGATGGATGCAAAAATTGAAAAAATGATAGGAGACATGGTATACACCATGAGAAACAACCGAATTAAAGGATGTGGTTTGGCAGCTCCTCAGGTTGGCGTTTCATTGCGTATTGCCGTTGTCGAACCATCAGAAAATCAGCTTATATATTTGATAAACCCAGAGATTCTTTCAAAAAAAGGTTCTCATTTTGATACAGAGGGATGTTTAAGTATCCCCGGAGTATATGGTTCCGTAGAACGTTCTACAGAAATCCAATATTCATCTTTGAACATCCACACCGGGAAAAAGGAACTATTTCAAGCCAACGGTTTTACTGCAAGAATCATTCAGCATGAAATGGACCATTTGAATGGAGTCCTTTTTACAGATTATATACCAAACCTGGATTCATTGGAATTTATCAAAGGAGAAAGAATTCCTCCAAAGCTTCTACAAAAATACAGCGATCAAAAACAATGACAATACATACGGTTTTTTTTGGCTCTAGCTCCTTTTCTCTTCCTTTTCTGGAATGGTGTTATAAAAATACATCGTTGAAAGCCATTGTCACATTCCCAGATACAACTCAAAAAAGGGGTTTAAAAAGACTAGCAAACCCGGTAAAAGAACTTGCAACCTCTTTATCAATTCCCGTACTCACACCCACTCATCTTAAAGAATCTGCCCTTGCAAATCAATTGCAAGATTTTCAGGCATCTGTTTTCATCACAGCCTCCTATGGAAAAATTATCCCCAAAGAAATTTTACAAATCCCTTCCTTGTTCTCCCTTAATATTCATCCTTCTCTCTTGCCTGATTATAGAGGGGCGGATCCATTGTTTTGGCAAATTGTTCATCAAGTGAAAAAAACAGGGGTCACCATTTTCCAAATGCTTCCATCGTTGGACAACGGTCCTATTCTAGAACAAAAAACATTCCCATTGCAGGAAACCGACACCTATCATTCGTTTGAAAAAAAGGCTATCCATTGTGGACTAGAACTTCTTGAAACCCTCTTTCATAAGATTCAAAACCAGCACCCATTAAATCCCGTGCAGCAACCTTCTCAATGTTCTTCTTATGCCCGAAAACGCACCTCTCGCGATGAACAAATTCAATGGGCATCTTCCACAAAGGCCATTGATGCCTTTATTCGTGCATTCCCATCGGACATTGGTGCATATACATGGTTAGACGGAAAAAGAGTGAAAATATTAGAAGCATCACCCGGACAGATTGCAAACCACCAAAAACCAAGTCCTGGTCACATTACAATTCACGAAAAAAATGTTTACGTGGCTAGCCAGGATGGTTACATTCAACTCCTTACCGTCAAAGTAGAAGGAAAATCTACTATGAGTGCAAAGGATTTTTTAAACGGTTACCTCCGAAAATCTCACGATTCCTTTTTCTCTTTTCATGAGTAAGATTCAACTCGTCTGTATAGGCAAAACAAAAAACTCACTTTGGGAACCAGCTGTCAGAGAATACACGAAAAGAATCTCACGTTTTTGTACCCTTGAAATCCTTGAGATCAAAGAAAACATATTGCCAGATCACCCCTCTTTAAAAATCATTGAAAATGCCCTTAACAAAGAGGGTATCGAAATAGAAGAAAAAAAAACCAAAGAAAGTGTTGGGATTGTTTTAGATAGCCAGGGCAAACCTTTGAACTCTATGGAGTTCTCTGCTCTTTTACAACAACACCTTTATATAGAAGGCCATTCCATCACGTTTATCATAGGAAGTTCTTACGGCTTGAGTCCAGCCATCAAAGAAAAGTATCGGAGTATTTCTTTTTCCAAACTCACTTTTCCACATCAATTGTGCAGAATTCTTCTACTGGAACAACTTTTTAGGGGATTTAAAATTCTAGCAGAAGAGACCTATCACAAATAGTAGAATTGTGACTCTATTTTTCTCATCTAGCAACACAACAGTGTTTACTTACAACGACAGAATGGCTAACCAAACAAAAAAAACGATCCAACCAATACCAAACGAAAGATAATATACACAGGCCAAAGGGACTCGATCAAAGGTTCGATTAGAAGCTAGGCTATCTACTGTTCGAATCCAATGGTTGTCAAAATGCAAGGGAAGATATCGCAGAAAAAGTCGTACTGTGAAACGAGAAATCATACGGCTATATTCGATTTGAACACACACTTTCTGAGAAGCGGTTCTATACTGCCGAAAAAATGTAAATGGGCCGATAGGTTTCCCTGGCAATAGAACGTGTGCCTTTTTGAGTGCCGTTTCCAAAACATCCATAAACTCCTCTTTTTCAAAATAAAAAAAGGAAAGAATTCGATACTTTTGTTGAGAATGCCATATAAAGTAACAAACAATCCCTATAAAAAGAGCTATTGACCATGCCCAGTGCAAACTCTCTTTAAAAAAAAGGGAAGACCCCAACAAAAAACTAATAGGAAGAACAATGGTAGCTATTAGTAGAAACAGTCTCTGATGTTTACGCGCATCAAGAATAACGGGATTCCTCTTCCACAGAGCAATTCCAGCGAAAAATCCTGGCAAACCAAACAATGCCCATAATAACAATGTCCAAAAATTCATCTCATCTCCTTTGTAGAGAATGCTGCTCAAACGATGATAACAAAAATAGCCTTCATAGCAGTATAACAGTGAAATCAAAATTTTTAGAATACAATTTTTATTGTACACTTAAACCATGAATATACGAATCATTTTTAAACAACCACATTGGCTGTATTTGATGTCTTTAGCCGTCCTTCTTATTTGGGGTTCAATTGCTATTTATAGTGCAACACAGTCTCTTTATCAGGATACAAATTTCTTTCAGCAACACCTTATCTATCTTTTTATCGGCATATTGCTCTTCATAACCGTATCCATTGTGAGTAGTGATTTGGTTAAAACGGGAGCATGGATGCTGTATGCATTCTGTATAATACTGCTTCTTGTATTGTTTATTCAAAACCAGATACGACCCTCCGAAACACCATTGCGGTGGATATTTATCGGGCGACTGTCCATACAACCCTCGGAGTTGATGAAAATTGGGCTTATTCTAGTACTCGCTCGATTATTCTCTGAATCTTCTTCCAGTTCTTTTGGCTTGTTTCTGCAAAGTCTTTTGATCACGTTGCTTCCCGTAGGTCTTATTGCCATTCAGCCAGACTTAGGTACGGCCATTTCACTGTTTCTGATTTTTCTTATCATGACGTTCTTTTCTCGCATCAATATTCTCTATTTGATAACCCTATTTGTAGGTTCCTTAGGAATGATATGGGTGTTTCGCAAACAATTTTTCCAAACCTATCAATGGAATCGCATTGTGTCTTTTTTAAATCCAGAAAAAGATCCTACGGGAGAAAGCTGGAGTGTGCGCCAAGCTTTGATTGCTATTGGTTCTGGTGGAGTAAAAGGAAAAGGTTATCTACAAGGAACACAATCCAAAATGGGGTTCCTCCCAGATACGAAATATTCCGATTTTATTTTTGCCGTGGTGGGAGAAGAATTTGGATTTTTCGGGTGCTTTTTTATCATCAGTTTTTTTGGACTACTTCTTGGTTCTTCCTTGTCCATTGCTTTGCAAACAAAGGATCTCTTTCAAAAATTTTTTGTGGTAGGCATTGTCGGATTGTGGTTCCTTCAAATTGTCATAAATATTGGCATGAATATTGGATTGTTACCAGTCACTGGCTTGCCACTACCATTTGTAAGTTATGGTGGGAGTGCCTTATTTACAAACCTTCTTTGCGCCGGACTCATCTATCACGTACATCTGCATAAAGGACAAATTCATTATATTCCCTAAAATAAATTGAACATTTCTCAGATTTTTTTGAATTTAGTATAGGGGGTATACTATTACCATGAAAAAAATACTGATTTTTGTCGTCACGTTTTTTATTTGTACATCGCTTGTATCCATCCGAAATTTTGTACAATGTGTGGAAGATATTTCCGTGGAAGTTCAACCCAGGAGAGTATCAACCCGAGCTAGTTATAAACTAAACTTGAAGTTGGAAAAACCTTTGCAAGTGCATGATTGGATCAAAATTATTTGGCCCAAAGGAACCATTCTCCCTACTCTGCCAGAGAACAAGTCTGAACGAACAGCGGAACTTACTAGAATTGTAGAATCGATCTATATTGGTACTTCTCCTTGCTCTGCTTGTCAAGGGCTACCGGTTATTGATTATCGAGAAAACTCCATCCGATTTAATATACATCTTGAACTAGACCCCAAAAACCCTGGATACGAATATGTATATATTCATGTTACAGATCGAGTTGGCATTAAGAACCCAGATACTCCCGGCCGCTATCAATTGAAAATTCAAACACAATCAGAGACTGGAACTTTCGATTCACACGAATATGAAATTGTGGATAGTAAAATTGGAGATACGACGGGAAACCCTACTGTTGAAGTACGGCCCAACGGCATTAACCACAAAGCCGCTTATTCGGTCTCATTCACCACCGGTCGTGGTGGAGAGCTTTTTATGAATCGCAGCCGAATTCGCATACAGTTTCCTCCTGAAACCACTTTGTTGAAAAAGAATCAAGAAATCCCTTTAACAAGCATTCGTGTGAATGGAAAGGCATTGGGACAAATGCCCATGATTCTTGATACAACCATCACTGTTCTTTCCCCTCTGTATATTGGGAATAGCGAATCTGTTGACGTCCATTTTGATGTGGAGGCTGGCATCTTAAATCCCTCGAATCCAGGCTCTTACCATCTTCTTGTAAGCTCTTCTGAAGACTCTGAGGTGGTTCCCTCAGAACCATATCATATCCTTAAACAAAAACCAACGCTCGAAATCATCCCCCCAATAGTTAATCGTAAAGCCTCGTACCATTTTACATTTGTGGCAGATCAAGAAATTGGAGCAGACTATCCTATTTATATTCAGTTCCCCGATCCATCAAAGCTTCCCCGATATATCAATGTGTCTGATGTTATTGTCAACCAATCATCAGCTTCCTCTGTGTCGGTGAGAAATTCGTTGTTGATGGTCAGTTCTCAAAAGAATATTGCAGCAGGCAATATCGTAGATATTCTTGTAAAAGAAGAAGCAGGAATTCAAAACCCACCCTTACCGGGACCCTTTTTGTTACAATTTAAATGGTCTGATAAACAACAGTGGGAAGAAACACAACCTGTGGACATTGTAAATCCCGTCGTTGAATTCATCAATCTTGAAATATCTCCTAATAACGCCAACGAAATTGCCACCTATACGTGCACCATCCAAAATGGGGCCGATGTTTTACAGGTCAACGATACTCTTACCTTTCTGTTCCCCGAAGGATTTCAAATCCCTTCCACTATAGACCCTGCAGCAATTACAATTGCCAACGCTAATTCCTTACAAGCCTTTCCTTCAAACAATTCTATTGCCATTACATTGCCCCATACAATTGATTCTGAAGAAGTTTTTACAGTGATTTTTCATCGCAGTGCAAAAATAAAAAATCCACCCTTGGGAGATCAAATGATTCATCTCCTCGTTTCCACCCCCTATACAGAAACCCCCAAACAATCTCCCTCCGTGTATCTATATCCGCCGATACCCTTTACGTCCGTACAATGGCTTGAAGGAAAACAGGGAAAAAACCAATGGTATACATCTCCGCCCCTTTTGTCCTTCACAGCCAACCAAAAAGATCTCGAAATTGTCTTTTGGTTTGATGAAGAAACAGAGCCACAGATCTATCATAAACCCATGGCACTGGAAGTAGGACAATACGTTTCTACATTGCACTATTATGCCCAAAATACCTATGAAAAAGGTCCTTTACAAGAAGAACAGATAAAAGTAGATACCATTTTGCCAGAACTCTCTATCATCCAACCCGTCCAACCTATTACCTACACTGCCTCAACAACGTATACTATTGAAGGTCGAATCCTCACGCAAGGTCTTCAAACACCCGAAAGCAAGCAATATCAAATGGACATTGAAATATTGGAAATCAATACAAAAAGTGTTGCTTTTCATCAGGATGAGGAAACATTGCAATACAATTTTTCATATTTGTATTCTCTACAAGAAGGAGAAAACCAAGTATCTATTGTGGCACATGATGAAGCTGGCAATGTCTCAGAAAGAGAATTTCAAATCGTTCGTGATTCGCACCCTCCTGAAATCCAAATCTTATTTCCTACACCAGAGTCTCCTGCCCTCAAAAAGAATTTTGAAGTACTAGGCAAAACAGAACCGTTTACTGAGCTATATATAAATAGCGAGCTCATCTTCGTGGATGTAGATGGCCATTTTGCCTATCCTCTGCGTGTCGATTCTGTGGGAAAAACCATCTTGCATGCAGAAGCGATAGACAAAAGTGGAAATCGATCCGAAAACTCCCTTGAGATATGGGCAGGTATTACACTACAACTTACCATTGGATCCCAAGAAACGTATTTTAACAACATTGTAACTCCTATTGATACGGCACCGTATATTTCTGGTGGACGTACTATGATTCCGTTTCGATACATTGGTGAAGCACTGCAAGCGGAAATTCAGTTTAAAAGTGACCCCTTCACAAAAAAAGTGGTTGAAGTACGATATCAAAAAGAAGACATTCAGATCATTTTACAGATTGGCAAAACGAAAGCCTTTGTGAATACCCACGCTATAGAATTGGACACAGCACCTGCTATAGTAAACGGAAGAACCATGGTTCCCTTGCGTTTTGTTGCGCAAGAGCTTGGTTGCATTTTGTTTTGGGACAATGTTTTGCAAAGCATTACCATACAATACCCCGTTTGGTAAAGGAGGAAATATGAACCGTAATATGAGATTTGCAGGACCCTATATGTTTTACCCAAAGGATCCCATTGAGATCCTACGTTGGAAAGAACAAATCCTTTCTCAATGGAATCCTTCTTTACCTACGTTCCAATCTATCCATTCTGCGATCGTCCCCCACGCTGGTTTCATATATTCAGGTTCGGTTGCCTTAAAAACACTCTCTTTCCTACCCACTTGCGAGACCGTTGTTATTGTTGGTGTCAATCATACCGGAATAGGAAGACCTTTGTCTGTTTGGCCCAAAGGAAAATGGGAAACTCCCTTTGGCTGGATTCCCATTGACGAAGAACTCGCAAACCAAATGATACAGCTAGATCCTCACTTTGAATCGGATTATAATGCACACCTTGAAGAACATTCTATTGAAGTGATCCTATCTCTTCTCGCGTCCTTTACAACAAACATAAAAGTGCTCCCTATCACCATGGGATACCAGAACGCAAAGACTGCAGAAGAACTAGGAAATATTCTTGTTGCCTTGGCAAGTCAACGTCAACTATTTGTGATTGCCTCCTCTGATATGTCTCATTATGTCCCCAAAAACCAGGCGTTCTCTAACGATCAAAAGGTTTTAGACCATTGGTATTCCCTTCGATGGAAAGAAGCAATTGAAACTGTCGAATACAATAATTTTTCAGTGTGCGGTGTAGGACCTGGTTCCGTCGCAAGTTTGTACGCACAAAAAAAGGGAGCCCAAAAGGGTCTTTTAGTGGATCACACCCATTCGGGTGAAGTAACAGGAGACCATGATGCCGTTGTCTCCTACGCAGGAGTACTATTCATTTCATGAAAATTGTTCTCCACAGTATTGCATTCTGTTTCGTTTTTGTGTTGATTCTGTTTCTTGCAACCCAACCACTATCCATATCATCGTGCGATCGTCTGTACATATATACTCACGAAAACGAATTTCAAGACACTCTTTCAATACAATGCCTCAGTTCAGATTCTTTAAAAGGAAAAGGATGGTTCCTTTTTCAAAGTTCTCCGTATATCCCCCCCATTCCATGCTCTTACTTTGAAAATGAAACCACTCTAACCACAGACATCTCTCATTTTCCGGTAGGTGAATATCAAGTTCAATTCATGACATCTGGCACTCAAAAGGCGATGTTTTCAAATTGGATCCCATTCTATGTATCTTCTGAAGCCCCTACATTAACCCTTTCCGAAGACCCCGGACGCCCTCTTCAAGTAGAAGGAACCCATTGTTCTTTCACATGTACCAGTTCACAACCTCTTATAGAAGCCTATCTCACTCTTCACAATCATACCTATCCCCTGCAATCTGTTTCTTCTCAAGAATGGTCGTTTCAGGGAGATTTACCGCTACGCAATGGACACAACACCATTTTAATCCACGGGAAAAACTACCATCATGTATCCAATCATATCCCCCTTCAAATCATGTATACAGAACCAACCTTCGCAAAGCGTGTGTTTGTTTTGGGATATCACGACATAGGGGGCTACCATCAAAAATGGGTAGTCTCTTCGGATGCTTTTGAGAAGCAACTTCAATACTTGTTTGAAAATGGGTACTATTTTTGTACCCCTACCGAAGTGTTACTCTTCAACCAACAGAAACTGTCCCTGCCTGACAAATCAATACTACTGACATTTGACGATGGATGCAAAGGTGTTTTTACACACGCGCTACCCCTCTTAAAAAGATACAATGCAAAAGCAACTCTTTTTATTATCAACTCCACCATCGGAATTCCCGGATACCTTACATGGGAAGAGTTAGATGCCATCATGGAATCTGGTTTATTCACACTGGGTTCCCATTCTTACGATCTCCATGGATGGGTTGATTATACAATGATTCCTGGTGGTGGTCATGTCCCGAAAATAACCCACCTCTTCGAAGAAACATGGGATGAGTATCTACAACGAGTTCGAAGCGATTTAAAAAAATCTCGAAATGAGCTTTATGACAGGTACAAACAACCCATTCTATTTTTTGCCTATCCTTTTGGTGAATACAATTCTCAATCCATTAAAAGACTAAAAGAATGTGGCTTTATAGGAGCGTTCACGTTCAATCAATCCGAACACTTTGTTACAACTGCTTCCAACTCCTATGCTTTGGATCGTATACCCATGCTTGAAGACACAAAACTACAAGTACTTTTAGAAGCAGAATAAAAAAACACACAAAGCAAGGATCCTTCGTTGTATCTATAAAATTCAAAAAAGTAACATACGTCCCTTTTTCTTCCAAAATATCTTAGTATAATGATGAATCTACTCAAAAAGAAGCAACCTTCTATACCACAAACTCGAAGGATGCGGATCATAATGAACATTCATCCCATTTTTGAACCTATCATTTTTATTGGAGGTAGTATGCGAATTGTATTAGCAATTGGTGGTAATTCTCTTATCAAGAACAAAAAAGAGAATCGTATTTCGGATCAGTACAACCAGGTGAAACAGACTGTCCAAAGCATGCAAGAAGTAGTGTTGGGAGACAACGAAATAGTCATCACACATGGAAATGGACCGCAAGTTGGCTTTCTATTACAAATGCAAGAAAAAATGCCCGATAACATCCCAACCATGCCTATTGATTATTGTGTTGCTAACACACAGGGTGGAATTGGATATCAAATTCAGTGTGCGATACAGAATCAACTCTCCCAACATTCCTCTTCCAAAAAAGTGGTTTCTATTGTTACCCAATGTGAGGTAGAAGAAAACGATACTGCGTTTCAACATCCAACCAAACCCATTGGGTCCTTTTTTTCATATGAAGATATCACACATCGGGCCAAAGAATACGGATGGAAATTTGTAGAGGATTCGGGAAGAGGATATCGACGAGTGGTGGCTTCACCGAAGCCTACCTTGATTCTTGAGAAAGACATCATACGAACCCTGCTCCAAAACAATACTATTGTAATTGCCACGGGGGGAGGAGGCATTCCTGTCATCCGCAAAGGGTTTGATTATATAGGCATAGAAGCTGTTATCGATAAAGATTTTGCATCGTCTCTTTTGGCCCAAGAAATTAACGCTGATCTGTTGGTTATATCTACAGGGGTACCCTACGTTTCTCTCGATTTTGGAACACCACAAGAAAAACCTTTGCGAGATGTTCCTTTTTCGTTGATGAAAGAATACCTATCTCAGAATCATTTTGGCAAAGGAAGCATGGAACCAAAAATTATAGCCGGTCTTCAATTTACAGAATCCACTGGAAAACCCACCATAATAACCAGCCCTGAAAACATTCAAAAAGCGTTGGAAGGGAAAACGGGAACAAAAATAATTCCCAATTCGTAACTTTCAGATAAAAATAAAGTATATAGTAAAGGTATAATTTCTAAAGAATTTGGTTTCGGACAGAGGTGGTACATTAATGAAAAAAGTTTTACTATTGTTTGTATTGATTTGTTGTATTGTAACAAATTCTTTGTTTGCTTTCCCTGGGGTATCCTCCTCACAAAACCAATTTGATAATGAATCGTTTTTGATACATACTTCCAATACTTCCTTCCAACACATTCAACCATCTATAAAAATTGCCATGAAAGAGGGGCGGATATCAAATTGGAAGTGGTTTCCCAAAAACTCCATTATAGAAATTTCAGGGGATGCTGCCACTATTAAAAACATGTTTCAATCCATTCCCTCGCAAATGATTCCTAATTTTACGGTTCAATCTGACCCCATTATCAAGCATAGTACGTTGGAGTCCCTCCCCCCCAAAAATTGGAATTTGGAAGACTTGCAAATTCAATCCATTTGGGAACAAGGATATACCGGAAAAGGTGTTAAGATTTGTATATTGGATACTGGCTGTGATGGGTCTCATCCACAATTAAAAGGAAAAATTAAAGATTTTGCCGTAGTGGACCGAAATGGAGAAGCCATTCTTTCGGATACCTCCTACGATACAGATACCCACGGTACACACGTGGCGGGTATCGCTGCAGGAGGAAGTCAAAATTCTCCTTTGGGAATGGCTCCAGAGAGCGACTTATCCGTTGGCGTGGTGATCCCCGGGGGAAGTGGTTCCTTTTCGCAAATTATAGGGGGTATTGAATGGGCCATGGATCCCGATGGTAATCCAGAAACCAATGACGCCCCCATTGCTATCAATTATCTCTTGGAATGCCAGGATTTGTCGATTTTTGGACACCCGTTTTTGTCAATGCATTGAACCATAATATTTTAATTGTTAGCTCATCGGGCAATGAAGGAAATGGCATTACAAACAGTCCTGGTAACCATCCCCTTGTGGTCGGAGTGGGTTCCTATGGTTTCAATCGAAAACCTTCCTCTTTTTCTGCAGGGGATAGCAATATACAATGGAACAGCTCCACCATTGCAACAGCCCCCTATATCAAACCCGATATTTCTGCCCCAGGTTCAATGGTATATTCATGTGTCCCGGGCAATTCCTATGAGTACTATAGTGGCACTTCTATGTCAGCACCACACATTACAGGTGCCGTAGCCATATTGAAGCAAGCCTTTCCTAAGGCTACAGCATGGGATCTTCGCAATTTCCTCCTATGGGGCGGAGACGATCTAGGTAAACAAGGATGGGACACTCGTTACGGACAGGGAGCTCTGAATATTGAAAAATCTCTGCATGCAGCCAGAAATGCCGCTCTTATCCATGGCACAATCCAACATTATTCCGACGAATACAGCCTATGGATTCAAGAATTGCAAAGCGGTATTTATATCAATGCAGATGGACATTTCTCTTGCCATTTGATTCCAGGGAAGTACACAATCCAACTTCGAACCGGACGAGATATCGTACAAACGCAGTCTATTTCGGTGACAGGACAAAAAGAAATTCTCGGTTTTTCTCTACCCAATCCCGCTCAAATGACACTGGAAGGTATTGTTCTAGATCCAAATGGAAAGGCAATTTCCGAAGCAAAAATAGTATATGGCAATGCTGTCTTTCATTCTGACGAAAAAGGTCATTTTACGGTTCCTCTACAGCAGGGGGATGATATCATTATTCGAAAAAGCGGTTATATAGAAGAAAGAATCCAAGCCAAAATGGAAACATCGTGGCTCAACATCCGATTAGAGAAAACCCCGCTCCTCCTTGTGGAAGGCAAATCTCCCTATAGCACAACCATAAATCCTCCTCAGCAAGCCCTTCCCATCTATATGAATACACTGCAAAGTATAGGGCAATCGTATGCTCTTATCCGATGCACCGAAGAAACACTTTCATATGAAGATCTAAAAGGTTTTTCGAAAGTACTTTTATTCTATGCTAGCGGAGGCATGCAAAGCAACGAAATGCAAGCGTGTAGCACCTATTTAGACAACGGGGGAAATCTTATCATTAGCGGTAGAATGGTCATGCTCCTAGAGCAGTTTTATCGAACCAATTTCTTGTTACAATATGCAGGAATCTACTCCAAAAAGATGATTGCATTCCCTTCGGTTGAAGGCATTCACCCCTCCTATGAAGATATTTTGTTTCCTTTATCAGGCTCTGGCGGTGCCAATAATCAAGAAATTTGCGACGTCTTGATAAAAGACGTAAACGCAAACTGCATTCCCTTTCTAAAATACTCCTCTATAGCAGACAAAGAATATGCTGCCGTTATGAGCAACACGAGCGAATACAAGCTCGCTTTTCTAGGATTCGGGTTGGAAGGGATTGGTCTTGAATCCTCTAGAAGAGAGCTTCTTCAACGTTTACTAGACTGGACCGATCAAGGTGGGAAAATCAAAATGAACCTTCCGCCTGGGAAAACTTATATAACCATGCGAAGAAATCACGAAATCCTTGAAAAAGTAACAGAAGAAACCTCTGTATCGTTTCAGAATCTATTCATGGATACCTATACGTTTGAGCTAGAACGATATGGGAAAAAGAAAATTTTATTTGAATGCGATTTCACCAAGGGCAATTCATATATTGCCAATGCCTATTTTTCAGATTCTGGATTGCAAAGAGTTGAGATTCGACCCCAAAATTGCAGTGCCTCGGAAGCGTATTTCATGGTGTATTACAAAGATACACTCTTGTATACAAAGAAATACGACCCCTCGACAACCATAATCGAAGATTTGCCACAAGGAGACTATCTCTTCTGTTTATCTGCAAAAGGCTATAAGAATCAATACTATAAACTTTCCATACAAGCCTGTGAATCTGAGCCCAGAATAGCCCTCATGGAAATGCAAAAATTAACCATCCCTGTATTGGTCGTTGATGATTCACCAACAGGCTGGTCTCTTCTGGATCATTATCTCCGTATTGGAGAATACACCACCCGATGGATTGAAACCTCTGGCATTGCTTTTCAACATTGGTCGGTAGAAGAAAAGGGTTTCCCTGCTTTTCATGATGTATACCCGTATGAAATAGTCATCCATATTGCGGGAAGAAATCCGTATGCATTGTACACCCCAGACCGTCAAAAAACGATTGGGGAGTATTTAGATACAAGAGGAAACTATGTAATTCTTTCCAATAGTGCACACACTGTTCTAGATGAATCGGAATGGTTTGCCAACTATTTTGGGATCCAAACCAAACATGTCAATATTCGAGAAAAAACACTAGTAGGCCTTCAAAACACCCCTACTGAGTCCATGTATTTCGACTTGTACAACTCGCTTGAACAAGACGGTCTTTATATTACGTTTCCGGAATTTGAGCCAACCAATCCCAACACAAAACCACTTTTCCAATATGCCAGTCAGAAACTCTGTTCAAGCTATTTTGACAATGGCGTATATCGAGCCATTTATCTTCCTTTCGGGCTAGATAATATCACAAACACAGACGTACGAATCAAAGTTGTTCAGCTAGCAAAAAAATTACTAGAAACAGGAGAATACTCCCAATAGATGAATACAAAACATCCTGAACCAGAAGAAAATAGGCCGCTTGAGAATCAAATCGATGATCCTTTCATTATTTATGCCCAATTGGCATTGCAAAAACTACCCAAGGATTTGCGAGAAAAAATGATCAATGTGTCGATTCTGGTTCAGGATGAACCTTTTGATTATCAATTGAAAAACCACTCTCAAGAGCAGGGTTTAATCCTAGGTCTCTACGAAGGAATACCAAACCCGGGAAAAGCTTTTTTTTACAACTTCTGTCTTCCAGATAAAATCACCCTTTTCCGACACAATATATTGAAAATTGCCGCCTGGAAAAAGAAAGATTTACGAGAGCTAATCGCAGAAGTGGTGTATCACGAAATAGGCCATCATTTTGGGTTCAATGAAGACGATTTAGAATCCTTTAAAACAGTGTAAGAATACTCATCGTTTGCATACTCAACACAAAGAACCTCCCCTTCATTCAAATGGTTCTGAATGAAATACAAGGATACAACATCGGCAACGCGTTTTTGCAATACTCTTTTTAAGGGTCTTGCCCCAAAATCTTTACTATAGCCTTCTTCAACAATATGTTTTTTCGCTTCCTCTGTTATTTTGATATGAAGGTGTACTTCTTCCAGATCCTTTTCCATTCTTTGCAAAAGAATATCAACAATGCGCAATAGTTGATTTTGGGTAAGAGTATTAAAAACAATCACTTCATCCAATCGATTTAGCAACTCTGGTCGAAAATAGTGTTTCAACTTTTCAAACAGAGAGGAGGAAAGTTGATCTCCCAAATGAATATCATGCTCTTTAGTAGTTTTGTCTTCAGCTGAAAACCCCAGCCGGAGAAGTCCTTCTCCAGAATGATGAACAATATTGGAAGTCAAAACCACAATACAATTGGATGCATCCACAGTGGTACCTTTCGCATCTGTGAGTCTACCTTCATCAAAAAGCTGCAACCAAACATTGAAAATATCGGGATGCGCTTTCTCAATTTCATCAAACAACAAAATGGAGTAGGGTTTCTTTTTTACAGATTCCGTGAGTTGCCCCCCTTCCTCATACCCCACATATCCAGGAGGAGCTCCTATTAAACGAGACACCGTATGCTTCTCCATATATTCGCTCATGTCAAAACGAATCATATGTTTTCGAGATCCAAAGAGATATTCGGCCAAAACTCTTGCTGTTTCAGTTTTACCAACCCCTGTTGGGCCTAAAAAAAGAAATACACCCATGGGTTTATGTGAATCTTTGATACCCATTCTTGATCTTCTAAGTGCGTTCGCCAAGGTGTGAACGGCCAAACTTTGACCAACAATCTTCGTTTCTAAGTCCTCTTCAATATGAAGTAGTTTTTCTTTTTCAGACTCCACAAGTTGCCCCATGGGTATTCCCGTCCATTGCGAAACCACATGGGCCACATCGTTTTTTGAAACCGTGTATTTCGAAGCCTCCTTTTTCCATTCCTTCCTCTCCTTTTCGAATTCTTCTTGGGCCGTTAAGTACTTCTGCTGAAATTCTTTTGACAATGCTTGATTGTCAACTTTCACAAATCGTGCTTCGGTTTGCAGTTTTTCAAATTGATTCTTCGCTTCCATTAAGGCATCGGGAGGGATTTGATTCACAAAACAAAAATAGGCACACGCTTCGTCTAATAAATCAATAGCTTGATCGGGTTGATATCGACCTGAAATGTATTTAGAAGACAGTGCAACCGCAGATTCAATCGCTTCATCAGAAATGTGAATAAAATGATGTTTTTCAAAGGAGGGACGAACTCCTTGTAATATTCGAAATGTTTCTTCAGGAGATGGTTCTTCAATAAAAACAGGTTGAAATTGCCGCAGAAAAGTATGTTCGGATTCAATCCTTTTTTGATACGATTGCGTATCGCAGGTACCAATAATGCGTATTTTTTGGTTTTGAAAATACGACTGTATTTGCCCTATCAAAGACGCCCCGTTGTCTGATTTTGCGTGTCGAGTTAAGAAGTGGATCTCGTCAATAAACAAAATCACATTTCCTTGTTTTTCTAGATATGCAAATAGCGTCTGAATTTTCTGTTCGATATCTCCTCTATATTTTGTTCCGGATAAAAAAGAACAAACATCCAGTTTTAAGATTCTTTGATTTCGAAAAGCACCGGGTACTTTTTGGTGCACAATTCTTTGCGCCAAAGATTCCACAATCACAGTTTTGCCAACACCCGGATCCCCTATAATCAAGGGGTTGTTTTTTTTCTTCCTGGCTAGAATTTGCAGGATTCGATCCATCTCTTTTTCCCTGCCAATAACCATTTCCAATTCTCCCTTTTCCGCTTGCCTAGTAATATCTACCAAAGAGTATTCTTGCATTGAATGGGGGGGCCGGGAAGAATCTTCCGATGGTTCTGACAAAGAGGTAGGAAACGATAAAAAAATGGAGTCTGTAGGAGTGTCTTTTGTAGAAGATTGAGAAGAAGTAAAACTTTTCCGGAAATGAATATTGCGCATCAGCTGCAGGGGTTGCATACTGCATTCTCGCAAAATGGTACTAACAGAGGTTTCGGCTTCCAGTAAACATTCAAAAAGTATTTCCGTATCAATTTGTCCTCGAAATTCTTCTTGGCTTCTACGAGCTGCTTTTTCTAAAATATCCTTTACTTCCAAAGAAAGATCGATCTCTGAATCAGTAGGCAATGAAGAGGTAACAGATTTCCTTTGATCTTTTTCGTGAACCATATGAAGCAAAATATCCAGAACATTTTTGATTTCTACAGAAAATGCAATGAATTCATTCGAAATATCTTCATCGGATCGAATCAGTCCAATGCATAAATGCTCTGGATACAAAAAACGATTGTTCGCGCTTCTGGCTTCTTTTCGAGCAATGGATATGGCTCTTTTAGCCCTTCGGGAAAGAATATCCCAGTTCATTATCCGTTCTTTCTGACTTCCTCTAAAACAGCATTCACTCGTTGTGTCATATCTTCTACATACCCGCTTTGGTAATAAATAACTTCTCCCGTAGGAGACACTAGAAGATAGAAGGGAAATCCCTTTACACCGAACATTTGAGTTACTTTCCCATCTTTGTCCAACACCAAGGGATATTCAGGACCATTGGGATAATGGGCACGTATCTCTTGTTCTGTTTCTTGTACATCAATAGCTAATACTCGAAAATCATCTTGATTTTTTTCCATCAATTCCAAAATAGATGGTTTTTGGGTTTCACACCATCGACACCAGGTCGTTGTAAAATCGAGCAACACAAATGTTCCCCTAAAATCGGACAAAGTTATCGTTTTTTGATCTAGATCGGGGAGAGTAAAGTCGGGTACTTCCTGGCGGTTCCCTATAGGAATAAATTCTTGGGGAAGTTTCGCAAGAACATTGGAGTCTACATAATCCTCTGGTTTTGTCGGTGGGTTGACAGAATCATTGGGTTTGGTTTCGGAGGAAGTGAGGCCCCCGCTATTCAAAGAAGTATTGTCTCTGCGGCTTGTGGATTTTACAATCAAAAAAATGACTACAACAAATAGTACGATTAACAGACCTACCCACACTAGAGTAAGATTCCTATTGTCTTTCTTCATGATACACCTTTCAAGTGAAAACAATGCAAGGGAGTGAAAACAATTTTTTCATCTCATACCATATTTTTGTATAATATTGTAACGATTTTCTCAATCTACAAAAGAGGTATTTATGAAAATGATTTGGGCTACTTGGCGAAAAAACTATATACAGAAAGAAACCATACCCAATTCTGAATGTGTGTTTTGTTCGATTGCAAAAGAAGACCCATCCGATGCTTCCAATTTGGTTCTTTATCGAGGCGTCTATAATTATGTCGTTATGAACCTATACCCCTATACATCTGGCCATGTTCTCATCGTTCCCTATAGACACGTGGCTGACTATCGGGAATTACGGGAAAAAGAATTGACAGAAATGTGTTTGCTTGAACAAAGAATCATTAGTTGGTTGGAAAAAGCATTTCACCCCCAAGGTTACAATTTGGGTGTAAATCTGTGCCGCGTTGCAGGAGCAGGTATTGATTCTCATCTTCATCGTCATGTAGTCCCTCGATGGAAAGGGGATTCTAATTTCATGACAACAATTGGAGAAATCCGTGTCATGTCAATATCATTAAAAGATGCATACGATCAAATCAAGAAACAAATTCAGGAGGAATCCAATGAAAAAACAATCTAGCCTACTCCTCATTTTTTTTCTACTGCTTTCATTTTCTTTTTATTCATGTACACCCAAAACTACATCCCGATGGAAAACATTCAACCATTCCCACTTTGCTTTTGAGTACCCCCCCGATTGGATTCTTGAGGAAGACGAAACAAATATTACCATCGTGGGACCGGAAATACAGGGATATTTTGTGAACGTAAAAGTGGACTTCAATACGACCATTTCTCTTTCATTGGAAGAGTTTATGGATACAGTGGAATCACAAAATCAAGTAGAGCTTCTGCCTGACTTTATTGATGGAGGTGTTGAAAAGATAGTCGTCAACAATAGAGAGGGTATTCAAAGAGTATTGCAAACCTCAGTCACAACCGACAACACAAAGCAAACTCTATTTGTTTCACTTATTTATTTTGTTATTGAGCCCTCAACAGGCTTAGTCATCACAACAGAATGCCCCGTTGAATCCTTTACCTCGTACAAAAAAACTCTCGAAAAAATACAAAATTCTTTTCAATTTGGTGACCAATAATGAAGAAAATTCTATCCTCTTTCCTTCTCTTTTTATGGCTATTTCAGAGTGTCTCTCTTGGGGCTTCTCAACA
>JAQVSG010000063.1 GCA_028700655.1 Caldisericia bacterium
TTTGATGGATTGGTAGTACTGAAATGTGAAGAATCCATGGAATGGATCGGGGAAAGCGATGACAATGCAAAAACAAACACCAAAAGAAGAGTACTGCTCCATTTTAATTTCATGAATTGCCCTCCTGTGAACGGGATGTATATATTATACAGCATTTGCATCTGAATAATTACACATTGTACATAGAAGAGTTTCTATGAACAAGAAGGCAAGGAGTGAAAATATTTCGTTAAAAATCTACACTTGGGTGAATAAAATTGACTTAATATCTACACTTGCATGGAAAAATATGCAAGAATGTGAGTAATTATGGTCCAAAAATATGCAAGTTGGTGATTCAATATCGTCCAAAAATATGCATGAAGAATTGCAAAAGCTTTCTATACAGGGTAAAATGAATACGAGACCATTTGACTTTTGCATCCCTTTTTTATTGTTTGCAAAGGAGTAATGCATGCTGAAACGAAAATTCATGCAAAACCTAGAAGACTGGAAAAAGAAAAAGAATACAGAATGTTTGCTTATCAAAGGAGCACGTCAAGTTGGTAAAACCTTTATTGTAGATTGGTTTGCAAGAAAACACTATGCCAGCTATATCTCTGTAAATTTCGAAGAGATTCCCAGGATGAGAGATATTTTTGATGGAGATTTATCGTCAGAAGAAATCATCAAGAAAATGTCACTGCTCATTCCAGATATGCGAATTATTGAGGGGAAAACTCTTATTTTTTTAGATGAAATTCAAGCTTGTCCTCAAGCAAGAACGGCTTTGAAATTCATGGCAATGGATTCTAGATATGATGTAATTGCATCTGGATCACCCTTGGGTATTCGATATAAGGAAATTTCTTCAATACCAGTTGGGTATGAAACGCAAGTAGAAATGCATTCACTCGATTTTGAAGAATTTTTGTGGGCAATTGGATTTCAAGCGGAATCCATACAATATGTGAGAGAGTATTTTGAGGCTTTGAAAAAGGTACCGGATACGATACATTCTGCAATGATGAAGCATTTACGGGAGTATATGGTAGTTGGAGGTATGCCTTCGGTTGTGAATCGTTTTTTGAAAACCAATAACTTTCAAGAAGTACAACAGGAGCAACAGAAAATTTTGGATAGCTATCTAGATGACATTGCTAAATATGCTAATACTCATGAGAAACCAAAAGCAAGAAATTGTTATCTATCCATTCCTAAACAACTGGTAAAAGAATACAAGAAATTTCAATTTTCAGTAGTTGAAAAGGGATCCACAGCTAGAAAATATGAAAATAGCTTAGAATGGTTACGAGATGCAAATCTTATTCGTTTCTGCTTCAATGTTTCTGCACCATTTTTTCCATTAAATGCATATGAAAAATCAAATCAGTACAAAGTTTACCTTAACGATGTTGGTTTATTGGTTGCTATGTATGGTTTTGACATGAAAAACGCCATACTAGATGATGAACTTAAAGGAAGCGTTAAAGGCGGGATATATGAGAGTTTGATTGTAGACATGCTAACTAAAAAGGGATATGATCTGCATTACTTTCGAAACGAACGAAATTCGCAAGAAATTGAGTTCTTGTTGACGAAGGATGCAAAAGTAATACCCGTAGAGGTAAAGGCTAGAAATGGCTCAACTCTTTCTCTTAATGAAATACTTAAGCGTAGTGACATTGAAAAAGGAATCAAGCTGATTTCTGGAAATGTTGGTGTTATGGGTAAAAAGATAACTCTTCCTCTATATATGGCACTGTTTTTATAGTTTATGTTTTGTCCTGAGCAAGGCGTCGAGAAAAGAGGATGCCAAGAAGAGCCAAAGCCAAAACAAACCAGAAAATGCCCTGGTAGTGCCCAAGCCAATCTTTAAGGAAGCCAGAAGCTAACACGCCAAACAATGCACCTGCGCCGTAGGCAGTAAATAAAAAGCCGTAATTTTGACTGAAGTATAAAACGCCATAAAAGCGAAGAGTAGAAGCTGGGGCTAATGCCAGCCAACCACCAAGATTGAACCAAAACACGCAAAAGCTCAAACCAAAAACGAGCATACTGTTTTCTCTAAAAATGAGCATTAGGATGGCAGCACTTAAAATTAACCCAAACGAAAGCCGCATGCTGGAAATAGGGGAGAAGCGATCAGTGAACCATCCAAAGAAAGGTCTGCCAAGACCATTGCATATTGCAAAAAGGGAAATCATCCATGCGATGCTTTGCGGAGAAGCTTGCAAATAGTCAACACCAATAGGGTAGCTTAAGCCAATCATGGTAAGGCCTATCGCTGTTCCTAAAAAATAGCACAGGTATAGTTGTCGGAAGCTTGGAAGTTTGAGCATATCGCGGGATGGGATTTCTATTTCTGCTGATTCCACTGGCTGCCCTTTTTCTGGAGCAGAAATAGTCTCTGGTGAATCCATTAAACTGCTGAGTAGGGGCAATAGAATGGCAAAAGCGATACCGATATAGAGAAAGGTGGGCATAATGCCTTTGCTGACAATTAAAGCCCGAGCCAAAGGAGCACTGACTAGGGGTGAAATACCAAAACCTGCCAATACGAGTCCAACCATCACACCTTTCTTTTTGGGGAACCATTGTGCAACTAATATCATGGGGATGCCATACATAATTCCGACGCCAGCCCCCACCATACAACCATAAAAAAGTGTTAGGGTGGCAATGTGAGGAGAGAAAGCAGATAAAATCCATCCAGCACTGATTAAAATGGCACCAATATACATCCATGTTTTGAACGGTAGCTTTGTACGGTTTTCTCCAGTTAAAACCATGAAAACAGAGTAAAAGACAAGCGAGGTCATATACGGTAAACCACTTGCCAGAGAATTGATCTGGAAATGTCTTTCGATGGGCGTTCGAAGAATGCTCCAAGAATATACAGCCCCCAAGCATAGCATCATTAAAAAACCTGCTATCAAGCAGATAGTTCCTTTATATTGTTTCATAGGCTTTCTTTCTATAATAGATTTGATACGAAAATAGTGTAGCATAGATTGCTTGAATCAAAAGCCATACAATCCAATGACCTAGGGGTTTAGTCAAAATCGGTAAGGTTTTTAGAATCCTTGTGTCTCACTTTATGGCTCTTCGCATTTCTTTGTTCTTTTCGGGTTTTGTACTGTGTGGATTCAAACTCTTCCCATTCTTCTTCTAGGTCTTCGAAATCCTCTAGATTTGAAGGAATGGAACCCAAAATGTGATTCAACTGCTTTTGGGATTGTTTTTCAAAACCTTCAATATGAAAGGTTTCTTTGACTATTTTCCCGGGTTCTGTTTCAGCAGGAAAATCAAAATCATGCTCCCGTTTATAGGATCGATAGGTTTCATCAATTACAGCATCGTTTCTTCTTTTCGTAGGCATACGTAACAAATCTCTTTCTTAATTGATGTATTCATCAATAGGCTCTAATAATACATTACTAGCAGTGTCAAAGGTCTAACCCAGCATAGATTTTGTATAGGCATCCATTTGACTTCAGTTTTATTATGAAAAAAGACTACCGCTTTGCAATACTTTTCTCATTTTTTCTACAGCCTCCAAACATTTACCCTAGGGTGTTAAGGTATCAGAGCCTTTCTTTATATGAAGCAGGATTCGTACGGAAAAAATACCCGCGATGATGCAAACTGTAGGCATGATAAATGCCACAGGAATCACGGATGCTCCTGCAAGGTACATGACAACAATTTTAGAGCATAGTGCAATCATCAACAGGGTTAAAAAAAGTAGGTATACTGTGAGATAAGAATATATAGATCTTCGTCCTTTCCATGCTAGAAGCCCTATTACGATGGCGATGGGAAGGAGTAAACTTAAATCTAGTCCTTGAACAACGAGGGTGGTTAGGTGGAATAATTCGGGCGGATAAATTGTGCCATCTAGTAACGGGGGCACAATGATTTCTAACCATAAAAGGGCAACCATGATAGAGTTTACAAACAAGAATCCTCCAGCCCATTTCATTTGTTTTGTGGAGGGGAAGAATGACTCTTTTTCTATGGATAGAATGTCAGAAAGACTTAAAAACAAAGCAAAAAAACTCATTCCAAGGAGAGCAACGTGAAGAAGGAATAAGGCGCTATAGGAGGCCATGTTGACGTAAAAGAGGTAGGTAACAAAAAAGTATCCACAGGTACCTGCTAATACATACAGTGCCCGAATACATCCTCTTCGAGCTTGCCAAAGAGAAAGAAGCAGAAGGGGGATGGCTAAAAATAGCGTAATAAAATCTTGGGCCACACCTTGTATGGCAACATCTGCAGGCATCCATTGATAGAATCCATGCCCATACACAAGAATACGCTGACCATGCTGCGATACAAATACATGTAGCCCGGGGCCATCTTCAACAAAGATTCCTAGCAAGGTCGCTATGCCCGCCAATACCGCAATTCCTATACCAAGCCATAACGTGGCTTTTGCATGTTTCATCAATGTCTCTTTCACTTTCGTTTCTCCTTTGATACAAAATGCAAGTTTGCTTTATCAACATTTATCGACTCATGTTATAGGTAACTATACCTTTGTCGTTTCGCAATGCCAATACCAATACCAAAATCATATTCCCATGCAAGAATTATTGCAATTGGGAAACGGGCATTGTACTCTGTATAATGAGGTATAGTAAAGATTTTTTTACATTGCAGGAGGGATACATCCTGCACCGAAATATCAAAGGAGAATAGTGTAGATGAAACTAACAGTTTGTGGAGCTGATTGTAGTAGTTGTCCGGAACTAAAGCAATGTGGGAAATCGTGCAATGAACATGAAGGTAAACCTTTTTATATCCAGTACGAAGAAGAGGAAGTATGTCCTATCTACCAATGTGCTGTACTAAGAAATGGATACCTGAATTGTGGGGAGTGTCCCGATCTTCCATGCGAAATTTATTAT
This sequence comes from Caldisericia bacterium, assembly GCA_028700655.1. Taxonomy (GTDB): domain Bacteria; phylum Caldisericota; class Caldisericia; order UBA6126; family UBA6126; genus JAGLCW01. The sequence continues at coordinate 4,896 of JAQVSG010000063.1, forward strand.
GACTGGCGCGATCCAGATATAAGTGAAGAAGACCATGCAAAGGGCATTCAAAAAAGGACGAAGTGTTTAAGAAAATAACAAGCGAGATTTCAGAGATACGAGTTTGAATTGAGCAATAAAGCGTTTGTACTTCCTCAACATTAATATGTAACCTCTTTTAGAACTTCGTAGTATATGATATATATCGGTGATGGAGGTTGATATGAAAATGCTATTTTCAAAATTACTGGTTGTAGGGCTTTTTTTTCTTCTTTTAGGGGGTTCTTCCTTTTCTATTCATGCGCAGGATAGCGGAAATATCAACGACAACCTCTTTACTTTTCAGCAGTCTTATCAGGCAGGACAAGAAGATATTCTTGGCAATTGGATGGGTGGTACCGAAGTTGTTCACTTGACAGAACACAAAGGCAAATTGTATGCAGGTGTTGGATATTGGAAAGATCATCCCTATTTTTTTGACAAAGGGAATGAGCCGTGGACGGGTGCTCAAATCCTTGTAAAAGAGGCCTCCATTTTTCCCTGGTGCGTGGAAGAAAACATAGGATGGTTTTCTGTTCGAGTCGATGGATTACGGTCTATACCAATTCTTGATGCGAATGGTAAGGTTGTAGATCATTTACTGATTGCTGGTTCCACTGATTATATGGATGACTCTTTTTCTGTATGGCTGCGTAACGATGCAAATGGCAAATGGGAGAAATCTACAATTTGTACTGGAGATGTTGCCGAAAGCACAAGATCTTTTGGATATCACCTCGATGTAAAAACAGGTGAATATTTGGTATTTGCAGGAACTACTAAAGGTCGTGTTTTTTCTGGCGTTGTGGATGCATTGCACCCTACTGAAGTGAAGTGGAATGCTGAACCTGAAATTGTGAAAAAAGATTGTAGAGTAATGGCTTTTACCGAAGCTAACGATGATTTGTATTGTAGCATTGGAGATACTCTTTACAAACGAGTGGATGGAGTTCAATCTCACTGGGAAGAACAGGTTCTTCCAGACGCTATTTCGCAGGGAAGAGAGAATGATCCTATGGTCATTCGCGGATTAACAACGATTCCAAACCCAAATGGAAAAGGAGAAGTGATTTTGTTTTCACGAGAAAACACGGGACAAATCTACCATTTCGATCCCAACAAACCGGATGCCACTTTTTTTGAGCTGGATGTAGTGTCCTATTTTACACAAGAATGGGGGGATAGAAGAGGAGGATTGATTGCATACAATGATATGGTTCCTTATCAAATCCCAGGTTCTGACACCACCGTGCAGTTGGTTAGTATTCAGATTCATCACCCCGATGAAAGCTATGACAATCCCCGATCGTATTTTTTGATTCGATGGCCAAGTGGTGACTATACCTACCAGGTGGTACACGATCCTTCCATTCCTTATCATCCTGAACTTCGAGCTTTGCGATGCATTTGTCCTTCTCCATGGGACGCAAAAGAGATATTTGTGGGAGGGTTTGACTGTAATAAAAAACTGTCACACAATACAGCCTGGATCATGAAAGGCACTTTTCTTTCTCAACCTGACGATGTGCCTTCTTACTCCTCCTATGAAAGCATTTTGGATATTTGTTATTTAGACACAGATTCCGACCCATCGTTAACAAGTTTGGATATTTTCACCCCTGACCGCTCTGCTTCCCTTCCAGTGCTTATCTGGGTGCATGGAGGTGGCTGGAGAAAAGGCGATAAGGGAAATGCCCTACTCCGGGGAGAGGAAACTAGTCTTCCGAAGCACATTTGCCTAGAGGGGTATGTGGTGGTTTCTGTCAATTATCGACTGAGCCCAGAAGCAGTTTTTCCCACCCATGCTCGCGATGTTGCTGCTGCTGCATCGTGGGTATATACCCATATACAAGAATATGGTGGAGATCCGTCTCGATTGAACATTGCAGGGCATTCTGCAGGAGCTCATTTAACGGCCTATGTGTCATGCAACGAGGATTTGTTGAAAGAGTTTGGTTTAACCCGAGAGAGTTTTCGCACATCCACTCCTGTTGATACACGTGCGTACAATTTGGAAAGTGTAGCCAAGCAAAATGGTGGGAAACTCCCTATTTATCTAGAAGTCATATTTTCTCAAGACCCTGAAAAATGGAAAGATGCATCACCGGCTTACTTTGTAAAATCACCTTCCAATGAAGAAAGTGCTATTCCTCCAACATTTCTTTATGTTAGCGCAGGGGATTTGCCTTCGATCAATCCTGAAAAAATTCAATTGGTGGAAGAATTTAAAAACACGTTGTTGGATGCAGGAGTACAAGCTTCTTGCTATTACGCACCTGAAAAAAACCACAATGAAATTGCCTTGGCTTTGGGCAACCCTGATGATTCCGTTGGACAAGCATTCCTTCAATTCTTGAATCAATACAACAGGCGTTGAAGCAGAAACAGTCACAATATTCTAAAAAAAATCGTTTTTCCATGGTTCTAACGACACCCGATTGGTATAATGAATGGGTACTCTTATTTTCTCAACTAAAACGTAAGTACTTTAGTGTCGCATAGAGGAGTCTGTCATGAAAAATATCAATTCGGTGGTCGCACCAAAAAAATGGTTGCAACGAATCTCTATATTTATCCTAGCATGCATAATCCTGTTTCCCTCTTTTTCAGCTTTATCGTATGAGGCAGCTCCTAGCGATCCGCAGGAAGATAAGATTATACAAGTCATTCGTGGCGTTATGAGGG
>JAQVSG010000064.1 GCA_028700655.1 Caldisericia bacterium
AGGCGTTCGCAAGCGTTTTCTGGCGGTTCATCGATCCTCATCTCCCCGTATGGTCCGGAGTAAGAAACAATTTCTATAGCACTATTTTACAGGGTTGAAGGGCAATTTGCCCGAGACTTTTTCAGAGATTCCTTAAGTGTATTGCAGCAAAAATAGAGTTCTATCAAACTATAAAATACACTAATTAGGTAAATGGTATTACTTGACTAAAAAGAGTATACCAAATATAATAACTTTAAAGTCACGAATTTTACCTATTCTATAGATCCTGTGAAAAATGTAATTAGTTTTAGTTTTTAAAGTGTAAAAGTCCTACTAATAATTGGAGGGAACCTTCATGTTGCGTGTGGGCTTGGCTCAAATTGATGTAACCGTCGGAATCAGGGAACTGAATTATAAAAAAGTTAGTGAATGGATGGAGAGGTACTGTGCACCATCTCCTCTCCCGACTGCAATTGTGCTTCCGGAAATTTGGGATGTGGGATACGCTCTTGAAGAAGGAGAAAATATAGCTGATCCCTCTGGAATAGAGGCGCAAGGTTTTTTAGGAACCTTAGCGCGGCAATATGGTGTCTGGTTTGTTGGAGGATCTGTTCTTGCGCGTAGTGGCAGTGGTAATGTAAACAGGGCGCAGGTCATAAACCCATCAGGTAAACTTGTTGCCGAGTACGATAAAGTACATCTGATTCCTTTGATGGACGAAGATAAATATCTTAAACCCGGTCAGAAATTAGGTGTTTTTCAGATTGATGATATCCAAGCAGGATGTGTTATATGTTACGATATCAGATTTTGTGAGTGGCTGAGGTTGTATGCTCTTGCAGGCGCAAAAGTCCTTTTCGTATCTGCTGAGTGGCCGCAAATCAGAATTGAACATTGGAAAACCCTTCTTAAAGCTCGGGCAATAGAAAACATGATTTATATAGTAGCATGCAATAGAGTTGGAACTTCCAAAGATACACTCTTTGGAGGTGCCTCCATGGTAATTGATCCATGGGGAGAAGTCCTTTATGAGGGTGGTTCAGGTGAGGAAGGCGTTTTTCTTGAAATAGATCCAGAAAAAGTCCAGGCTATCAGAGATCACCTTCAGGTTTTCAGGATGAGGTGTCCTAAACTTTATAGTGGACTTGTTAAGTAGGGGGGGTAGCTTGATCATGTGTAAACAGGATTTCAAGAAAATTATAGATCAAGACGGAAAAGATATGCTTGCCTTTGCGCAGCGGTTGATACAGTTGCCTAGCGTTACGGGGCAGGAGGGCGATGTTGCTGGTGCCATCGTTTCAGAGATGAAAAGGCTTAATTACGATAAAGCTTTTTGTGATGAGGCAGGCAATGTTATCGGTGTTATCTCTGGAACTGGTGGAGGAGAACATATTCTTTACAACTGCCATATGGATCAGGTCGATCCGGGGAATTTAAATGCTTGGGAATATCCCCCCTTTGAGGGAATAATCGCTAACGGTTGGATCCATGGACGCGGTGCAAGCGATACAAAAGGGGCTATTGCAGCTCAGGTATATGCTGCTGCTGCTGTCAAAAAACTAGGGGTTCCTCACGAAGGAGATATAATCGTTACGGCTGTCGTTGAAGAAGAACCAGGCGACATGTGGGGAATGCGAAAGCTCGTTGATAATGTTATCTCTGATTATCATGGAAAAATTGGTTTGCTCGTGTTGGGAGAAGCTACCGGGCTAAATATCTATCTTGGCCATCGAGGAAAAGTTGAAATAGATATTCGTACTCTTGGAAAAGTTGCACATAGTAGTGCTCCTTGGCGCGGGGCGAATGCTATCTATAAAATGCGCCCCATAATTCAGTCTATTGAAAATTTATCAGATCGCTTACCTGAGCACCCTTTGTTGCGTCGTTCTAGTGTGGCGATTACAAATATTTCATGCTCTCCTGGTTGGTTAAGCACAGTTCCTGATGTATGTACGATCAGGATTGACAGACGTTTTCTTCCTTCTGAGAACAGAGAAACGATTCTTTTGGATCTTGAACGAATTATTAATTCAGCCGGACTGGACGTAGGTCGAGATGCCTTTGTTGATATTCAGAAGTATCATCATGTTAGCTATTCTGGGTTGAATGAGTCTATGGAACTGTACAAACCTGCTTTTCTTACTTCCGAGGACGAACCCCATGTACGGGCAGTTTCCAGGTCACTTGAGGCTGTGGGGCAGAAACCGACGTTCGATTGCTGGGATTTCGGCACGGATGGAGCATGGGTTGCCACAGAGCTCGGTATTCCTACAATTGGATACTCTCCCTGCGAGGAAGAATTTGCTCACACACCGAAGGATAGAATTTCAATTGATCTTATGGAAAAATCTGTTTATGGATATATTTCTATCTCAATTGCTCTGACTCGGAAAGAATAACCCGGAAGGTGGTTAGAATGGGAAAATTCAAAGTGTTTATGACGGATAAAACGTGGCCTGATCTTGAAATCGAAAAACGCATTCTCTCATCCATTGATGCAGAACTCGTTCTATCAAAAGGAGGGACCCCTGAAGAAATTTGCCAAGAAGGACGTGATTGTGACGCCCTTATGGTGTTGTTTACACCAATGAACAGAAAAAATCTGGAATTCTTCAGTAAGTGCAAGGTGCTCATCAGAATGGGAATAGGCATAAACACTGTGGACATGGAGGCGGCGACTGAAAAAAGTATTATGGTGGCTAATGTCCCCGATTATTGCCAGGACGAAGTTGCAGATCACACAATTGCTCTTTTACTGGAGATCACACGTAAGGTTGGTCTGCTCGACAACCAGGTTAAGTCCGGGGGGTGGAACATGGATATTGCAAATCCTGTTCCTAGGCTTCAGGGAAAGGTTTTTGGACTCTTCGGATGTGGTGGTATTGGTATCAGGACTGGTAGGCGGGCTGCCTCTTTTGGAATGAAGGTAGCAGGGTATGATCCTTTTCTACCGGATGATATTTTCCTAAAAGAAGAAATAAAAAAATATACAAATTTTGAGGAATTTATTTCTGAGGTTGATGTTTTATCTTTGCATGTTCCACTGACAAGCGAAACGCATGGTGTTATTGATAATAAAACACTGAATATAATGAAAACAGATGCCTATCTAATCAATTCATCCCGAGGTCCACTAATAAATGAAGATGCTCTTTTCGAGGCACTTGAAAATGGAACTATTGCAGGTGCTGCTCTTGATGTACTCTGTGAAGAGCCACCAAAAAACCTTCCTCGTTTGGCGAAAGCGAAAAATATAGTGATAACACCGCATGCGGCTTGGAATTCTATTGAAGCGATTCCGGAACTGCGTGTCAAAGCTGCTGAAGAAGTTGTCAGGACATTTTTGGAAGGAAAGCCCAAAAACTTGATTAATAGAGAAGTATTAGCGGCATCATATTGAAAGAAACTTTTTCCAAAGAAGAAGTATCATCAAATCAAGGGAGGGAATTATAATGAACAAAACAGGTAATCGTGTTGTGGCGTTTCTCGTTATTTTGGGAATCCTGATGGTGGGAAGTGTTGCTTTTGCTAAGGATGTGTTGACCCTTAGTATTGGTCATGTCGTAACCGAAGAGGGAGGCGAACATCTGGGGTCAATGAAGTTCGCGGAGCTTTTGGACAAGAAATCCGGTGGAACAATTAAACTCAGAATTTTCCCAAATGGTCAGGTAGGTCAAAATAGGGAAATGGTTGAATCTCTCCAGGCTGGGGCTCTTGATATGGCTCTTCCTGCGCTTCCCGCTCTGGGGGGGTTCACAGAGGCGACAAAGGTTTTTGACCTTTTTTATCTTTTCGACGATCGTTTCCAGGCAGAAAAGGTGCTTGACGGTTCTGTAGGACAGGATGTTGCTGCAGCAATGGAGTCATCCGGAATAAAAATCATTTCATGGTGGACTCAGGGATTCCGGGAAACCACAGCGAACCGGGAACTCAGGAAACCCGAAGACCTAAAGGGATTGAAGATTCGGGTTATGGAAAATCCACTTCATATAGAGGCTTGGAATATGCTGGGAGCAAGTGCTATTCCTATGGCTTTCTCTGAAGTGCTCACATCATTGCAGCAAGGAGTTCTTGATGCACAGGAAAACCCCTATCAGAATATAGTGCATTCTGGATTCCATACGGTTCAGAAGTACATAATCGAAACCAGTCATCTTTACGGTCCTCTGCCAGTTGCTTTTTCGAAAGTGAACTGGGAAAAATTGACGCCAGACCAGCAGAAAATTATATTGGAAGCAGCAGAGGAAACTAAAGTATGGCAGCGTGAAAAGCAGGAAGAAATTAACAAAGGTCTGAAAGAAACTATAGAGAAAACAGGCAGCAATGTGATTATAAGCCTTTCAGCCGAAGAGAAGGCAGCTTTCAGGAAAAACCTTCAACCATTGTATAAAAAGTATGCTCCTCAAATGAACGGTTATGTGGAGCGCATATATGAAGAATTGGGGCGGGCAGTTGATTTTAAATAACAGTTTCTACAATGAATGTAGCTGATTTCATTCATGTGATACTGTCGGGGGCGGGTTCTTTCCGCTCCCGGCTTTTATGGAAAATAGAAAGGTGATGTGTATGAAATCTTGCCTTTTGAAGCATTTTGATCGTTGGGAAGAGTATCTTCTTTTTCTATTTATGGTTCTTATGCTCATAGCTTTATCTTTACAAGTTTTTACCAGGTATGTATTGGGATTTAGCTTTTCATGGGCAGAACAGTTTGCCCGTTTTGGTTTTGTATGGCTTACTATGACAGGAATAAGTTTAGCTGCAAAAAAAGGAATGCACCTTAAGGTTGATTTCCTTCCCCAGAATCTTCCTCCCTCTGTAGCAAGAAAAATATGTTTTTTTTCTGACCTTTCTGTTATTGTCTTTGGTTTCTATATGTCACACTTGATCTTTAAAACTGTTTTAATGCAAATCCGTCTCCGGCAGGTGTTTCCATCTATACCATGGCTCCCTGTCTGGACAATGTATATTGCGGGAGTAATAGGTATGTTGGGATTATCCTTTAGGACGATGCAAAGAATGTTTGCAGAAAGAAAAACAAGCGCTGTTTTTTCGGAAAAGGTCGGTGAAGAGTGAGATGGTTTATTTTTTGATAGGCTCTCTTTTTACAACATTAATTCTCTCTGTGCCTGTTGCTGTAGCAATGGCTGCATCATGTGCTCTTGTGTTTCTTGTCTTCTATCCGGGAACTCCAATGATTCAGCTGCTAGCTCAAGCTATGGTGACTACATCTGATTCATTTCCATTGATGGCTATACCTTTCTTTATGCTTGTAGGTACTCTTATGTCCCGTTCAGGTTTGGCAGAAGAAATAATTAACGTTGGAGATGCCTTTACCGGTGAGATGGCAGGAGGATTGGGGGCTTCAACAATCGTTGCATGCATGATATTTGCGGCGATCTCTGGTTCTGGTCCTGCTGTGGTAGCGGCTCTTGGAGTCATTTTGATACCCGCAATGGAAAAAAGAGGATATGATCCGGGATACGCTGGGACGCTTGTTGCTGCAGGAGCAACGATTGGTCCTGTAATTCCTCCAAGCATTCCTATGATAATATACAGCGTTATTGCGGGAACCTCAGTTGTGAGCATGTTTGCTGCGGGAGCTCTTCCTGGTGTTTTAATGGGAGGCATGCTTGTAGTTTTCAATTATTTCATTGCCAAGAAACGAGGTTATCTCGGTAAGGAAAGGCAAGGGGGGGCAACTTGGATAATTCGTCAGTGTTGGAAAGCAAAATGGGCCCTTTTGTTGCCATTTCTTATTCTTGGAGGTATTTATGGAGGTGTTTTTACTCCGACCGAAGCAGCCGTTGTAGGCTGTGTTTATGCTCTTTTTACTGGACATTTCATTTACCATCAACTTACAAAAGAAAAGCTATTTGATGCCTTTGTCGAGGCAGGACTTCTTTCTTGCTTGTCTATGTTTATCCTCGGAGGTGCTACAACATTTGGCAGGTTGTTAACAATGGAGGGAATTCCCCAGCTTTTGGCCGCGAAAATGACTGGCATTACTACGTCTCCTATTGTGCTGATGATGATTATTATGGGTTTTTTGCTAATTACTGGCATGTTTATAGACACGACTTCGAATGTTGTTTTATTCACTCCTCTTTTCCTACCTATTGTGAAAGCAGCAGGTTTTAGTCCAGTCCTGTTTGGGGTCGTAATGACAATGAACCTTTGTCTGGGCATGATAACACCCCCAGTAGGAGTGAATCTATATGTAGCTCAGGGAATCTCAAAAGCTCCATTTGAAGTAATGATCAAAGAGGCGATCCCTCTTGTCTTTGCGCTTTTGATAGCTATTGCGCTGACTGTTATTTTTCCCGAGATTGCTCTTATGCTTCCTAGAACACTTGGTATGTTTATTTGATTTTTAAAAAAAGCGTATAATATTAATGTAAATTTTTTTATTAGGAGAAGGGGATGGCTGACCAAGATAATCAGAAACAGGTGATTTCAAGGCAAATTTATGACGAATTAAAAGCGGCTATACTTGAGTTGCGTTACCTGCCAGGCAGTTTTCTTTCAGATCGAGTGATAGCACAAAAGGCTGGTGTAAGCCGAACTCCTGTGAGAGAAGCCTTAAAAAGGCTCTCTCAAGAAGGGTGGGTTGTTTGGCAGGAGCGAAAAAGAGCAATGGTGAAAAAAATGGTTCTTGAAGATGTAAAAGAAATTTTTTTTCTTCGACAAATGATAGAACCTACAGCTGTCATTGCTGTTTTTGAAAAAGGGGAACCAAGGCACTTGGCCGGAGAACTCTCCCTTGTTGCTAGCAGAATGAAGAAATCGATGGATAATCCAATCCTTTTTATGAAAGAAGATATAATTTTTCATTCCACAATAATTGTGTTTTTGGGCAACAAAAGACTAAAAGAGATCTGGGAGAAAATTGCTGACGAGTCTTTGCGTATAGCGATATATGCACTGTTTGAGAAAAGGCGCCCTCAAGATGTTGTGCAAGAACATGAAGATATTGTCGAAGCACTCTGGACGAGAGATTTAAATCTTTCATTAAAATGCTTAAAAGAACATCACAAAAGTATTTTTCGTGCTTACGAACAGAAATTTTGCATGGATTTCCAAGAACAAGTAATTGATTAGTTTGCTTTTTAGATGATGACCGATAGATTTATTGTCACTGATTTTGATAATAATAAGATTAGCTTAAGTTCCTATGTCAGGTCCTGATGATTTCTTTTCTGTAAAAATTCGAAAAATATTGATATAGATTGTCTTTTTGTATTTGCTTGCAAAACATAGTTGTGATTTGTGGGTTCGGAA
>JAQVSG010000018.1 GCA_028700655.1 Caldisericia bacterium
AACAAATTCGAAGCGATGAATTGAATACGCTGCATCAGATATGTAGAGAGGTTTTTCACGCCCATCGGGCAGTTGGATCTGGGTTCATCCAAGTTGATGAATGAGGGTAGGTCTTGCATAGAGAGATTGGTAATAATACAAGTCAGAATATAGCAAGGGTAGTTGTTGGCTCATTTCTTTCATAAACAGTTGATCGTTTGTATGCCCTGACCAAACATCTAAATAGTGGTACCCTTGCATTGTGTAATTAGTTCCTTTTGCATCAATGTTGCAGATTGTATTCCATTTTTCAATGAATACTGCCTTTTCACCATGGCGAAGTTGTTTTTCGTAAAGGTAGAATTTTCCAAATTGCTGCTTGATTTGAAGCTGATCATGACTTACATGTCCAAAAAGAAGCCTGTTGGTTTCATCGTATACATTGGATTGAAACCAAAATCGAGAGGGATGTTCTACACTGATGATCGTATCGGAGGAAACCTTAACATTGGAAGGGTGGAAATACGTAAAGGAATCGATACATTCAAATTGCGGATTAAAAAGGAAAATGTGTGAATAATAATGTCTTGAGGAGGCTCGAACAACAATGTAATCTTTGCCCTCTGATTGGATGGGGAAAATAGAATCAACGTAGGATAGGATTTCGTACTCTTTTTTGTTCTCTTCATCATCGGGCAATCGCTTGAGTTGAAAGGGTTTTTGGTACGGTTTTTCGTCGCCTTGCCAAAGAGTACAAATTGTGCCCTCGAATGGATCAAACCCTGTGTCGAGAAGTTCTAAGAAAGACTTCAGGGTCGCATTGCGTTTTTGGATATACTGAGATTCTTCTTCTGTTATTTGACTGAAATCAGTTTCGAAATAGGGAGGAAAAAGGCGAACGAAAGGAAATTGTTTGGAGGTTGTTTCTTGATATGTCAAAAAGTCATTGACTGCAAGATTTTCAAGGAATTGAAAGGAGTCCATGGTGGACCCTCTTTTTCCAATATACATTTGAGAAGTCACGTGCTTTTCTATCGATTGGAGAGAATATTCTTTTTCTGTATGGGGTTCATAGAAGAATTGGCACGTTTGTTGAAGAGGCTTTTCTTTTTCATGCAGCGATTCATATTGAAAATATATATTCCCATCTATTGCAAGTAGTTCTGGTTTTTGGATATCTGTGTCATGAAACAGTGGCATGGAAAAAAAATCGTCTTTTACTTCGGAATATTTCCACAAAGCTATATAGGCTTCTTGGTTTTCAAGTGAGTAGTATAGAACGATCAGTTCGTCGAGACCGTCACTGTCGATGTCTTGTAAGAGAGATTGTCGAAAAGGCAGATAAGGAGCATTGGGCATGGATTTGAAATCGAGAGCACCTGATACTACTGGTACGTGATGGTAATTGTCTCTGGGACTATTATGACTCGTGCCTTTTCCCATCATCCCGATTTTGGAATGATTTCCATCTCCGGTGACAAACAGTATTTCGGTTTCCGAGGAGTGAGTTAAGTGACCCTGCAATACTTGTTGGATGTAGTATTCATCTAAAACCTCCCACCCAGAAGGGAGAGAATTGTGTCCCTCTAAACGTGAATAAGAACCTAGGTTTTTTTTGTATCCGGCAAGGTGGTAGGGGTGGAAATCAGAGCAAACGCTGGGTTTAAAATCCTGAAACGAACAACAGTAGTATAGATCGTCGAGTTCGAAATAGAGAAGGTCCCATTCGATATGAACATTCTCGTGAAATCCTTTCTGAATCTTGTGTAATACTCCTGTGGCTGTATTGTAAGCAAGTAGGTAGTAGTCGCTGTTATCCGTGCCTACGCTGGCGTGGAAGATAAGATTGTTATCGTAATACAAGTAGTTTGTGCAACGTGGTTCTACCTTAAGCAATTGATTTTTTGTCTGGGGTACTGTGGTTTGCTCTAGCTCCATAATGAAGACATCTTTATAGTTTTCCTTCACTACAAAGAATTTGTTTTGATAGGTAATGGCATGATCTATGGTCTCCCATCCAGGAAATTGCTTACTGATATCGTAAAGGTTTATCTCTAGGAGTTTACTGGGTGTAAGAGAAAACTGCATCATAAAAGCATTGTCGGTGGCGTCTTTTGCCAGAGCTATAAAGCTATCAGCCTGTACAAAATACAGATCTACTATTTGATAGGGTGCAGTGCGATATAACCACAAGGGTTTCCCAGACATCATGTCAAAAAGATAGAAACCCTCCTGGTTGAAGGATAAAAGGTGGGATTCTGAAACGAATACTCCTTTTAAAGAAGGCAATGTCCATTCGTTTTTTTTCTTCTCTTCAAGTAAGCATTGTGCATAATCTCCCAAATCTTTTGTCCAGAGGATCTCTTTGGTGGGAATGTGCAGGCACGAAAATGTAGAGCTATATGTTTGGAATAGAATATAGTTTCCGTGAATGTAGATGTTAATAGGATCGGAAAACGTCAAAAGAATTTCATCGTTAAGTGCACCACTTTTCATATCTAGAACGCTGAGAATGGAATCTCTTTTGATATAAGCCTGTCCATTCTCGTCGATACCGCAAAAGTAGGTATTTTGACTGGGGAATGTAAACGACCATAGCTCTTCCCCTGACTCTCCTTTGATGACGGAATAAGTCGTGCCTATCTGGCTTCGATGACAGGCAAGAAACGAAGTTTCAAACCTACCAATAATTTTGTAATACTCCTCCCAGGCAATTTTTCCTTTTTCCAGGTCATAGCATATCATTAAAGGAGTATCGTAGGGTTGGTCAATAGCGGTGACAAGATATTGATTGTTCAGTATCATTTTGTCTATATCAAATCCATAAAACTGTGGAAATTCTATAGGAGGGAGAAGTTTCTTTTCTATCATATCAAAGCGAGCACAAGAATGAATTGTTTCATCAAGCTCTTCGTTGTAATGACTAACAAAGTATCGGATTTCATGTTGATATACAAAGGAGGGATATCGTTTTATTTTCCTGTCGTCAGGGTTTTGTATATAGCTGCTTTCAGCCAATGTTTTGGACTGCATGGGGAAGTATTGGATGGAGCCCACGTTTTCACGAGTAAAGTTGCAGTCGTAAAAGTACCACCCCACAATAGAGTCCATATACATTGATTCTGGAAAATCTGTTGTAATAAGGATATTTGGGAAAAGGATCACTCCTTTTTCGGGGCTTTCCTCCATAGTGTCGAGTTTGTGATAAATGGTTTCCACCATATTGCCATTGTTAACATCCAACCAAAAGGCTTGGTATAACTTTGAGGTTTCGGGTTTTTGAAGAGGGTATTGGAATGTTATCATTTCTCCATAAAGAAAGGCGTCACTGACGATACTTGTGTTGTGCTCTGTGGAAACATATTCTTGTTGCCAAAGAAGTTTGAGGTTTGTATCAAGGCAATGCAATTGTAAAATAGATCCTTGTTTGGGAGAAGAGATAGAGCTGCACACTACGAAACGTTCCTTTTCCCAAAAAACGTTCCAGCCCAATCCTTCTATCTCTTTGTTTACAGAAGGATGATAGGTTCCCAACTGAGTTTCTTCCCATAAAGGCGAGGCAATGGTTTGGGTTGCTTGTAAAAAGGACGCCTTTTCTACTTGATTGGGCGGGATCAAAAAGGTGTATATCGTCCCAAAACCATCTTTTTGCAAGATGGAAAGGCACAATGATGAGTTGGTATCGAGTTTTGTTGAAGGTTGAAATTGAGTGCTGATGCGCAAAGTATTTTTTGGAAGGTCAGACTTGAAAACGGTCTCTCCTGTGTCTATAGATAAAAAACGAATGTGCCATTGGCCCATCAGATTTTCAATGAGGGCTACATACTTATCCGTACAACCAACAACTTTGTATTGCTTTAAGGAATCCGGAAATAGATATTCCCATTCAAGTGTTTGGGTTGATTTTGTTATTTTTTGTATAGAAATGGAGGGTTCTTCAAGCAATACGCTGTGTTCGGTAGCTCCAATACAGAATTGAGTAGAGGATGAAAGAGAAATGCTGTGGAATTGTTGTAGGCGTTTCGTACTAATTTCAATTTCTTCAATGGAATCCTCGAAGTTAAGAATGATAGAGGAATGGTTATAAATAAAAGGTAACTGCTGGTTCCATTTGGATAGAAATTGACCGGCATATTGAATATCTCCAGAGGGTATGTCCATCCATAAAAATTCACAGGGTGTTTCGGTCCCTCTAGCTACAAAGAGATGATCACCCACTACTTCTGCTTTTACAAGGGTATGATAGGAATATCGATGAAAGGGCATGCTACTGTCTATAAAATCGTCTAGATCCGTAACTTCCCAAAGCCAGTTGTAGTCTATTGGTTGTTTTGTTTCAAAAGAAAAACTGGTTGGGAATTGTACAAAAAACAAACATAGCACGAGTAGCCAACAAAAGAAAACGGAAACCTTCTGCATCTTTCTTTTCATAGGAAACCTCCATGTAGTGCCTATACAAATTGTATACTAGCACAAAATACATGGAAACCAAGCGATAAAAGTGACAATATAGAAACAATATTACTATTCTTATGATATCGTTACGAGTTATTCGATCGTTAGTTCTTCATTGAGCTGGATAATGGATTGGAATTCTTCGTTGGTTAGTTCTGTATACCATTGATCGTGAGAAGGAAGAACCTGATTGTATAATTGTGTTTTTTGTTCAATAATGGTATCAATGTGTTCTTCTAAGGTTCCTGATACGATAAATTTATGGACCAACACATTTTTGTATTGCCCAATTCGAAAAGCACGATCGGTGGCTTGGTTTTCAACGGCAGGATTCCACCATCGATCGTAGTGCACAACGTGGTTTGCGTTGGTCAGAGTAATGCCCACACCGCCCGTTTTCAGAGATAGTATAAAAATTTGAGATCCCCCTTTGTATTGTTGGAAAGCATCAATCATTTCATCTCTTTTTGGTTTGGGTGTTGCACCACAAATGTAATAGACTGGATCGTGGTATTTTTGATGGAAATACTCATATAAAATAGATCCCATTTGCGCATACTGTGTAAATATAAGTACATTTTCTTGTTGGTTTCGGATGGTTTCCAGTATTTCGCACAACCGAATGAGCTTTCCAGATCGATTTTCATAGGGCCCTTTCTTCTTGTTGTATTGAGAGGGATGATTGCAGATTTGTTTTAACTTTGTAAAAGCTGCAAGAATACATCCCTTTCTTTGCATTCCTGTTTTGGTATCAAGGTCATTTTTGACCTGTTCTGTAAGGGCTTTGTAAAGACGAACTTGTTCTTTTGTAAGAAGGCAGTATTCTTTTGTCTCGATTTTCTTAGGCAAATCTGGTGCAATCTGTTCATCGGTCTTTTCACGTCGAAGAATAAAAGGACTTGTCATCGCTTTCAGTGTTTTGAGTCGTTGTTCATCTTTGGCTATATGGATGGGTTTGAAAAAGTGTTCGTGAAAATATTTTCTTGACCCTACGAACCCTGGATTCATGAAATCCATGATCGACCATAAATCTCCGATATGGTTTTCAAGAGGTGTACCGGTGAGTGCGAGTTTAAAATCTGCATGCAAATGTCTTGCAGCTTTTGACTGTAATGTAACTGGATTTTTTATATTTTGTGCTTCATCCGCAATTACAATTTCCCAGGGGATTTTCTTTAAAAAGGAGTAGTCTCGGTAGAGAATTTGATAGCTTGTTATCACAATATTGAAATCCTGAATGGCAGCTAGAAAATCCTGATCTTTTTTTCGGTTTGGTCCATGATGGATATAGGCAGAAATTGAGGGAGTAAATTGTTTGATTTCGTTTTTCCAGTGGTTCATGACAGAGGTGGGGCATATCAGAAGGACTGGAGAACTTGGTCCAGACTGAAGACGTCGTTGCAAAAATGCAAGTGTTTGAATGGTTTTCCCCAATCCCATATCGTCTGCAAGACAAACGCCAAAACCCCATTGGTATAGAAATTGAATCCAAGAAAACCCAACGGTTTGGTAGTGACGTAAGGTTCCTTTCATGTTTTCAGGTTGGGCTAACAAAGGAATATTTTGTGGATGGTGTAAAAGGGTTTTGAAATTCTCTATTTCCTGGTTGAATGCTATAGAATGAATGGGAATTTCCTCCCATGTTTTTTCAATTCCCAGCGACATTGCTAAGAGTGTTTTTATGGGTATTGCTGGTTTTTTCGATTGAAGAAGAGAGAGGGAGGACCGAATCTTTTTGGGATTGATATACACCCAGTTTTGATGAATTTTCATAAAAGGTTCTTTCTGTTCTGAAAGAGCTTGAATGTCTTTTTCTGTGAGTTCAATTTCATCTAGATAGGCTGTGATTCTACATTGTAGAAGGTCTTCCACGGGTTGTTTATGAGATGTTTTTGGAGAAGGAAACGCAAGTGGGTCAATTTGAATTTGTAAAGACTGTTCCGTTCTCATGTTTTCCCACCATGGCGGAAGTTGAGTCCAAAAGCCTATTTGCTGTAGCTTCTTTACATCTTTTTTTAGAAACAGAAAGGCTTCTTTAGTGGAAAACTGCACTTTGTATTCTTTGAAGATTTCAGGATGGAAACGGAGAGTATTGCTCATGGAAGTCATGTATTCAATGACAGAATGGATTTGTGTTTCGGAAATAGAAGGGGTCGTATTGTCCTGTTTAGGTACTTCATTTTCTATGTCTTGCAGGGTCCATTCTACGGTTTGATCTGGGTTCGATGTGATACGCAATAGACATTGCAGGTACCATTTATTTTCTTCTTCATTGGATGGTTCTTGAAGGCGAACTCCGAATTGGTATTGTGCATTGGCTATGATGGAAGGTACGTACGAGTTGGTCTCTTCTGAAGGGTCTGTCCTATCCATATGACATTCTCCAATATTGCCTGTAATTTCATAATGATTGAGCGGAGAACTTTCGCGAGTCGACATGGAAGAATCAAAATGATGCTGAAAGCAAGAAGCGCTTTGTGTAAAAACAGTTTCTAAAATAGCAGTTCGCGAATCGTTTGGAAGCTGTTTCTCAGACAATGATCCATGGTTACAAAGAGGGGGAATATTGTGTCCGAGTTGCATGATTTTTTGTTTGTCTTTCGGTCTTAAAAACATTTGGATATCGGTGATATGTAAGGGAAGATGTTGATAGAAGTAGGGAAGCAATATTGCCTGTTGGAGGATTTGGTAGAAAAAAGAAAACGAGTAGAGACTCCATTTTACAGAATCCCCCACTGAAAAAAGATCATCTTTTCCTATCAATGCAGCGTTTTTAAGAAGAGAGTAGAAGTCTGTAAAAGCCAAAGGGATGGAAAGGGTTGTAAATGATGCCTTGGTTGTAGGTTTTGGAGAAGATTCCCAAATAGCAATGGTTGTTTGGTTTTTCAAAGGATCCATACAACACTGGAGGGTGCTTTTTTGTAGTAAAAAAGACAACATCGAATTGGTTTGTGTTGAGTTCTGATCCAAAAACCATAAATAAGGTACCTTATCTATGTATGTGATCTGAGTTTCAGGTATTTTATTGATAACAGAGCCAATCAATGTTTTGTTTAATGGGTGCCAAGGATTGTTTCCAAAATTCTGGTTTTGTTATATTCAATCCAACCGAAGAAGCAATTTCCTCTACCGTACCTTTCCCACAGTTTTGTAGAAGGGTTTTATAGGTAGGTATAAAAGACTGTCCACTCTTTTTGTATTCAACAAACAGACTCTTTCCAAAGAGTTCTCCAAAGGTGTAGGGAACATTGTAAAAATGTCGATTCGGCATGTAGTAGTGTGGCTTATTGATCCACATATAGGGGTGTAGCAAAGAAGGGTCTATACCCTTCATGTAGGCCTTTATTTGTGCATTTTTCATGAGTTCGCAGAGGTGTTTTGCATCCAAAAGCCCTTCTTCTCGTGCTTTAAAGACTTCCAGTTCGAACTGGAATCGTGAATATATATCAACAATGACTTGTGTCGATCTGGTGATATCTTTTAAAAGGAAGCTTCGTTTTTCGTCTTCTGAGGCATTTTTAAAAAGGTATTCTTTGGCAATCATTTCGTTAAAAATGGAAGCTGTTTCTGCCAAAGGCATAGGGGCACTCTGAAGAAGAGTGCTTTCTTTAAACATTTGTTGATTATGAAAAGCGTGACCTAGCTCGTGGGCCATTGTAAAAATATTGTCTATACTCCCCGTAAAGTTGAGCAAAATGCGACTTTGTTTGATGGCAGGGCAGGAAGAACAAAAAGCCCCATTTCTTTTTCCTTTTTTTGGATCTACGTCAATCCAGTTTCCCCTAAATGCTTGCGAGCCCATTTGTTCAAGTTCTGAGTCAAATGAGGCAAAGATTTTTAAAACCAATGCAGAGGCATCTTCGTAGCTGTACGATGGAGAAGAATTCTGCTCAATAGGTGCATGTAGGTCATAGAAAGGTAAACCAACGGAATAACCCAATTTACGGGCCTTGTATTGGTTGAATTTTTCAAAGGTAGGGAGCATTTCTTCAACAGCTTGAATCATCGAATCTAGTGTAGCTCGATTCATCCGGTGAGAATGAAGAGCATGATCTAAAGGAGATGCGTATCCTCTCTTTTTAGAAAGCTCGATAAACTCTCCTTTAATGGCATTTAGGGAGGCAGCACAGGAGTGTTCAATGTGTTTGTAAGCAGACATCTCCATCTCAAAACCAGTTTTTCTTTCATCGGGATCTTTGCTAAACGTCATGTTAAGAACTTTTGAAAGAGGAATATCTTCACTATGTCCATCTTTGTTCTCTTTTGTTATGGTGCATGTGGATATTAACTCGCCTTGCAGTCTTGACCACGCTGAACTTCCCGTATTGCGGAGCTGGGACAACAATACTTCTTCAGGTTCACTAAGCATATGTTTCACTTCTTGCTGCATGAGTGAGAAATAATACTGAAAATTATGTAATTCGGGATCAGAGGAAAGTTTTGTTGACAAATGGGAGACTTCTCCTACCCACTTTTTCATTTGTGTCGCACTAGCAGTAAGGAGAGGCAGTTTTTTATGAAGGGCTTCCATATAGTTTTTTGCAAGCGAATTGGATGTATCTACAGCAAGTGTTAGGTGGATCATACTCGCCAGTTTATGAATTCTATTTTCCAATTGTTCTGTCCGATGGATGTATTCCTTTAAAAATTCAATTTCATGGTCATGTGTTTTACATTGATGCTGCAACCAGTTTGAATATTGTTCTATGTGAAGGGAGAGTGATGACCAATCATGATGAAATGTAGACGAATAAAAGGAAGGATAAATTACAGATAAATCCCAATTACGATTCATAAAAAAGCTCCTTTCAAGGGGTTTACGGTTGATTCGAAATCATCTCTAAGTGCACTTTCCTATCCTCGTTTTTCTGAGCCATAGGAGAGAAGTATGCAAGTTTGTTTACGACAGAATAATATATATGGTTGTCCAAGGAGACCATGTTTGTAATCAGGAAATCATCCTCATAGGTTATCTGGTACGGAATCATAAGAAGGTTTTCTGATGTGGCTTTGCAGGAAAGAATCCATCCTGTTTTGGAAGAATCTTTACCACTCACAAATAGCAACCATGAAGCAGGATCTGTTCGTAAAAAACGCAATGAAGGGTTGCTAAAAATAGTTCCATCCAGGGATACATACACTGGGTTTTGTGTTTGGATAGAGTTGGAGCTGCGATTCCAAATAGGGGTTTGTATGGGATGAACCTCTAGGTATTTAGGAACAATACAGATCTGGGCACCGTTAGGATGAGAGAGAATTCGAACAGCGGATGCGAGGTGAACATTGCTTTCTACAACCAAAGGAGATTCTGGGTTCAATAGGTCTACGATCACAATTTTGGCTACTTTGGCAGATTCTTCGTCTACTGGGGGCGCATTGGGAAACTGCAGTGTATTCTCGTGGGCGATAAGTTGGGTAAAGTCAAGGAGCACAAAAACATTTGCTTGGGCATTTGTATCGGCCAAAAACCATTCTTCCTTATTGTTTGTAGGAATTGAGATTTCAATGGGTTGTGAAATCTTGCCATGAGACAATGGGAAAAAGATATAGCGATAAGGAATTGTGGAATAATTACTGACGATCAAAAGATAGCCACTTTGAAATTTGTGAAAATTGGAAGGAAGGTAGTTGTTGGGGTTATCTGCATTGGTAGAGATTGTAGAAAAAGAGTGGGAAATTCTGTACAAAGAAGGTTGGCTTGCATCTTGCCCATCCAAAATGGTAAAAACTCCTTCTTGCTCTTGAAATAACATACAATGGTTCTGAAGATCTGCTACAAAGGAACCAGGTAGTATCTCATATTGATCTTGGCGAGTTTCTGCTTCGTCCGTCCATAGTATTTCTTTCTTTTCCTTCATTGGATCCACAGTTTTCCACCATGTTTTTGTGCCATCGCTCCACAAGGGTGTATTCCAAGAACGAATACTACTGGTATGGGAACTAATTTTTTCTATTGCCTGATTCGATATTAAGCGAACCTGGTTTAAAAATGTATCTGTACTAACATCATCTTTGTCTTGGTTTTCGGAAAGATGAACGAAAAGTTCTTTTTGGGATGCATGCAAGAAATCAATTTGATCGGATTCCAATAGTCGAGTAGGAGAATAGTGTTTGGACTCAGGATGAGACGCTACACGTGTAGGAACAGAAGGTTGAGAAACCTTTGAACGGCAGCTCACCACGAAAAGAAATAACAACAACATACCTATGGATACAAAATACTTTTTTGTCTCCATTCCAACCTCCAAATATAACATCATCTCATTATTATACACTTTATTGATGGATATCAAAAGAAAAGTAAGCGCAAAGAATAAGGTTCTGGTTTCGTAAATGAAGGCATTCTCTTATAATATTTTTAGCAAAACGAAATTTACTCTTTTCAAGGAGGACTTCATGGAATTGTGGGGTATGCCTTTTTCAACCTCTCTAGCCTTTGTTGTGCTAGCGTTAACAATCATTGTAGCTATTGTGTGGACAATTGCTGAAGGTGTAAAGGAAAAGAACAATGAATAACGTATGGATTCATGTTTTATTTCTTGCTCTTTATTTTATTGGCTTGATTCTAATTGGAGTGTTTACGGGGAGAAAAACCAAAACATCCGAAGATTATCATTTAGGCGGGAGAAGTATCGGAGCCCTTGTAAGTTCCTTGTCTTTTGTTGCAGCCTATTTCAGTTCGGTTGTGATTATTGGTGGTGGTGGATTTGGGTACAAATACGGACTTTCCACTATTTGGATTGGCGTTGTCAATGTTTTGGTAGGTTGCTTTTTGGCATGGCTAGTTCTTGGCAAACGAACCCGAAGATTGACAGAAAAACTGAAAGCAATATCCCTCCCTGATTTTTTCCAAAAAAGATATCAGTATCCTTTTTTAAAGACCTTTTCTTCCATTGTTATTGTGCTGTTTCTTATTATTTACAATGTGAGCATATTAAAGGGTTTGGGCAATACATTTGAAGTAATTTTAGGCATTGATTACACCGTGGGATTGTTGATTTCTGGGTTTATTGTGCTGGTGTATGTCATGTTTGGCGGGTATCTAGCAGTTGTCTGGACAGGGTTCATTCAAGCAATTCTTATGGGAGCTGGCTTAATCTATGTATTTGTTGTAGCCCTTCAAAAAATGGGAGGCTTAACTCAGAGTGTTGCAAGGTTGCAGGCAATTCAACCAGGGTTTGTTGAAACGCCGGGGATCTGGGGGTTTTCTGGTTTGATTTCTTTTATCCTTATTGTTAGCTTGGGCGTATGGGGAATGCCCCAAATGGTAGCTCGGTTTTACTCTGTAAAGGACAACACCGCCATTCGAAGAGGAACTCTGATTGCTACCATTGGAGGGTCTTTGGCAATCATTCCATATCTTTTGGGAGCTTTAACTCGAACGATGTATCCTTCTATATCGAATGTGGATCTAGCATTGCCAACCTTAGTGAATGGAATTATGCCTGTTTTTGGCATATCCTTGTTCTTTATTGGCGTTGTAGCAGCCGGAATGTCTACCTTTTCATCCATATTGATTATTTCTTCTACTTCATTAATTAAGGATTTGTGGACAGATAGTTTTCACAAACAGCTGTCAGAAAAAAACGAAATGGTATATAGCCGAGTTATCAATGTTTTCATTGGCGTTGTATCCATTATCATAGCCTGGAACCCACCTGGTTTGGTATTAACACTCACTGCTTTCTCATGGGCCATTATTGCTTCTACCTGCTTGGTTCCCTATGTGTTGGGGTTGTATTGGTCAAAGGCTTCACAAAAAGGAGCTCTTCTTTCTATGGTTGGTGGTTTTTTAGTGGCTCTTTTATGGATGGTGTTTAAACTTCCTGTTCATGGATTTATCCCCGGAGTACTAACATCTTTTGTACTGTATTTTGTAGGGAGTTGGATCTTTCCTCTAAAAGAGAAACTCGTCGATTTGTAACAAAAAGCATTTCTTCCCATTCAGAGCTAGCCCTTGGAAAATAGCTCTGAATGGGCATATATATACACTCTAGTACGAGTCACTGTTACCATTTTGTCATTATTTCTACTTTTCTTCCATATACTAACTGTATGGAATATAATTTTGCTAGCAACATTTTTCATTTTACTTCGATCCGATCTACCAATACCTACATTCATGAGAATATGGAACTTTTGCCTGATAGAAGCATCGTCATAGCTGATCAACAGTTTTGTGGAAAAGGCCGATATGGTAGAGAATGGGTATCTTCAAATACAGAAAATCTGTATTTGTCTTTTTTCTTAAAGGGGAATTCTTCTCTGCAATCCACTATTTCAAATATTACTCAATTTACCGCTGTTGTGGTAGCTTTGTTGATAGAAGACTATCTTCCCTCTCAACACAAGCCTTGTATGATAAAGTGGCCCAACGATGTGTTAGTAACTCGGAGAAAAATAGCAGGTATTCTTGCGGAAAGCAAATGGATTGGCCAGTCTTTAAAAGGGGTTGCTGTTGGTATTGGATTGAATCTTAATATGACACGTAAAGAAGTGCTTGCTATTGATAAGCCAGCCACCTCATTAAATCTTGTTTTGAAACACCCGGTGGATCGATATCCGTTTGTAAAGGGTCTAGTTTTTCGATTTTTAGAATCCTATAATACCTTTCTTTGTAATGGCATGGTTGATTTTCAAAACGATTTAGACAAACGGCTTGTACAAAGGCCACAAGAAGATATTTGTAACAAAGGAGACCCAGTATGATGTACGAAGGCGTATCGATTATGTTGTCAGGAATGGGAACTGTTTTCCTGTTTTTGATTCTTTTGATAACCACCGTAGCGGGAATGTCTGCTTTCGTTTTGCAGATGGAAAAGCGATCAAAAAAAGACATTAACACATCCTTACATAATAGTCATATAGCTGCATTAGCAGCTATTGTTTTGCACCTGAAAGAAGGAGAGGTAGAGTCATGAGTTTGAAACGAATCGAAGTCATGGATACTTCGTTCCGAGATGGATTCCAATCTGTATATGGAGCTCGTGTTTTAACAGATGATTTTATGCCTGCCTTGGAAGCATCCGTTGAAGCCGGCATTACCCACTTTGAGGTGGGAGGAGGAGCTCGGTTTCAAAGTTTATTCTTTTACTGTAATGAAAACGCTTTTACTATGATGGACAGAATCCGTTCTTTAGTAGGTCCTGCCATTAATCTTCAGTCCTTGGCCAGAGGTGTGAATGTAGTTGGCTTAGAATCGCAACCAAAGGATATCATTAAGCTCCATGCTCAATTGTTTAAAAAACATGGCATGACGACGATACGAAATTTTGATGCACTAAACGATCCAAACAATATGAAGTATTCTGCAGATTGTATCTGTGATGCTGGCTTACAACACGAAGCAGTGATTAGTTTGATGGATCTACCTCCAGGGTGTGAAGGGGCCCACGATGTTCCTTTTTACAAACGAACACTTGAATCCATTCTTGAACACGATATACATTTTGATTCCTTATGTTTCAAGGATGCTTCTGGCACTTCTCATCCCAATAAAGTAAAAGAAACCATCAAGATGGCGAAATCTATTTTGCCAAAAGACATACCTGTGCGATACCATACTCATGAAACAGCAGGTGTTTCTATTGCATGCTATTTAGCTGCTCTTGAAGGGGGGGCTGACGCAATAGATTTAGCTCGAAAACCTGTTTCTGGTGGAACTGCTCAACCCGATATCCTTACCATGATTCATGCACTAAAACATACGCAATGGGATTTGGGTCTAGATGAAAAGAAAATTTTGCGATCAGAGGAAGTATTTCAAGAATGTATGAAAGACTATTTTCTCCCTCCGGAAGCTTTGGAAGTCCAACCAATCATTATCTTTTCGGCATTGCCCGGAGGAGCTCTTACTGCTAATACCCAAATGATGCGCGACAATGGTACTCTTGATCGGTTTCCACAAATCATTGTTGCCATGGAAGATGTTATTCGAAAAGGTGGGTATGGAACATCTGTGACACCTGTTTCGCAATTCTATTTCCAACAAGCCTTTAACAACGTAATTTTTGGCCCTTGGGAACGAATATCGGAAGGATATGGGAAAATGGTACTGGGATATTTTGGAAAGACACCCGTCCAACCCGATCCAACCATTGTTCAACTTGCGTCTGAGCAATTGGGGTTGCAACCAACCACCCAACGGGTTGTGGATGCGCAAGATGCAAATCCTAATAAAGGAATTGAAGCAGCTAGAAAAAAACTACAACAGCATTCTCTTGAAGAAACAGAGGAAAACATTTTTATTGTCGCTTCCTGCAAAGAAAAGGGGATCGAATTCCTTTTGGGCAAGGGAAAGGTGATGGTAAGAAAAGAGAAAAAACAAGATTCACCAGCTCAAAAATCTTCTACATCGTATGCTGTTGAGTTGGATGGAACCTTGTACAACGTATCTCTTACTGCCAATGAAGTAACAGTGGATGGAAAGACATATCCTGTATCGATTCAATCTGCAAAATCAACCAAAGAATCTTCCCTTGGTGAATCTTCAAAAGAAGTACGTTCAGTGCTAGCACCAATGGCAGGGCAAGTATTGAAAATCTTGAGAGGAAAAGGAGATACAGTTAAAGAAGGAGACGTTGTATTCATGTTGGAAGCAATGAAAATGGAAATCGAAGTAAAAACTCCTTTTTCGGGGAAAATCGTACATATACTCACGCAAGTTGGTGATTCTGTGAATTCCGATCAAAAACTGATGGAAATCCAGTAATGATGAAAGGCGAGTGGTTAGATTGAATATGTTACAACATCTACTACAATCCACAGGAGTATACGGTATTACATGGGGACAACTATGTATGATCAGTGTAGGGTTTCTTCTAATATGGTTGGCCATAAAAAAGCAATTTGAACCTTTATTGTTGATTCCCATTGGATTTGGGGGGATTCTTGCCAATGTTCCCTTGGCAGGTATTGCTGGTCCGGATGGATTTTTAGGAATGATTTATTCTTTTGGAATTGAAACGGGAATATTCCCCTTAATCATATTTATGGGCGTTGGTGCTTTGACGGACTTTGGGCCACTTATTGCCAATCCTAAAATGCTTCTTTTAGGTGCTGCAGCTCAGTTTGGTATCTTTTTTACTTTTTTCGGTTCTTTGTTATTGGCAGAATATGCAGGCTTTTCTTTTGGTTTGAACGAAGCGGCTTCTATTGGAATTATTGGGGGAGCAGATGGCCCCACTGCCATATTTGTTACTTCCAAATTGGCCCCAGAATTGTTAGGCGCTATTGCAGTAGCCGCGTATTCGTACATGGCTCTTGTGCCTGTTATCCAGCCCCCCATAATGAGACTTCTTACAACGAAGAACGAGAGAAAAATAGAAATGAAACAGCTTCGTACGGTCTCCAAAACAGAGAAAATTTTGTTTCCTCTCCTTCTTCTTCTATTATGTATTCTTTTGCTTCCTTCTGCTACCCCATTAATAGGAGCTTTAGTATTTGGGAATCTAGTTCGTGAGTGTGGAGTGGTTGAACGATTATCGAAGACTCTTCAAAACGATCTCACCAATATTGTAACCATTTTTCTCGGATTGGCTGTTGGATCCAAATTGGGAGCCGATCAATTTTTACGCTTGGAAACACTGGGAATTCTTGTGTTGGGACTCATTGCTTTTGCCATTGGTACAGCTGCAGGGATTTTATTCGCCAAAATTATGAATCTGTTTTCGACACGAAAGCTCAATCCTTTTATTGGGGCAGCAGGTGTATCAGCAGTACCTATGGCTGCAAGAGTTGCAAACAAAGAAGGACAAAAATACAACCCTCATAACTATTTGTTAATGCACGCAATGGGACCAAATGTAGCGGGTGTTATCGGTTCCGCTGTTGCAGCAGGAGTTTTTCTAGCGATTCTCTTATAATTCAATAGGCTTGACTATGGTTGATTGGTGATTGCAATGTTCTGGTCTGTAGCATCCCATAAAACCTGAAAACCAAAATGCTCGAATACGAATCGTAAGGGGACATATATTCTTTGCAGATATCTAGAGGCTGGGGCATCTAGAGAATATTCTTCTCCATCCACTGTGGCTATTTTTTGGTCGATGATGAAGGATATTTGAGAATTCTGGCTGATAAGAGTAATGCCTTCTACAGCTGCATCGTATTGTACTTCACAACCACCCAATACAATCATTGTGTCTATAAGATATAGCATGGTTCGATTGTTGAAGAGATACAAGGGGTATTCTAAAACGGAAGGATTTCGATCCAGAAGAATTTTTTCAGAAGAAAGCTGAAGTTTGATTTCCCGCAACTGAAAATAGTTGTATTCAACAGCTTGCATAGTTTGGTCTGGATACAGTAAATCGTAGGCCAATTCATTCATTCCCACTTCAAGTTTAGGTTGGAACAGTAGGATCCCATTTTTATCACTGGTCGCCAATACTTCTTTCGTTTTTCTCTTAAGAAGTTTTGTTCCTGGTTGCGTTTGTAGCACAAACCACGGTCTTCCAAAAGAAATGGTTTGGGGATCTTTGGGGTATATTTTTTTGAACCATCCAGGTTCCCATTCTTTGATGATGGGAATTTGAATAGAAGAAGAAGGGTCTATGTCTAAAATGGTAACGCTTACTGTTGCGTTGTCTTCTAAGGTTGCCAATGTTCCCTGCAAAGTAATGGGTACAAATTGGTACGGAAGAACCAGTATAGAACCATTTTCTATGAAAGCATCCGAGGATATTTGGAAATCATCTTTTGCAGTGGCATTACGTAGATCGCATTGTATGCGATACTTGACAGGATGATCATTGGGGTTTTGAAGAAGTACAGAGGCTGAAATAGTATCCTTCGTGTTCCCAAATAGTTGTTTTTGCTGTGAATATAGGTTGGGTTTTTGTGTAGAACTAGGCGGTGAAGTCTGAATTTCAACCGTTCGCGATTGAACGATTTCATGGGTATCTTTATTTTGTAAATAATATATCAGATAACAGTGAGAAAGATCTACATAGTCCGGTACTTGCATCTGGGATACATCATCCCACAAAGGGGAATTTTTGGTTGAAAAATGAGAAGGATCGGGAAGGATTTCGTTATACTTCCTAAAAACGTTATCGTGATTTACTTCTACGTCAATGATTTCCCCTTCTTCATTCCGTTCTTTCTTTAAAACAGTAACCTGATTTTCTACCAATACTTGGTAGAGCTTGAAATCATTCCAATTGCATTCATGAGAAGACATTTGAATGCGAGAGTACAATTGAATTTGCCGTGAGGATTCAGCAGGTTCTTCTCCATGTGAGGAGGATTCTAATGTGGCCCAGCCTGATAGTGAAAAGAAAGATGGGTTATGTTCCATTGCTTGTATAATGGGTAAATATTTATGTGTCATAGTAGCAGTTTGACTTTTGACACCCCCTACTTCCTTGGTGGTTCCATTAAAAACCATTGTGGGAGTTCCTGAAACACCATAAGAATGCTTTTTAGTGTCAGCTTGTGGTGTACATAATTCTTCAACGGTTACACAGTCCAGAAAATAATTGACAAAGTTTATATCGTTGGTTGAGTAGGTTTCCAGTAGTTCAGGAATGGATCGTTCTGCGGAAGGACAAACAGCACACCAGGGAGCGGTAAAAAGCTCTCCGATTTGTGTTTTCTTTAGGGTTCCAGATTCGTTCTGATACAGCAGCTGGAACGTGAATTGTTTTCTAAATTTGTAGGCATTGGAAGTGACTTGCATGACCATTGGGTAAAACCCTGGTTTTGTATCCATGGGGATTTGTAGGGAGATGTCACAGAATTGGCTATTTTTCTTTGTAGGGATTTCTATTTGTATATCTTGTGGTTGCAAACTGGTTTTTCCTGCCGATGGAAGAAATTTAATCTCAAGGGTATCTTCGAACTCTTTTGTTGTTTGGAGAGAAAGCCGTAGAACTGGGCGTGAAAGACTTATGGTCGCGTTGTTTGTAGGAGTAAAAACAAGGGTGTGTTTGGGGCTTTGGAACTGTGCTTTTACGGGAATTGTTTGAGAGGGATGTCCTTCAATAGTAAGCGTAAGAGATTGAGATATGGCAGAGGGGTCATCAAACTGAGAAGGATCTATTTGGACTTCAATAGACTGCTGAGCAGCTAGAAAAGTAGAGGGCTTCACAATGATTCCAGGATGATCAGATGCAACAGTTCCCGCTAGGGGATAGCTTGTGTTGCTCCACATTGTAAAGTGGGTAGAAGTAGAAAGGACAAACTGAATTTCATTCATTGACAGAGTATACTTTTGAGGGGTCTTGTCATACAGAGGAAGAATTTGGTATGCAGTATCTTGTGTGCCTACGCTATATACATTCTCACCATATAGACAAAAATCGGAGCAATGCTGTTGAGAAAAGGTATCCACAGGAATCCACGTAGCTAGATTTGCATTGTAACGATACAGAGCTTGTTTGTAGGAATCAAACACAACGATGCTGCCATACTCATCCATGCATTGAATAGAAGTGAAGTTGCCCAATTCCTTGCCAAAAGAACCAATGGGGGAGTCCCATTTGCTTGAGAATGTATTCCAAGTGTATACTCTGGACGCATTGACTACACACGTCAATACTGAATTGTAAGAAATGTGAGTAATAAGAGCATTCTTCTCGTAGGTGGGTACAGTGAATTTTTCAACAAGAATGCCTTCTTGAGTACAACCCAAAATCATAGTTTGGTCAGCGATATAGAGAATATCGTTATGGATGGTGAAGGAAGTGGGATGCACCAATAGGGGTGAAAGGTTGGGCACCGTTTTTTGAAAAGTACCATCGAAAGCAAACACAACAATGGAGTTGGTTTGTTGGTCCAGAATATAAAGAAACTTTTCGTCACAGTTAAAAGCAACCGGTTTTGCAGGAAACGATTGCATTGGAGGTACAATAGGGAAAGAACGGATTTCATTGTGTGTATGATCAAAAACGTGTACCTTTTGAGAGAGATTGTTCCATACGAAAACATGAGATTGATTGGCACAAATAAAGGAGGGCTCACGTCCTGTATCGGCACTAGTCACATTGGTATTGAAAGGGGCTACGAGAGATATGACAACAAAAAGGGACACCAGTATTCTACAAATTTTCATTCTATAGATCCTCCGTTCTTTTTTGCTTATTATATCCTTTTTTTATTTTGATTCTATCAACCAATAAACTCTGTAGGCAACAAGAAAAGTTATAAGTGCAAGTAAATTTTATTTTCCTTTCGATGTATTCTATACTTTTTAACTGGACACATATGTATTAGATACGACACAAATCACTTGCATCAAAAACGATTTTGCGATATAATTGGCATATGCCAATAAAGGAGATTTTATACAATGACTAGAGGTTGTAGACGAAGAAGAATTGGGTCAAGACCAAAAGTGTACTTTTACAAACCTGGAGGAGTACCCATTCATTTTTTAGACATCGTTGTTCTTAAAGAAGACGAGATGGAAGCATTACGCTTGGCTGATGATATGGGTTTGTATCATGAAGATGCTGCAAAACAAATGGAAGTATCCAGGCAAACCTTTGGTAATATTATCCGATCCGCTCGGTCTAAGGTTGCATCTGCTCTTCTTCATGGAAAAGCCATTGAAATTGAGTGCTCTGGTCGGTATTCTGAAAAAAACCTGGATTGGCAAAATCACAGTATCGATACAGTCGATAGCAAGGAGATATGATATGCCAGGATTTAATGGAACTGGACCAAATGGACAAGGACCTATGACCGGTAGAGGGTTGGGAAATTGCAATCCCGACAATGTGAATGCTAACCAAAATCAGCAAAACAATTCTGCCAATGTTGTACAAAGGCCCATCCCTCGTTTTTTTGGGTGGTGCCGAGGTGGCTTTGGACGTGGCCTAGGAATGGGTCGGGGCCTTGGAAGAGGTTTTCGTAATGGCCGTGGTATGGGTAACGGTAATCCAAACAGAAATGGACGGTAAACAATGAGAATTGCTTTTTGTGTACAAAATGACAAAGGTGTTGATTCTACAATTGATTCTAGATTTGGGCGATCACCAGGATTCCTAGTGTATGATACAGACGATGAATCTACCACGTATTTTACAAATGCACAGAATTTGTCCGCGCCACAAGGGGCTGGGATTCAATCCGCACAAACCATAGCAGCTCAAAATGTGCAGGCAGTTGTAGCACACAATTGTGGACCAAAAGCATATCAAGTGCTTTTGCAAGCAGGGATAGAAGTGTATATGAGCCAAGATACAATCGTCAAAGAAGCTGTCCAGAAGTTTAAAAATGGAGAATTGGAAAAAGCTGCTTCTTCGAATGTACCTGGTCATTGGTAAATGAGAATTGCAATAGCCTCTGGCAAAGGGGGCACTGGGAAAACAACCGTAACGGTTTCTTTGTCACTTGCTATTCAAGAATTGACAAAGAAACCAGTTACGATTTTGGATTGTGACGTAGAAGAACCCAATGCACACATTTTTTTATCGTTGCCAAAAAAGCAGCTAGAAACAGCAACGATACAAAGCTGTTCGTTTGATACAGAAACGTGTACTGGGTGTGGACGATGCAGCGATGCTTGCCGTTTTAATGCCATTGCGGTTGTTAAGAAAAAACCCATTTTCTTTTCTGATATGTGTCACGGATGTGGAGGGTGTATTCTTGCTTGTCCAGAAAATGCAATTACCGGTACGCAACGAGAAATTGGAACAGTTATATCGGGGGATGTACAAGAAAATCCCTCCATTGATCTACACTACGGGCTGTTGAACGTTGGAGAAATTATGGCTCCACCTTTAATTGAAAGCGTTTTAGCCAAAGAACATACAGATTCGATTACCATCATCGATTCTCCTCCAGGAACTTCTTGTCCCATGGTGCAAGCAGTTCGTACGTCTGATTATGTAATTCTTGTCACCGAACCAACTGCCTTTGGTTTAAATGATTTGAAAATTGCCGTAGAAACCGTTCGACTACTTCAAATTCCTTTTTCTGTCATTATAAATCGGGAAGGGATTGGCGATGATCGAGTTCATCGTTTTTGTCAGCAAGAAAACATTGAAATTCTCACTGAAATTCCTCAATCACGGAATGTGGCTATTCTATATTCAAAAGGACAAACTGCTTGGAAAAAAGAGCAGGACTTTACAAAGGCAGTCCAAAAAGCAGGAACACTTTTGGTGGAAAGGTTTCATTTATGAAAGAGCTTGTGGTGTTAAGTGGAAAAGGTGGAACGGGTAAAACAAGTATTGCTGCTTCTTTCGCAGCTTTAGCGAAAAGAGCTGTATTGGCGGATTGTGATGTAGATGCAGCAGATTTATTTCTTTTGTTAGACGTAAAGCGTTTACATGAAGAAAAATTTTATAGCGGCATTCTGCCACACATTGTGCAAGAAAACTGTAGTCATTGTGGAAAATGTTATCATCTGTGCCCTAGTGATGCAATCACTCAAAAAACAGAATCAGGGATCATGCATTATGAGATACAAGATTTATCTTGCGAAGGATGTGGGATTTGTATCGATCATTGTCCTCAAAACTGTATTCAAGAAAGTGAACGATTCTGTGGATACATATACCTGTCCCAAAGTCAGTATGGTACCTTGTCTCATGCAAAACTATTGCCAGGGGGAGAAAACTCAGGTAAACTAGTAAGTGCTGTTCGCAAACAAGCGCAAATTTTTGCGAATGCAAACCAGCTAGATTGGATTATTGTAGATGGTTCTCCTGGCATTGGTTGCCCTGTAATTTCGTCCATCACAGGAGCCGATTTAGTGCTTCTTGTGGCAGAACCTACAATAAGTGGTATTCATGATATGAATCGAGTCATCAGTGTTTGCCAGTTTTTTCATATTCCGGTGCTCGTATGCGTGAACAAAGCAGATTTAAATGAAGACAATACCAATCGCATTAAAAGCATTGTTTTGGAACGAAACGAAACATGGTTGGGTACAATTCCTTATGATGAGATGGTTACAACTTCTCAAAACAAAGGTGTACCTGTTGTTACAATACCCGCTTCCAAAGCTGGTAAAGAAATCATTACCATATGGGAGAAAATTTCTCATATATAGGAGAACATTATGAAAATAGCGATACCGTGTGCCGACAAAAAATTGTGTATGCATTTTGGACATTGTCAAGAATTTGCCATTGTTACCGTAAATGATGAAAGTAAGAAAATTGAAAAAACAGAAATGAAAACACCCCCTCCACATGAGCCTGGTGTTTTACCCCAGTGGCTTGCAGAACAGAATGTTAATGTGGTTATAGCAGGTGGAATGGGTTCAAGAGCACAGGCTTTGTTTGAAGAAAGTGGAATTCACGTGCTTGTAGGAGCTACATCGGACAATCCAGAGACAATTGTAGAGTCCTATTTAAATCAAGAACTCACTACGGGAGCGAATGTCTGCGACCATTAAGTTTTTATGATACCGAGTATGTGTAACGATAAAAAAAAATGGATAGAGATTGCGAAAAAGTAGCAAAACTCTATCCATTTTCAGAAGGATCCTAACACAGATTGGGTTAGTTTTTTCGGAACACTTTCCAAAGAATGGAACCTCCTGCAATAATGAGGAGAACCGGCCAAAACTGCACAATATGTGCTTTTATAAAGGGAAATTTTGACAGTACTTGCAATCCAAACAATATTCCAAAAATCCACGCTATGGAAGGGTAGGTTTTATTGCCTGTTTCATTGTACAAAACACCAAATGCAATAGTACCTCCAAAAAGTGCACTAATAAAAAGGATATGGCTAAAGGAAAGAGGAAGAGCAGAAAAAAAATCTATCATAAGAAACAAACTAAGGGTTGGAAATAAAATGCCAGGTATCGCAGAGGATGAAGACCTGTAAAGGAAGAAATCGACAATAAACCAAACCCCAATAAACAAAACAAAAGCGGAAATGAAAAGGATTGAAAACTTGTATGCATGAGGTATATTTTTTAGAAATACATGGATACCAAGCATAAAAATGATAGTCCCGATCACATTTTCTGTCATCGAAACTTGCGAATGGATCTCATGTTGTATTCTGTGGTTCATTTCTTCCATGGTTTCACTCCTTTATAGTAATGACTTGTATCAAGTTTGTATTTCCTTTGTGACCTAGGGGCATCCCCATGGTTACAACGATTTTGTCCCCAGGATTAACCAGTCGATGATTGAGTAAAAACTCTTGGGTAATCTTCATTGTTTCTTGTACATTTTCATGTAAAGACAAATAATAGGCTCGTGTTCTCCAAAACAAACCACATTGGTTTTGCGTTCTTTCATTGTCACATATGGCAATAATAGAAGCATCGGGGCGATACTTTGCTATTCTTCTTGCAGTAGAACCCGAGGAAGTCAGGCATACCACGCAGGATGCATTGATATATCCTGCAGTTCTAGCGGCACTAAAGGCAATTGCATCCGATATGTTATTTTGGACCGTGTGGACCATAATGGAATCGAAGTTTTCTTTATCAAAAGCTTTTTCTGCTCTTGAAACAATCTTTCTCATTGTTTCTACAACCCAAACAGGATTTGAAGAAACGGCACTTTCAGCAGACAACATTACGGCGTCGGTGCCATCTAGAATGGCATTGGCAATATCGGCTGCCTCCGCTCTTGTAGGAGTAGCGCTTTTAATCATGGATTCCAGCATTTGTGTTGCTGTTATAACAGGCTTACCCATCTTGTTGCAGAGTCTGATAATGTGTTTTTGAATGTGGGGAATATCTTCAATCGAGATTTCGAGCCCCAGGTCTCCCCTAGCAACCATAACTCCATCGGATAACTGGATGATGTTCTCCAAGTCTTTTAAAGCTTCATGTTTTTCTATTTTTGCAATAATACCAATATTGACTTGGTAGTCTTTAAGTATGCCCCGAATCCGAAATATATCACCCGCTCCTCGAACGTAGGATACAGCAACATAGTCGCATAATTCTTTTTTACATAGGAACGACAGCCACTCAATATCATTTTCTGTGGGAAAAACGATCTGAATTTTGGACAAGGGGAAATTGATTCCTTTGTTAGGCTTTAATAAACCACTATTAAGAGCTGTACAGTTCATAAAGTTTTTATCTCGAGATGATATTTTTAATCGAATTTGTCCATCGTCAATGAACAACGTTTCACCAATGCTTAAATCATCTAGTATTTCGGGATAGTTTAAAGAAATGTCATCTTTGTTCTTGGGAGTTCTAACAATGGTGATTTCTTCTCCTTCAGCAATGGGTACATTTTCTTCCAAATGGCTAATGCGAACTTTGGGGCCTGGTAAATCGGCTATGATGGTTGCTGCAACACTGATCTGATTGGCGGCTCTTCGAATGACTTCTACCAATTCTTCTGCTTTTTGTTTTGTGATGTGCGACAGATTCAATCGGAAAACAGTGGCCCCTGCTTTCATTAATGCAATCAATGTTTCAACGTTTGATGAAGAAGGCCCAATGGTAGCGATAATCTTAGTTTTGCAAGGTTGTTCATGGGTACTAGTTGACATGATTTTCCTCCTGTTCTTTAAAGACAATGCATTGTCTACACTGAATCCCTAGCAATTCATTGCGGAGACATTCTTTTCCATAACATGGGGATGCAGCGTGATCCTTTTGTATTTGTTTATAAAACGGACATAGTTCTCGCAATTCTTTTGAACAATGGGTAATTTCAAAGCATTTGAGAGAAAGAGTTTTGTCGATCAGTTTGATAAAAATGGGAAGGAAGTTTTCTGGGACGTCCAACTTGCATATTTCTTCTATCATCTCTTTTCGAGTGTGAAAGTTTTTTTTCTGTATATAAAGAGGATATACTCGAACACACGTTAAGATAGCTCGGAAAAGATTCTTATCAATGGAGCTGATGGAAGGATATTGAATGGGGATACTTAGATTTTCAATAATCGTTTTTTTGACAACGGATGAAAAATCGATTTCCCATGGCTGATTGCCTGACCTTGTAAAAAGTTCTATGGCTATCTCGCCAACATTATCCAACACAATCAGCCATTGAAGGACATAGGATTCAGGAACACTTAGCTTGAGCGTTTTTGCAAAAGAACGACCTATATCAAGCATTTGATCTAATTGATCTGGGGAAGGACCTAAAAGGGTATGGTAGATCTTGGTAAAAGTGATATGAGAAAGTAAATAGTAGTCTTCTGTTTGTGAAAAATACAAAGAGACTAATCGGTTTGTTAACCTAGCGGTTCGGTTCATTCGATACATTTCCACGGGTGAATTGGGAAAGGGTAGGGTGGAGCGGACTGTAATTTGCACTACAAAACCATACTCAGTTGATGAATAGGTGTGAGTATTGTACTTTTTTTCTTCACGTTTACCAACAACGATGGTTGTAAAGTCTTTTTGTGTTTCGGTTTTGTATTGAATGGAGAGGTAGTCTGCCTTTGAATACTTTTGAATAATATGCAAAACCAATTGAAGAAGACTGTGAAGAAATGGAAACGACTGAACATATTGGTTTGCAATTCGTAGAGATTCTTTTAATCGACTGCTGTTTACCCATTCTTCGTCTTGGATCATCGGAAGCAAAAGCATAGCAACCTGATCTTCAATTTCTTTGAACGTATCTGTAAAAGCGGATATTTGGTTTTGATCAGATAGATATAGAAAAACGATTTCCAACCCACTAAAAGAGAAGGAATGTTCTCGAACCTTGTGCGTTTTAAAGGAAAGATTGTCTCTACTCTTTAATATGGGGGGGAAAAACTGGTAATCTTCAGGGGATGGTATTCGAAACGTATTTTGAAAAGCCTCTTTGTTGACCGATACACCATAAAAACGCAGTTCATCTGAACCTGCATACATTGCAATGAGGGGGATGTTGTAAACGGAGCAGATAATGGTAGTGATTTGTTTTACAAACGAATAAACTTCGCTATTTTGCAATCGTATCCGTAAGAATTTTCGAGAAATATTATTGGTGGGCTCTGTCATTGTTTTCCTTTTTGCAGAAGGGTGGTTGAGGAGTATCAACGATCGTACTATTCTGTTGGGACTTGTATATATGAATGGATAGGGTCCGAGTTACCAGGAAAATTGGGATGGACAAGAGGATACCGAGGAAACCCAAAAGCTGTCCGAACAAAATAATGATGAAAATTGAGATGGCAGGAGGTATATTCACTTGTTTTTTCCATAAAAAAGGAATAAAAAAATAGTTCTCAATAAATTGAATGGCTAGAAATATGATGAGTACGGGGATTGCTTTCGATGGTTCTTGCGTGAGAGCGAAGAGTACGGGAAAAGCCGCTGCCAAAGCAGGTCCAAAATAGGGAATAATTTCCATGAATCCTGCAATGACACCAAAAACTACGAAATATTTCAACCCAATAACCCAGTAACCAAGTGTTGCTAAGCTTCCCACGAATAACATAGCCAGAAGCAGACCAACAATCCAGTGTTGCAAGAGGGTTTTTAAATCATGTGAAAAATTTCGAAGAAATCCTCTGGTTTTTGGGGGAAAAAAATCTTTTAGAGCAGAGCTATATTCTTTCGGAGCAACCGCAATAAAGCTAGCAATAAAAAACGTGAGGATAACCTTTGCAATTGCATCGATCCCATACCCAACGGCCATAAATGCTCCGCTTACGATGGGTTGAATACTTTTCGATATGGTATCAAAGATGGAATTTAATGAGATGCTATTGAAAGAAAGGCCATATTTCCCCAGGTGAAGAGTTAAATATTCCTCCAGAGAAATCAGTATCGAAGGAAGAGTTTTTAACAACCCTTGTGTTTGTCTTGTAAACGGTGACCAAATTAACGTAAACGGAAGTACGATAAAAGCAATCAAAGCAAGAATGCTAATTCCATTTGCTACACGTGGGTGTAATTTCCATTTTTTTTGGAAAAAAGTACTCATTGATCGGATGAATATGGCTAAAATACTTGCTAAAAACAACATTAAAATAAGGTCGATGGTTTGTGATGCCACATATACCATGATTGCGAAAAGTCCTATGATCAGAATCGTTAACACTACCTTATCTCGAAACTCTTTCATATCATTCACGATTCCACCTCTTAAAAAGTTTACATTCAGTATACTGCATTTTTCCTATCAGTATATTAAGATTGTGTGAAAACGACTTCTGTTATTTTTTCTTTGTGATTGTGATACTTTTTGTATGAGGTTCCCAATCTACCTGGCATCCTAAATTTTCTGCCACAAATCGCACAGGAATCATTGTTCTACCAGGTGGTACAGAGATGGGCATTACTCGAGAATCATCTGGGTCAATTTGTTTCTTTACTCCATTCACTGTTGCCGTAGGATTCTTTAATTGCATTTCAATGCGAATAGCATCCAATTGGATTGTAATTGCTTTCGAGTGGACTTCATATCCCAATTCTCCTCCCAATGCTTCCACAACATATCGAATAGGAAGGACTGTTCTTTCAAACATTGTAACAGGTTCTACGTCCATGGTAGTTTTCTTTTCATTGACCATCATAATTTTGGAACCAATTTGCAATGTAATGACAATGGTTTCTTGTGGAGGTGGATTTACGGGAGGAGGATCGGTCGCAGCTTTTTTCTTGGTTCGAACTTCTAGAGTGTTGGATGGGAATGAATTGCCGGCTGAATTGTAGGCATATACTCTGTAGTAATAAATTGTGTCAGGGTTTAGTTTTCCATCTTTAAAATTGTTTACATTGGAGGGTGTCGATTGTATAGTGGTGAATTTTCCTTCGTCAATTCTTCTTCGTTCTATTTTATATCCATCTTCATTAGAAGCATTGTCGGTCCATTTAAGCACCACTTCTGTAGAATACACTTCAAAGGCCTTTAAATCGGTTGGTTTTTCTGGCATTGTCTTCGAATCAGCTTCTTTTATGGTGATCATTGCGCTGTTGGAAGCAT
>JAQVSG010000065.1 GCA_028700655.1 Caldisericia bacterium
AAAGTGTATCTTGTTACTTGTACTGTCAGACACACTTGTCCGGAATTTCCGGACAAGTGTGAGTTAGACAAAATCACACTTTTTTTACTTGTACTATTCTACGATAACAGCATGCTTCTGTAAATTGTAGAGGTGGAGTTTTGTCTTTTTAGTGATTTACTGATCAAGTGGCTCAAACAATACAATATCTATATTGGATAATTCTCCGAGTGTGTTTTCTATAAGTGCACGAACAGAATTCCAACTAAGGCCGCCTAATCCACATCCCAAAGGAGGAATGGCGATGGATTGTATGTGATATTTATTGATAACATCGACCAGATCTTTGAGTCCAGCCTCTATGTCCTCCAAACGACTAGGATTCCGCCAATGACGTTTTGTGGGAAAATTAATAATGAATTTGGGATTCATTAAGTTACAAGTTTCATGTACAAAAACTTTTCCAGGAACTATGCTTTTCTCATTACATGCTTTTTCATAAGCTATAAAGTTCTGTGGAAACTTTTTCTTAAATTGAAGCGCTATACCTCGCCCCATAATGCCTACGCAATTTACAGCGTTAACCAAGGCATCCACGTATTCTAAAAGCAGGTCACCAGTTTTGTACGTAATCATATTTCATCCTTATACTTTCATGCAACTGCATTTTATAACAACAGGCTGCATCTGTAAACTGATAAGATAGATTTTTGGTTGTTTTGATTTTAATTGGGAGGATGAGTACATTTTTGGACCATCCGAACTTGCGCGTCATACGAATATAGAATTCTCGTTCCAGAAGATTTGGGCAACGCTCCATTATGACAACGTTATAACTCCATCCAATTTCTCGCACGAGTGGTGCGAGTTTCTAGCTTAATGTATTTGCATCTAATGATGGTGAAAGATATTTCCATGAAAATTCTCCAACCAGTAGTTGGAGTCTTCATGACCTTAGTAGCATCGTTTTGAACTGGTAAGAGTTCCTTACAAGTTTGTTTCTCAAACTTCGATTATATAAATACGACTAACACCTCATAAATACTAACAAAAACCGTAAGCATAGGACAGATCTGTTTAAATGATTATGCAACTAGATCCAAAAAAAGGATACTTTTATGAATACAAATACATAGTGAAAGTTCCATAGAGTTTTTTATAACCAAGGACCTGCTGGTTTCCAAAAATGGGTATCAGTTGAACCTTGGATTATGGGTGCAAGAAACAATTCAATCTCATTTACTATTACTTGGAAGGATGCTGGTATATGATTATGTTTAAAGCCCTTTATGAAAGCTGCCCACATAGTTTGACGTGATTGAATGAAACTTTTTGAAAAAGCATCTATAGGCTGACTTATATCTGTGTCACGTTTTCGAAAAGTGAGTTTGATAGCTTCGGCAAGATGACAGATTTCAAATGGAAACTGACGAGATAATAGCCAGATGTCATAAAAATCTTTCATACGACTATTTAAGTAGCCAAGTTTCACTATTGCCTCAAATTTTTCAGCAATTACACTTTCTCGACTGTAACAAAGTATTGTTGGAGCAGGGAAGTTTAGTATACATGGAAACTCAGACTCTTCAGGTCCAGGATAGACAATATCTCCGAAACCAATGTCTATTTGCATTTTGATTCTTGCAGTGCCCAAAGCACTGCGAAACGTAATCCGAAAACCCTTGTATGAAGTATTTTCGGTTATTCCCTCAGCATGAAGAGAATCTGTATCAAAGGTCAATCCGTCAGGTTCAACTTTCAAAGAAAGAATTCTCTGGATCTGATAAAGGATGTTTTGCTCTTCATTTTCAGTTTTTCCAAGTACATCAATATCCATAGTTGGTCTGAACTCCGATGAATTCCAAACCCGAAGCATGAGTGCCCCTTTCAGAATATAGTGCCCTGAATAGGGTGATAGTGAGAGACGATATAAAAAACGTTCCATAGCATAATATTGAAGTAGCTCATTAAACGGTCGTTTGTCAATTTTTGACCGATTCAGTAGCCTTTGTTTCACAGAAGAAGTTATGTTTTGAATAGATTTCAGAGTGTTGCCTCCAGATACGGACGAATGATTCTATCAACTCTACATATTTTGGCATATTCAAGAATCTTTTTACCGTCGAATTTCTTTCTTGTTTTGTAAAGCTTCAGTGCCTCTAGGACTATATCCATTCCAATTTTGTTACGGAACTTGAAACAGTCTGCCAATGTTTTTTCAGGATTGTATACTTTGACTTCAACTCCATCCATTTGATATTTTTCGATTCCAGCCTGAAAAGATTCTTTAGAGAATTTGTGAAATTGCACGGGTGGAAAATCGATTGCTGCTGGCTTACTGTCCTTTTGTATTGCTACAGAGACTTTGTGGGGGATCTGGGTTGTTATCTCGTGAAAAGATAGTGCTGAGATGAGACAAATAACAGAATTGGGGATTCTTGTAGCAACGATTACAAAATCAATATTGGAAATGGTTTCAATATCACTTAGCTGATAAATACCTCTGGAAATCTGTTCAATATCCCCTGCATCTCTCAGCTGATAAAGGGTTCTAGGATGTATTCCAGCCTGAAGTGCATCGTATGTTTTAATGATTCCACCACCCTGGCGAATAACCTTCTTGGCTTTATCTAGTGCATTATCCTGGTCTTTCTTTTTTGGCATGGATAATATACTCCTTACATATATACATATAGGGTATATAGTATCCATTAAAAGTCTAAAATCAAGTCTAATGGTAAGTTTAGCTCATATGTTTCTCAAAGTACTGTTTGCAATTGCTTTGCAATAGAAATATAACTACAATACATATTGGCTATTGTGAAATAGACGATGGTGAAAATTGATTTTTGTACTGAATTTTATTTGCATGGGGGAATTATTGTATGATGAGAAATAAGATGGTGGTTGTAGGACTTGCGCTGTTTGTTTTGGCTTGTTCCTTTAGTGGGTGTAATCGAGTATTGGATTCTGCCATGTACCCTATATTGCACACAGACAAGGGCCCTTATACTCCCTTCACTCCCATTGATTTTGATTTCCCTGGCATTGAACATCCTGTGCAATCTTGGACCTATCATTGGCCAGAGGATTACGAACGCACATTAGAAGCTGTCCATTCTCCTACAGTTGATGAAGAAGGTAATATATATTTCATTGGGAAAAATGGTTACCTGTATTCCTTGGACCCAGCTGGGGAAGTTCGCTGGAAGAAAAAGGGCTTTGCTAAATCGATGGTTTTACCCCCAAAGATGGCTATATCCAGGATACTATTTTGGTGGCCCTTTCTACTTCTACTTTGAATTTCGAAAGCAAAAATGCAACATGGGAGGAATGGTACACTGACAAACGCGTCCAACCAAAAATTATTAAGGCATTTAATACAGATGGAGAAGAACTTTGGGAGCGTACAGAGGAGAAGCCTGGATTGTTTGATATCCAGTATTCGGTAGTACCCAATGGAAATATTGTCTATGCTTTTAATGTAGATTCGTATTATATGAATCATGACGAATCCATCCCAGAATCAGAACACCATGTGCTTACCTGTGTATCGAAAGATGGATCTGTTTTATGGAACCATTTTTTTGAACACGCTATTCATACTCCAGTAACCTTTGATTCAAATGGGAATTTGTATGTGGGTACTGTTTCTCCCAAGAATAAAGATAGTCTATGCTCCTTATCTTCTGATGGTCAAATTCGATGGGAACTAAAAAATATAGAAACAGCCTATAGGTATGCACACAATCTCGTTGGATCCCTCAGCCCCAAACTTTATTTCACAACAGAAAACCAAAGCCTCCTATTTTGCATCGAAGAGTCATAAGTGTCTCATAATCATAGCAGCTACTTGTATGAGTGGCCCCAGTTGGCTCTTTTTTACCTTGACTATCCAGTTGAGTAGAACCAAAGCTGCTTCTTTGGGGCAGCCATGCCAAAAATCTTGAATAATTCTCAAAAAGGTATAATATTGTGTTATTATGTTAAACAATTATAAGGGTTTACCCAAATGAAAATGCGAAGAGCCTCTTTTTTCATACTATGTACCACAGAAATATCATTTAGTATCTGTGGAAAAGCTGGTTTATCGAGGTTTTTAAGCATTGCCTCGCTATAGTAAAAGAAAATTAATAAAAGGTGGTGTCGTATGACACGTAAGTGTTTTTCTTTGTTTTTATCAATTTGTTTGATTGCAACATTGTTTGTTTTTTCAAGTTTTCCTGTATCTGCAGAAGAAAGTTTGACTTCCAACAATGACTCTCCTGTAACCCTTGAACAAGCCAACCAAGTTTTGCAGTCTTCCAGTAACTTTTTTACGGAAAACAAAGGACAGTGGCCTGAAGAAGTTCTCTTTGTGGGAAATACCGACTTTGGAAAAGTTGCTTTTACCCAAGAGGCTGTATATTATCAGCTTGTAAAAAGATTTGATAAATTTGCTTTACCTTCTGTAATAGAGACACAAACAATCAAGCTTTCTTTTGTGAATGCACAAACACCTACAATACAAGGAAAAACCCTTCTTTCCCACTATAATAACTATTTTATTGGCAATGACCCAGAGCACTGGGGTATTCATTGCAACAACTACACCCAAGTGAACTATACCAATGTTTGGGACAACATCGACCTATCCTACTTCTTCACTCCCCAAGGAATAAAATACGAATACTATGTACACGCCGGGGCAGATATCCAAGATGTACAAGTACAAGTAGCAGGGGCTGATTTGTTATCCAATGAACAGAGTTTAGAACTTCGTACCTTACTAGGAAATCTTAAAGACGATCATCTTTTCGTCTATGGTCAAGATTCACTTTCAACCCTTGAGGCTTCCTTTCAAGTACAAAACGACATATTTTCTTTCGATGTAAAAAACAATCTTTCTACG
Organism: Caldisericia bacterium; assembly: GCA_028700655.1. Lineage (GTDB taxonomy): Bacteria > Caldisericota > Caldisericia > UBA6126 > UBA6126 > JAGLCW01. Next base: position 4,871 of record JAQVSG010000065.1, read on the forward strand.
GATGAAACTATTGTGATTGATCCACTTGTTTACAGTACCTATCTGGGAGGAACGAATTGGGATGATGGAAATTCTATTGCCATTGACGAGGGTGGCAATGTCTATGTAACAGGGAGTACTTATAGCACCGATTTCCCCATGGATCAAACCATCGGAGGCCCTTCAGCACCTGGCTATGAAAAGACATACAATGGTGGACTTGATGCTTTTGTTGTGAAGCTCAATCCTTCGGGTACTGAGCTTCTGTATGTTACCTATCTAGGAGGAACTTTTGAGGATTATGGAAATTCTATTGCCGTTGACGAGGGTGGCAATGCCTATGTAACAGGGACTACTTCTAGCACCGATTTCCCCATGGATCAAACCATCGGAGGCCCTTCAGCACCTGGCTATGACAAGACATACAATGGTGGTTACGGATACGATGCTTTTGTTGTGAAGCTCAATCCTTCCGGCACCGAGCTTCTGTATGCTACCTATCTGGGTGGAACTAGTCACGATTCTGGAAATTCTATTGCCGTTGACGAGGGTGGCAATGCCTATGTAACAGGGACTACTTCTAACACCGATTTCCCCATGGATCAAACCATCGGAGGCCCTTCAGCACCTGGCTATGACAAGACATCTAATGGCAACAGGGATGCTTTTGTTGTGAAGCTCAATCCTTCCGGCACCGAGCTTCTGTATGCTACCTATCTGGGTGGAACTAATTCCGATTATGGAAATTCTATTGCCATTGATGAGAGTGGCAATGTCTATGTAACAGGGAGTACTTATAGCAACGATTTTCTTATGGATCAAACCATCGGAGGAGCTTCAGCACCTGGCTATGACAAGACATACAATAATGACGTGGATGTTTTTGTTGTGAAGCTCAATCCTTCTGGTACCGAGCTTCTGTATGCTACCTATCTGGGAGGAAGTGATTACGATTATGGGATTGCTATTGCTGTTGACGAGGGCGGTAATACCTATGTAACAGGGGAGACTAGAGGCAGCGATTTTCCCATGGATCAAACCATCGGAGGAGCTTCAGCACCTGGCTATGACAAGACATACAATGGTGGCCCTGATGCTTTTATTGTGAAGCTTAATTCTTCGGGTACTGAGCTTCTCTATGCTACCTATCTGGGAGGAACTGATGTGGATCGTGGACGTGCTATTGCCATTGACGAGGGTGGCAATACCTATGTTTCAGGGGAGACTAGAAGCAGCGACTTTCCCATGGATCAAACCATCGGAGGGGTATCAGCACCTGGCTATGATAAGTCATACAATAATGACGTGGATGTTTTTGTTGTGATGCTCAATCATTCCGGTACCGAGCTTCTGTATGCTACCTATCTGGGAGGAAGTGTTTGGGATATTGGAAATTCTATTGCCGTTGATGAGGTTGGCAACGCCTATGTAACAGGGACTACTTATAGCACCGATTTCCCCATGGATCAAACCATCGGAGGATCTTCAGCACCTGGCTATGACAAGACATCTAATGGCAACAGGGATGCTTTTGTTGTGAAGTTAGACCTTCCCAAACCCATTCTAGATATTACTGCTATTGCCAATGCTTCTTCCTACACAGAAGGAACTCAGCCTATTCTTACCATTACATTGGCCAACATAGGCGATGAGTATGCGCATTCTTGCGAAGTACTCGTCACACTTCCACCCCAGCTACAATTTCTTGATGACCAACTCATTGCTTCTACTCCCGCCCCAAACAATAGCCGACTGTTTCAAGCAGGGGGAATTCCAGCCGGTGGTAGCATTGCGTTTCCTGTCTTTACAGAAGTGATTGAGAATGTTCCTGCCGATACAACCGTAACCGTTTCTTTTGATGCAAGCTGTGCTGAACATGCCACTGCAAATACTCACCTGTATATTGATCTTCTTCATATTGATACAACTCCTCCTTGTCCCAGCTTATTCCTAGAAACCACCCCCAACAAACCCAATTATTACTACGGCGACCTGGTGTATCTCAATGTTACCTTGCGCAACCTCGGCGGACAAGCTACCGATGTCAAGCTAGACCTTGATTTACCTCCTGCTCTTTCCTATGCAGGATGCGACAACTATCGAGCTGTGGGACAAGGCCAACATCAAACTTTTACCATTGGTACCATGGAACCAGATTCTACTCTGCGCTTTGTTATCTATGCAGAAGTGATCACCGATGTCAAAGTAGTACAAAGTATTCCCATTCTCCTTGAACTTACTGCCAACGAATGTGATTCCTTTGCACGCCGCCTCATTAACATTAAACTAGAACCCAAGCGGACAGGCCAACAAAACCTGGATCTCTCTGTCAAACTTCTCAACCTAGAATTTGATGAAGAGACTGGCAAATACTATCT
>JAQVSG010000066.1 GCA_028700655.1 Caldisericia bacterium
GTACAAATTTGGAATTGGTATAAGAATAAAAATAGACAGTAGAAAAACGACGATACAAAGGACTTCGATACACTCTAAAAGAAAGATTGATCTTTTATTCATAAGTTCTCCTTGTTCTAACTTTTTAACAAAATACTTTCGCCAGAAATCCCAGTAATGATACTTCACGAAAACTTCTCTTTTGCTGCTTTGTATACTATTTTGGAACTATCCTATTATCCATCCCAAATTCTAATTTGTGTAGTATAGGAAGGATATTGAAAAACCTACAGTGTACACAAAAAGAAGGGGATCTGAAGGTGAATAATCAAAATAGTGGATGAGAATGAGTGGTAGCAGAAATAAAATCAATAGAGCAGCAAAAAGAATACCAAAAGTAAGCAATGGTTTCTTCTTGCGTACCTCTCTGTAGGTTGAGTAACAGATTTGTCGCAAGGAATGATACTTTTCTGTGCTCGATGCTATATTTTTGGATATATGGACATGCAAAACAGTATTTTTCGTAATATGCGTAAAAGTACTATCGTGTGACACTTTCACCAAAGATTGACCCTCTTCATTGCGTATTACATAAATATCCTTTGTGAAAGAGAGAAACTGAGTGGTTTCTCTGGTGTATTCCAGTGCTGAATCAGGCAGATGAAGTTTTTTTAAAAGCAAATGCATATATTCTTGGCATTCTTTTTTTGAAGAATACCAAAAAACCATTTGAAACTTATTGTTTACAACCTCCACATACAGAAACCCTAAAGCAGCTGCAAGAGATGCATACAAAAAAATGGTATCGGGTATTTTAACTGGGAGAAGTATGTCTGTGAACATTTTTGTGATAATCACAATAGCCATGATGAAGTAGATTCTAGTATATATCAACCGAAAAACTATGGTGTTTATAAGGCCCCACGTAATGTTCTTCCTTCCAAAGGATGTTAAACAATACAATAGAATGAAACCGACGCTTACAAAATAGAATATCTCATATATGTGCATTCAAACCTTCCATAGGTATTATAAAATCGCTTGGTATTGTTTGTATGATAATGCGACTGCATTGTCAATAAAAAGATTGCAAAAGAATGTATTATCACCATTTTTCAATTCTTTTGTCCAAAAAAACGTTTGTAGTCATTGATATATTGAGAACATAAAGAAGAACCTTCTTGCATGAGCCAACCCGTAAAAGAAACTCGACCCAAGGAAGGTTGAGAAGACACTAAATGATTCGTTAGCAAACCAAGAATTTCTTCCTCCGTAATAATGCGATCTCGTAAAAACGTATTTAGAATTCGTACTGCCCCCATAGTTATCCCCAGGGATGTCGAATACATCGGTCTTGGATATCCACAGGCATGTCCAATTTTTTGGACCATATCTTTCATGGAAAGAACTTCAGGTCCTGCTACATCAACTACTTGATTTGTATAGGACTGGATTGATTCAACAGCAATATAGCCTACCTCTTCTGCCGAAATGGGTTGTATCAAGCAAGTTGATGGAGACGGAAACATAAAAAAAGGAAAATGTCGCAAAAGCCAAGCAATGTTGTGAAGTAAAACATCCTCTTTTCCAAATACCAACGTAGGCCTGAGAATGGTATAGGGGATGCCACTTTGTTGAACGATTTCTTCGGCTTCTGCTTTGCCTTTAAAATACGAAAGTTGGCTGTCTATGGAAGGATTGGAAACACTGATGTGAATGATTTTCTGGATTCCTGCTTGCTTTGCACACTGCACTAAAAACCCAATATTTTGTACCGCTGTTTCATGCGTGATTCCTTTTGCTGGATACCGAATCCAATACGTATTCACAAGAATAGTGCTCTTTCGCAAAGTAGCAATTAGAGAAGGTGCATCTTGAAATTGCAACGGAGCAACGGGGATGGAAGCAGAAGGAAATACAGAAGGCCTTGGATGATTGGTCAAGGATTGAAAAGGAATCTTTCTTCTCAATAGCTCTTGACCAATATATCGACCCGTATATGAAAAGGCACCGGTAAGAGTAACTGATACAGATTTCATTTTCATCCCCTTACTGATTTTCTTCCTCCTTGATAGGAAAACTCCAGGAATACAGGTTTTTACTCAAATTGGTTCCATCGTTTAGAATCAGGTGCAGGCTCCAATTGGGCTGCTGTTCTTCTGTAAAGCCTTCAATAATAGGAATTGAGAACGGTTCAGTAGAGAGCGTGATGTAGGGATTCTCTTTGGTTGGATATTCATCCGAAGAGGAAAACAAAGAAAATCCAATTCCATCGTATTCTTCTTTGATATCTCCCTTTAATGGAACTAGATCGTATGCTAGATTGTCTGCAAAACAATGCTCATCGTTGAATTCATAAAGATAGATACGATCAGCTTTTAAAAAGAGACTATACCGTAGATTTTGTATATCGTCTTGGGACATTTCACCTGTCCAATGAAGCGTACACTTTCCTTGTATGAATCCTTTGTCGATGGATAGTGAAAAAGAATCCATTCTAATATTCTGTGGAACATCCACTTCTGCCATGATTTCCTTGGCTTCTTTCACCCACAGCTCCCAATCTACATTGCCATCTGCATCTTTTGGAATCCCAAGAATGTTGGTTTGCCTTTGATAAAGGGTTCTAGGGATACCCTCTCTTTGAATATTCATGGAAGCATACACTTTTTCATAGTGATTGTATCCATAGACGTATGGTGTAAAAAAGGGCAGACTTGAACTCAGAGAAATACAATCATACGATATTGTGTCAATTGCAGGGGATTCCTGAGATAGTTTGTTTAACAAGAATGGTGTTTTATGGGGAGCTATTTGCGAAGAAACACATATTTCTACCAATCCATGGTTTTTCTGACTGTTTGATTGATTGTTTAGTGGCGTACAACCTGCGAATGGTACAGCAAACAAAACAACACATAAACAACCAACATAAAGAACGGAATTCACCATTTTTTTATGAGCACTTTTCATTTTTCACCTCAAACTTCCAAATAGGCATCTTCAATTCGTTCACCTGAAAAGTCAAAAATACTTTCGTCAAAAATCCTTAATTTAATGATTTTATCTCCTCCATTTTCATTGGTAGCAATTCTAGATACTTATCTTCTTCAGCAATATCCTCCAAAAAACTATTGATTGCTACCTCATCTGAAGATTCATTAGCACTGGAAATACCACTAATTTGTCTTTTGTATTCATCTACTCCTTTAATATAGACCTTTTGAATTTCCGTACAAGTTGAAGGAACAACAAAGTGATTCTTTTCATCAAACAATTTGGTTAAAAGCAAAATTCTATCCGATGTTTGTTGGTTTCCGTCGGAGTTACTAAATTCCCTGTTATACAAGGAAAAAGCCAAATTTCCCATTTCCTTTTCAATCTCGTTCCAATTCATTATCAATCGTGAAATGTATTCGCTTTCTTCAGGTGTATACCCTGGCAAACGCAGTTCAGTATCGGTTGTATTGGAGATTCTTTCATTCACCTTATTGCTTTCTAATTGTCGTCCACAAGAAGAGAAAAGAACAATTATCACACAACACAATGTTGCTACTATTTTTCCCTGGGACAATATTGATAATTTTTTTATCATATGAAACCTACATTTCACCGAATACAAGAATTCTTTAATAGATATCTTCTTAGACCTACAAGAAAAGGTCTGTCTACGTTCATCGCAAGAGAAAACCTAGACAGACCTTGAATGCAGTAAGTTTACATGTTGTTGAGTCTTATTTTGCTGGAAAAAATCTCTTTGCCAAGGTTTTCTGGATCCTCAATCATCAAGTGTAATGACCAACCATTGTTGCGATTTCCAGGAATCTCTGGGAGTATAAAAGGTACGGTAGTTAGTGTCCCTATAGGATTTTCAGAATGGATTTTGTGGTCGGGAGAGTCTAGCAAGAATCCACTTCCATCAAATGTTTCCAGATCATCTCCTTCGAATGGAATAAGGGTATAGGCAACATTCTCCAGAGTTTGTTCTGGCATACAATAGTGTTGTTCCATGTATATTTCGTCAGCAACAAGAAACAGACTATATTTCAGTCGCGCAAGAGTCTCTGTATTAGGAAGAGTTTCCCAGTTGATGTGATAGGTAACTTGCATTTCATGTTGATGGCGTGATTGATCAATGGTTACTTTTGTTTCTGCTATATGCAGTGTACTTGTTGATTGGTCAAGACGGTCAGATATTTGTTCAACCAAGCTTTGTTGCTTCTGTTCAAATGTACTTCCCCGGCCTCGTCCTGCAAAGTGAGAATGATGATCAACAATATGCAAGGTTAAACCACTATTGGGGATGTCTAGTTTTTGTGTCAAATACTTCCAACGCAGGTATCCATATTCATTAGGGAGAAGAATTCTATATGTCGAATCACTAATATGGTCTACCAGATAATAGATCCCATCTACGTGATAATTCCATTCTTTTTCAATTTGATGAAGCGGGACAACCATTCCAAGCAATGTTGTAGAACCAAATGATTCCACAACATGATGACTCATTTTATGTGGATTGTACTGGGCAGAGATGTAAATAGGGTTTTGAAACTGCAAAACCAACACAAATAAAACAATCCAGAACTTCTTTCGAAATGATAACTCACTCTTCATTAGCCACCTGCATACTTTCTACATCCATCATATTCATCCTGGGTTAATCGATTTACAAAACCATGATCTGGACTTTCTTCTAACTTTCTTGCATCCCTAGCTGAAAAGGAATTTCAATCCCATAAAGATTGTAGACTTTTCTTGTAAATAAATTGATCTGGCAGGCAGGAGAAAATACTTTTTCAACGATATCAAATTCATACAAATTAATCGTTTGATTCAAATACCACCTCATTGCTCATTTTCTAACAGCGGGAAGGATAAGCACCTTCCCACTGTATACTAAACTTAGGATTCTTCTTCAACCTTGATAGAAAAACTCCAAGAATACAGATTGCTGCTCATATCGATTCCATCGGTTAAACTATGTGCTGATTGCATACACCTGTTTTGTTGTTTATTAGCAAGTTGTTTGTTTTTTTATCCTTTCATGGAACACAATGCAAGGTGTCAAGCGAAAAACTTAAGGTTTTTTCACAAGAAACTTCTTGACATTATTACGCATCACATCAGCAAGATCAGGCAGTTCTTTTAAAGTGACAGAATTTGTAGGAAGAGTTATATCAAAGGATTCTTTAAAAGGAGTTATAAAGACAGGATTTTCTCCAGAGTCATCAATTACAAAAACCGGGGTGTAGATGGTAATGTTTTTTTCATGTTCTCTACGTTCTTCTTCTTTCTGGTCTATTTCGAGAATCTCTCCTGTTCTTAAATCTTGAGTCCAGCCTGCGCCTTTGAGCGGATTTCTTTTTTTCGATTTTGCATAATCAACAGACAGCAGATTTCCTGCTGAATCATACACAGTGACAACAAGAATATCATCTTTCAACAAGTTTTCATACGTATGAATTGAATACTGTTGATAAAACACAACACCTGCCATCACAACAATACATAAAACAAGAAACCAACTTATCCAGCGTATCTTCTTCATCACTCATATCCTTTCTACTTCATTACAAGCCACCTGGAGCATGTATCAGTCTTCTGGTTCTGTTTGGCTTGTTCTGGATATATTGGCAAAGAACTGTGTTTGTTTCAGTTTTACACATATATCTTTAATGTCATATTCGATACCAGTGGGTGTCCATTTTTCCTTCATTGTATATGTTTCTTCGGGAAGATCCAACAGATTCCATCGAAACGAGGCTATCGTAAGATAACGTCGCTCGTTGTCTTGTTTCACCAAACAATGATAAGCAACTTCATGGCGATCATTACTATTCTCTAATGGTTCTTTGGCAACTCGAGTTGCCAAATAATCACCCTTTGCATCGTAGTATTCGAATAAATGGATGCATAATCCTTTCGATTGGGATTTCCAGAAATCATACTGATGATACCCATACAACATAAAGAGGAACGAAGTCATAATACCAATCAAGCAAAAAGTGGTAACAATCCATTTTTGTAACTTCATGAGGATCCTCTTTCTTTAGAGACAGGAACAGGTTTTGAATTACTTCTCCGATCCCAATACGTATTCTTTCTATTTTCCCAAACTCCTTTTAAATCTTTTGGGTAGATCTCCGTTTGGGAAAGGTAGGGGATTTCAGAAAGTGAAAGATATTCACCTGGTGGTGGTAAAACCCAACGATCATCAATACCATACCAGATTAGAGTAAGGTCGTTAAGTATACTTTTTTGCTTATACAAATATCTTGTATCAGGATTGCCAACTTCGTTAAAAGTGGGTCTATAAAAAACAGAATACCGTTGAACCTTTTTTTCTTTTTCAGATAAGAACAAAAAGCTAGAACCGATAAGCAGGAAAAGTGTAATAAAGATGAATGATATTCGAAAAATGAATAAGGATTGTGTTTGTTTTTTCATAGTTTCCTCCTCCATGTAGTAATTTGTTTAAGGAGCAACTGGAATAAAGTTCTCAAAAGTAGTCCAGTAGCCAATTATGCCATTTCTTGAACCAATATAGCGTGCATCTATGCCTTTATTATTCTCATCCTTACAATGTAATATGCTTACGGTTTTATCTAGATTTTCTCCTTCCCTTACTGGACCAGTCCCAGGAACAGCACCATCTGATTGTTTTGGTGTATATAAAGTGGCATATTTACCTTTTTCATGACAGCACATGCTTATCTGCGTTTGTGTAGCTTGAATATACTGATCAGCTTGTTCTTCAGTTGCACCTTTATCCATGTATTCTTTTTTTAGTGTTTCTTTGTCATGATCTGATAATTCTCTTCCATTGGCAACAAAACAGCTACAATCAAAGGAAAGGAAAGCCTGGTAATCTGATTTAATGTTTTCAAATTTTTCCAAACGCTTTTTACATAACTCTTTAGCCAATTTTTCTCTATCTGTACTCATCGTTTCATCGTAAATCTCTGAAATTAGTGTCATTTTTCCTCTAGATAAAGTCCAATCCACATTGGTTGTCAGGGTAAGTGAGTCTGTTATAGCTCCTTCTTCTCCTAGGCTGGTAAAGGGATTGCGAATGTTGTTGGCATTGATGGAGGTAAAAAGAGATGTACGTAGATCATATTGATACAAAACTTGAGGCACTCCTGAAGCATCGGTTA
>JAQVSG010000067.1 GCA_028700655.1 Caldisericia bacterium
GGGTACCTTGCGTAAACCATTACTTCTTTTGATCATTTCACTACGAGTATCATATACCATTTTGTAAAGACTTCTATAGCTAATATCCGTCTTTTCATTGCATCTTTGTAGTGCTTCTGTATAGGTAGACATAAAGTTATCAAGAATGTAAGTATTGATATCTTCGTCTTCCTGGATGTCAAAATCAATGGCATACATTTGTTTAGCATATTTATCACAGGCGATAGATGAATTGTTGTATACTACTATGAAAACTCCAATTGACAAAATAACAATAACTGTAAAGAAAATCCAAAAATATCTTAACCTTACATTTTTCATTCTCAACCTTTAAAAATCCTTAACTAATTCTTACCAGAGAATCAAACAGTGACTACATCCTGAATAAAAAAGTGCTCGGCTCAACTGAACAGAGTACTTACACATTGATCAGTATTTCATTTTAATTCTATTTTTAAATTCTTCAAATTTTCTATTCTATTTTTTCCCAGCAAGGATCGTTATCATTGTTACCTTACAGTGGTTGAGATGATTTGCAGTTATCCTTCTATTTCTTCTGTCCTATCATGGAAACGAAGTTTAGGTATTTGCCGGCACCGGCTTCGATGGCAGGTTTGTCGCTTTTGCTGTATCCCTGAAATCACCGGTGCTATAGATCCAATCATTCCAGGCTTGGTCAAAGCATTCCAATTCAGATATGAATTCAAGATTGATTATCTTTGATTTTTCGAGAGTATCTCTCCACCATTGGCATGTGTGCATTTCCTTGATGTCGTCTTTGGACCAGCTGAGTGTCATTTCTTTGGGCAACTCTTTCGTTCAAATTGACCACATGATTCTCAAATTGGTATATATACTGATGTGCATAGAACAATGAAACAGCTTGTTTCATAACTGCTCTGTTCTCTCCTCGTGTGGGTGCGTGGAAAATTCTTTGGATGTGATTGTTGAAGGTCGGGCTAGTTACAATTTAAGGCAGAAATACAATGCGTTCTCGAAACATCGTACTTCTGTACCATTTACAACTAGCCCTTTGACCTTGCGAAAGTGGAATTGTTTCAATCCTATTCTATCACAAGTTGTTTCCATCGTAAACAATCTGATTGATTTAACTCGAGTTTACTACGCGATTGTTGACAATGATCCTTGCACCCTCTCCTTGTCTGGTGTGAAAAAAAACAGGTTTGTATAAACTAAAAAAACTGATGATATCGGATAGGTTGCTTCAAGATATGCAAACTCAAACTAGGAAAAAAGTAGGTTATGATTTGCAATATGTATTCAAATTATCTATGATTTATAGAGAGATAAACTTGGGAGTATGTATGCAAAAAAATGTTTTGAATCGGTATTTTAGGATCTCTCTATCTTTGCAAGGTAAAGGCTTTCCTTCCTTGGAAAAATTGGCAACTGACTGTGAGGTTAGCGTAAGAACAATTAAACGTTCTATACAGGTTATGCGAGATGAATTTGATGCTCCCATTGAGTATTCACCGCAATACAAAGGGTATCATCTTTTGCACGACTGGAGTTTTCAGTTGCCCAACCTGTCTGAAAAAGAGCTCATCCAGCTATTGATGGTTACCTCCACAGTAAAACAGTTCCATGGAACCCCTCTAGAAAATACTTTCCAAAGCATAGAAAAGAAACTAAATGCAATTTTCTCCGACTATATCACAGTACCATCCGAACACTACCATACCATCCTTTCCCTAAATCCCAATCCAGTCCAAATAAAAAAGGATATTCACAATAGTTTTTCTATTTTGATGAAATCCATTACTAATCAAAAAACCGTGTGGATTCATTATTATACAATGTCAAATCACTCGGAATCGGAACGAGAGGTGGATCCATATCATTTATACAACAAAGATGGAATCTGGTACTTCTGTGGGTACTGTCATACAAGACAAGAAGTACGAGATTTCGCCCTGGACAGAATTTTAAAGATCAAAATGCTTTGTAAATCATTTAAAAAGCTTGAAGATTTCAATCCTCAAGACTATTGCAAAAGTTCGTTGCATATTCGCAAAGGCGGATCGTGCCAATGTACCATATGGTTTGACCCAATCGCAGCCCCCTACATTCGCGAACGCAAATGGCATTGCTCACAAACCATCCAAGAACAGACCGATAAAAGCATTATTCTCGAACTCAATGCAAATCAACAAGAAATCAAAGAATGGGTTTTGCAACATAGTTATCATGCAAAAGTACTCCAACCCTTATCGTTGCAGAAAGAAATCCAATCAGAAATCACCAAAATGATGAATCTCTACAAAAAAAATCATCCAGGGACATAATTTGGCACTCTGTTGTTGTATAGTTTTAGTGAAAGCAAAAACAAAAATAGTGAAAAGTAGGTATATATGAGAATTCTTGCCATCCAACTAAATTTGTGTTTGTCAAGAATAGAAATCAGAGGATGATGAAATATGACAAGAGAATTGATGTAAATGAAACTTGAAGTTATTGCTCATGTATGCAAGAATGAGGATGATAGGTGGAAAACTCCTCAACTTCTTGATGATCATTTGAGAAAAACAGCAGAATTATCTTCTATGTTCGCAAAGAAGTTCCATTCTTCAGAATGGGGAGAAGCTTTGGGTTTACTTCATGATGTCGGAAAAAGTAGTCCTACCTGGCAAGAATATATTCGATTAAAAAGTGGATACGGATACAATGAAGAAGCTCATCTTGAAAACAAAATAGGAACAACTCCTCATGCAATACATGGTGCCGTTGTTTCAAACAAAAAGTTTTCTAAAATGATAGCAACTATTTTATCGTATTGTATTGCAGGTCATCACGTAGGTCTTCAAGATTTTAGCAGCGAATTCACCGGACTACGTTCGTTGGAATACCAACTCAGTCTGGAAACGGATATAAATCAACTTGATCAAAATATTCTCAAATTATTTGATAAAATAGATATTAAATCACCCCCTTGGAAGTTCTCCAAGGGTTTAGATGCATCTCTATGGATACGAATGTTGTATTCTTGTTTAGTGGATGCTGACTTTTTAGACACTGAACACTATATGAACCCCTCAAAGTCACTCTTACGAAATCAATATCAACCCCTTTCTATCCTTGACGAACGGTTGACAAATCACATTCTGAATCTACAGAATGATTCTCCAAAAACCAAAGTAAATTCCATTCGTGCTGATGTTTTGAATAAGTGTTTACAGGCTTCAGAGCTACCCCAAGGATTTTTCTCTCTAACGGTTCCAACAGGTGGCGGAAAAACTCTTTCAAGCTTAGCTTTTGCGCTCAAACATGCCATAAAACACAATCTAGATCGAGTCATATATGTTGTTCCATATACAAGTATTATCGAACAAAATGCATTGGTCTTTCAAAAAGCACTTGGTTATGACCAAGTCGTAGAACATCATTCTAACATCGTTGACGATGAAACAACTCCCCAACTTCGTATATCCTCTGACAATTGGGATGCACCTATAATTGTTACAACCAATGTTCAGTTTTTCGAATCACTTTTTGCTTCAAAATCTAGTAGGTGCCGGAAATTACACAATATCGCTAATGCAGTCATCATTTTGGATGAAGCTCAATTGATCCCCATTGAATATATGCAACCCATTCTTGAAACCATGAAACTTCTTGTCAAGAGATACGGAGTTAGTTTTGTGATTTCTACAGCTACACAACCTGCATTTAGTCCCGCTGAGAAAACAGAAGATTTTAATTTTGGGTTAGAGGATGTGCACGAGATCATGGGAGATAATGAGGATATTAATAAACTTTACTCCAACCTAAGAAGGGTAGATGTTCAGATTCAAACCAATGCTGAAAGACCCACATCTTTTGACGATATTGCAAAGGAGCTTTCATCTTACGATCAAGTTCTATGTATCGTCTCTACAAGAAGAAGCTGTCGAGAATTATTCCAATTAATGCCTGATCAGACATATCATCTTTCCACCTATATGTGTAGTAGCCATAGGTCTAATACCATACAAAAGATTAAGAAACAACTATCGAACCATCAAATAGTCAGAGTGGTAAGTACACAATTAGTTGAAGCAGGTGTTGATTTTGATTTTCCAGTAGTTTACAGGGAGTTTTCAGGATTAGATTCGATAGCACAAGCGGCTGGAAGATGCAATCGAGAGGGAAAAATGGAAGTAGGGACAATGAAAATCTTCAAATCTCCATACCCTCCTCCCGTAGGAATATTAAGGAAAGCTGCAGAGGCCACGGCAAAATTACTGAAAACACATCCTAATGAAGATGTCCTTCAACATAGCTTATTTTTAGATTTTTTTGAAGATTTGTATTGGCGAATGGGTAACTTTGATAAGCATTCCATTTACGAACACCTTAATCCTTCTCGCAATGATATTGGCATCTATTTTTCTACTGCAAGTTCAAATTTTAATATGATAAACGATTTTAATCGCAAAACTATTTTGGTTCCCTATAAAAAAGGGGGTGATCTGATTGAGGATTTAAGAAAAATTGGTCCTGATCGTTTTTTGTTACGTAAACTGCAACGTTATTCTGTCAGCATATACCAATTTGAATTTGATAAAATGCAACAAAGGAGGTTAACTGAAGAGATATATCCAGGTATTTATACTCTTGTACAATCTTCTGATTATTCCGATGATGTGGGACTTATCATCGATAATGAATTAGAAGAACTAATCTTTTAATGAAAGGAGAAATCTATGAAAAACTGGTGTTTAGAGGTTTGGGGAGATTTTGCATGCTTCACTCGACCCGAGATGAAAGTGGAACGAATGAGTTACGACGTCATAACTCCATCAGCAGCAAGAGCTATCTTCGAATCTATACTTTGGAAACCTGCTATTCGCTGGAATATTACCAAAATTGAAGTATTGCATCCAATCCGGTGGATTTCGGTACGAAGAAATGAAGTTAATAAAAAGATAACTTCACCTTCCCCAAGACAAATGACTAACAATCCTCTGTTAGGAATGTTTATTGAAGATGAGAGACAGCAACGCGCTGGTCGGTTGTTAAAAGATGTACACTACCGAATACACGCATACTTCGACTTTCTTGCTAATGAAGGTACAATAAGCCCTTCCAACGCAGAGATTTGGTCTGGGGAAGAGGAAAAAGTTAAATTTGGGTCTGCGCAAGAATCCCCTGCTAAGTATGCTGCGATGTTTGAGAGAAGGGCCAGTAAGGGTCAGTGTTTTAATCAACCTTATCTTGGATGCAGAGAATTCTCATGTAGTTTTAAACTCGTAAATCAAACTTCCGATTTGCTACAACCCATTAATGAGTCACTTGATCTTGGTTTTATGCTGTATGACATCAATTTTACTGATAAAAAGAACCCCATTCCACAATTTTTCCGAGCTATCATGACAGATGGCACAATCAACACGGATAAGCGAGAAATTGAGGTGATTGAATGATCTTACAATCCCTCTATGAGTATTACGAACGTAAAAGCAGTATCGGGGAAATTGCAGAAGATGGATGGATACGAGGTGGTTTGGATTTTGCAATCGTACTGGATACGGATGGTAATATCCAAGACATAGCAGATTTTAGAGAAAAAGATGGGAAAAAAATGATTTCGCGGGAATTTCATTTGCCCAACATTGGAAATCAATCTGTTAAGCATTCCAATAGTGGTAAAGATGGGAATCTACTCTGGGATAATGCAAAATTCGTATTTGGTTTAGGAGCTAAAGGTGCTTTGCATTTGGATAGCATGCTTGATTCTCTGGATCAGTGGATAGGAGAAACAAGCGAAAACGACATAGAAGCCGTTCGTAAGTTTTTTCAAAAAGGTAAGGAAAGTTCTGATCACTTTATACCCGCGCTGGAACATACAGAATACGGTGATATTCTTTCTGAGGGGAATGTAAAGGTGTCATTTCAAGTTATTCCGTCTAGATACAAAATGGTGTTTCAAAATCCTATAGTAAAGGAAGCACTCCAAAAAACAATGATTCCCCCACAAGATGGTAATTTGGCAACATGCTTAATCACAGGGGAAACGGATCAAATTGAAACGACTCATCCAGTTATCAAAGGGGTATGGGGAGGACAAGTTTCTGGAGGCTGCATTGTTAGCTTTAATGCTAATGCTTTTGAGTCCTACTACAAAAAACAAAGCGTTAATGCTCCCATAAGTAAAAAGGCGGCTTCGCGGTATACAAAGGCACTGAACTTACTTTTGTCATCTAGCAAACAATGCATTCATATTGCGGATATGTCTATGGTTTTCTGGGCACAAAAAGAATCTACACCATTTGAAGAAGATGTTCCTTCTTTTTTTGAAGAACCAGATAAAGAAAGCCCCGATAAAAATACGCAGAAGATAAAAGCTGTAGTTGAATCTATCCACAACGGTAGTTTCATAAAGCCAGAAAAAGATCAAAACTTCTACGTCCTCGGTTTAGCGCCCAATGCTGCAAGGATATCAATTCGTTTTTGGTTTTCTACCACGATCAACCAATTGGCTGAGAATATCACTCAGTTCTTTGATGATTTTAGTATATCAAAACCTAGTTTCGAACCTGAGTACTATTCTATATGGAGGATTCTAGTAAACATAGCTACCCAAGATCAATCAAAAAATATCCCTCCAAATATAGCTGGCGAATTTGTGAAAGCAATTCTTACCAATACCCCTTATCCAGCCTCTCTTATACAATTGGCTCTTAATCGAATTCGAAGTGATGCAGAACATAGGGTAAAACCTGTTAGAGCAGCATTATTGAAAGCATATATCAATCGTTACTATCGTTTCCATCCTAGTTCTATTCATAAGGAGATAAAAATGAAACTAGATAAAACACAACCCTCCGTTGGTTACCAACTAGGAAGGTTGTTTGCTACATTGGTAAAGATCCAGAATGAAACCAATGCCTCTATCAATGCCCCCATTCAGGACCGATTCTATGGTTCTGCATGTGCTTCGCCAGTTACGGTATTTCCAATACTTCTGAAGCTAAAAAACCATCATATTGCAAAATTGCCCAACCGGAAAGTGT
Organism: Caldisericia bacterium; assembly: GCA_028700655.1. Taxonomy (GTDB): domain Bacteria; phylum Caldisericota; class Caldisericia; order UBA6126; family UBA6126; genus JAGLCW01. The sequence goes on from JAQVSG010000067.1 coordinate 7,014, forward strand.
ATTTTGAACAACTGATTGGTGAAATCATAAGCAACATTAATGATTTCCCAAACCATCTCAATTTACACGATCAAGGTCGT
>JAQVSG010000068.1 GCA_028700655.1 Caldisericia bacterium
ATAATTACACAGACAGGATTCAAACAGCCTGGCAGATTGCTGTGGATAGAGATAGTGAGAAGAGTCAATATGATATCGACTATCCTATCGTTCAGCCTTTCAATCAAGAACCTAAATTGTTGAAGGTTGGTGTATCAATAGTGAGGATCCAAGGAGTTGAGATCAAAATATTTGACAGAGATCGCACGCTGTGTGATGTGATGCGCTATGAACGGAAACTTGAAAAAGAAGTATTTTCAAATGCAGTCATGCGCTATATCAAAGATCCGAAAAAGAACATCAGGCATCTCCTTGAATATGCAGAAGTATTCAACATCACAAAGAAAGTTCAATCACAGATAGGGAAGTGGCTATAATGAGTAGTTCAAGTGCATCTATACTAGCAAGGCTAAAAAGCAAAGCGAAAAAGTAAGCATTTTGGTAAAAATATGAGAGGAAACGGATTGAAACATTGTGATTGTCCACCTTCTTTTGTTATTGTTGCAGGACCAAATGGTTCAGGAAAAACAACTTTTGTGAAAAGTCATTTATCGTCTATATACAGCCAACACCAGATACTTAACTATGACGAGATTGTGAAAGCAAAAAATATTTCAAATCCAATATCTATCTCTGCTGGCAAAGAATTACGAAAACGATTTGAAACTTGTCAAAGCAATTTAAAGTCATTCATTTACGAAACAACATTATCCGATTCTACAGATTTTTTGATCAATAGTATTTCTGAAATGCAAAATGCAAATTGGGAAGTCATCTTGTATTTTCTTTGGATATCCAGCTATGAAGTTTCTCTTAAAAGAGTGGCTCAAAGAGTTGCATCAGGCGGCCATGACGTGGATAAGAAGCATATAATTGCAAGATACCAAAGAAGCGTAAGAAATGTTATAGAAAGGTATCTTCCCATTTGTAATACGGTTTTATGTTTTGACAATGAATGCAAAGACCCAAGAGTAATATTCAGCAAAAAAGATGAAATAGTTTCAATATTTAACGAATCATTGTATAATGTAATGCTTGAACAATGAGAAGAGGTGAGTCATTATATGAAACTTGGCGAGTTTGAAAGGCAGTCTCTACAAGGTTTGAGAAAGGCTGTAAGAGAAGTATACAGAGAAGCAATGAGAAACAATCAGAAAGTAGTCGTTGGTGATTATAAAGGCAACCCCAGATTAATTGATCCATCAGAAGCATTTAAGAGAACAACTCATAGAAGAAGAGTTTTAAAAAAACTGCGATCCAGCGTACCTAAAAAGGCAAAGTGTGCAGAAAAAGAATCAAATAAGAGCTGTTTTGTTAGGATTGGTGTAGTGTATTGCTCTAACGTAAGTGATAAAAGATCTGCACGATGTGTTGTTAGGCTAAAAAGGACTACTACTACTTCAAGTAGTATGTAAGTATGTAAGTCTTTATTGAAAATAATGCCAAATACCCATAGAAAACCTATGGGTATTGAGATTTGCATTCAAGGATGTCTTGATGGAACATGCTGAGTTTTCAATGTCATGGTTTTCCAGAAATGAAATTTCATGGTTGTCTAGACTTTTTCACACACTTTCAGTCTATTACAGGGCGAACATAGTGTGTCGGGTTGAGGGGCAGTTAAACAGAAACGCAACGCTCCCTGTAATTTAGCTTGATAACCCACATAAAAACCGCAGGACCTTCTGAAACAATGAATGTGGATTTATCCATCTCTCTGCAACTCTCCAATTCTCCCTTAACTCTCCAACTCTCCAATTCACTGATGACAAATGGAGAGTAGTTCGGTTAGAATTTAGATGGCAATTTCATACAAGCCCTACAGATGGCACCTAAATGCCATTCTTCAACCGGAGCAAGACAAAAATCTATTGTGCCTTATGGCATAGTAAGCTGGGATTTTTAAAGTCATCTTGCTCGTGTTTATGGGCATAAAAAAACAACATTATCATTTACAATATGCCGGATGGGAAAGCATCTGTTTCGCTTTATACTAAAGATGGCATGGTTTGGATGAACCAAAACCAAATCGCAGAACTTTTTGACACCTCAAAGCAGAATATTGGACAACACGTGTCCAAAATTTTACTTGAAGGGGAATTGAAAGAAGAAGCAGATGTAAATAATTACTTTACAACTGCTTCTGATGGAAAACAGTATAATGTTACATTTTACTCGTTGGAGATGGTACTTTCTATTGGTTCAAGTGTACCCCAAAAACTGGAGAGCTCATGGTAGAAAATGAGTTTGAAAAAAAACTTGTCCAAGCTTCCCTCTCTATCGAAGAGAAGAAGAGCATGATTCAATCGCATACTCCCCAGTCCTTTCTACGATTATCCTGAATTCAGGATAATTCTTCAGGAGGTTTTGGCGTAGCTTAAAATACGAAGAAGTATATTTGCATGCGTATGAGAATGTCAGAGAAGCAAATCAACGAATTGGTGAGTACATCCACACCTAGGATCATTTTCTCCTTCTGCATGACCCTCAGTTTTTTTGCGTATTCTGAAAGTCGAGGAATGTTTCTTACGCTTTCTGCGATATAGCTCTGGATGGCATTGTTAAAGAGCACCCAGTTCCAGGATTGACGGCTCAACATAGTACGGTTTTGTAAACGGATAGTCTATCTTGAAGCGAGTTTTATTGCTATCTTTGCTCACAGCGAGGTGCAGGGACACCTCCTTTACAACTATTTAACTATATACTTCATCAAGCGGATAAAGTTATAATGTCATTATGCTGCCCGGAAATGCTTGTGTCAATACGCAGTGAACGAAGAGTTAGAGGAAAGTTGTATAGAACCCAGAATCTCTTGCAGGCTACTCCGTGTGAAGAAAGCATACGATAAATGTTTTTTCCAATCGAAAAATGGGCCACAAAAAATAATGTAAACATGGTGAGTTTTTCGGGAAGAAACCGAAGCGTAAAACAGAAGGTCCTCTTCCTTCAGGTATTCCTGGGTTTGTTATTCAAAAGAAGTGGATCTAAAATACCTGAAGACTGGAGCTATTTGAGTGGAATACATTATTTGATCCGTTTCAATGGTCAGTTTCATCCGAGACCGTTGTCAGATTGGTCCGGAATTGAAGATAAGTGGTGCGTAACAATCACTTGATCAAAAAAACATTTTCACTTCAAGATAACGATGAGGCAGGATATGCTATTGCCCTCTTTACAAATTCTGTTACTATATTTCTATCACCTTTTTCCTGATGGGGGATTTATTTATTGTTTGGTTTAGAGGGTAGCTCGTTATATTTAAATGATTTTGATATGAAGTTTGGATTTTTTTGCAAGAGATTCTTGTTGGCGATTTATGTTATTGCTTTTCTTTGCCCCCCTTTTTGGATAGTGTTTGAATCTCTCCAATTTCGTATCATTTTCAAACCTAGTTTTCGAAGGAGTAAAGATGTGTTACTATATTCCAACTGAAGAATTAATTGCAAATGTCCTTATTCTAAAAGCAGAAAGCAAAAAAGAGATTATTGGAGAAGTAACGACCAATATTGCCGAAATGATCAAATTGTATGAATACTCATTTGAAAAAACGGACGGAAACTGCATTTTCGAATTATCTTCAAAAGATGTTCTTAGCACACTACAATCCTATCCTAAGTATTTTAAATTTTCTTCCAATTCGAACAACATTATGTTTTCAGGGCTAATTAAAAACAAAGAAGATGTTGAAAGAAAATTCTCTATCCCAGAAATGCTTAGTAACATTTTCAAAAACTTTTTTACCGAATCTTCGCATTTGGATCAGAAAGTAGCACTTAGTGCCGGATAAGATTATTCGAGACCCTATTCATGGGTATATCAAAATAGAAGAACCATATATTAAAAACATAGTTGATCATCCGTTGTTTCAAAGATTACGCCGGATTGAACAAACCAGTATGCGGGTGCTGTATCCATCTGCTCATCACGATAGATTCTCACATTCTTTAGGAACGTATCATTTAGGGAAAAAGGCATTTCACTATTTCGTTAAAAATATTGAAGCAGATTTAAACATTCATGTGCAAAATAAAGAGTTAATCAAACATTCATTTTTAGTTGCGTGTTTGTTACATGACATTGGACATTCTCCTTTTTCTCACACATTCGAAAAATTCTTTGAAAGACAACTTGATTTCAATACAATGGGTGAGAATTTTAAACCAAAAACTATTTTGCTGCATCAATGTGTTCAAAAGGCTTATCAAGAGAATATCAAAGATTCTAGTAGTCAGGAACTCTTTCATAGTGATTTTTTATCAGGAAATGTTGGGTATGGATCACCCCATGAAAAAATGAGTTCTCTAATTGTATTGGAATGTTTCTCTGAGATACTTAAAGAGCATTTTCCTCCTGTTGATTTAGACATGATAGTTAGATCTATTATTGGTTGTACATATTATCATTTTGATATGAGTAACCGAGATCTATGTCAGAAATATGGTATTCGAAATTGCTTGATACGACTACTGAATTCAGAAATTATTGATGTAGACAAATTAGATTACTTAAACCGCGACATGACATTTGCAGGGTATGATAATGTTCTTATTGATACTGAGAGGCTTTTGTCTTCCTTGAGTGCTGTGTGGATAAACGACGATGAATTACATTGTCGATTGATGCAACCTGCATATCGTAAAAATGCATTGAGCGTTGTTGAAAATGCTATTAGGGCAAAAAGCTCCATTAATCAGTGGATTTACAATCATCATGCTGTGTCGTGTGAGCAGGCTTTGTTTGTCGAAGCTTTTTTTGAATGTGTATCCAAAGAAGCAATATGCCCTAAGGTAGGCTGTGAACATAGAGACAATTGTGTGAAAAACCATCATAGTTGTATTCAGATAGATTCAGAGAGAATATCGGTGTTTACAAACGATAAAGATGTTTTCATTAATTCGATATTTTCAGCGAATGCAATTAAAGGTTCAATATCTTGCAACGGATACAATTTTACATTACTAAGCGACGATGATATTCATTGTATTTTTAAGAGGCATCCATATTTACAGTCAGTGCAAGAGATACTATGTCGAAATAAAAGAAGAAAAGCTATCTGGAAATCCGATGAGGAGCTGTCCAGCATCTCAAATAAGGTTTGTGGTCACTTGAGTATCGACAACTTAAACACGTCAATTCACGAAACAATCCAAGGTGAATCTCGTGAACGAAGTTTTTTTGATATATCGAGATTATTCCCTTCTGTTCAATCGAAAATATGGACTTTAAAATTATCAAAGAATAACACTCCAATTGAAAACGATAAAATCCTAATTCTTTTTGGGAGAGACGATAGCGAAAAAGCATGTGTTTTTTCACGATTTTCGGATCTAGTTTTACATGAAATTGATGAATCAAAAAAAAATGCACCCTGCGAATATCTTTTGTATGCTGCATCCGATAATGTGTTATCTCTCAGAGAGAACTATCGGTTCATCAAGGAAATAGCAAACCTTTTTTCAAAAAAACCAGTAAGAACATAACTCCTGACTCTTCATTTCAACCTTACGTAATATTCTCCCTAAACCTATCAAAGAAGCACTTCAATACGATCTGCAAACATCTCCATACGTTCATGAGTGCAGATCGAATCATGAAAAATGATATGGAGTCCAGATGAGGGATTCCGAAGATAAACATTACAATGGTTGTCTAGACTTTTTCACACACTTTCAATCTATTACAGGGTGAACATAGTGTATCGGGTTGAATGCCAACGTAAAGATAGGTAAGAATCATACGATGGTGCTTATATCATCCAGACGGGAACAATGAAATTTTCAGAATTGATCGCTGACAACTCGGGGCGCATACAAAGAATTGCGCCTTTTCCTCTGGGCACAGTGCCTTTATCCAGAATCCGAAAAGTGCTGACCAATTCACTCCCTGGGTTGACGGAGCGCTTGATTTCTAAGGGATGAAGTTCTCCATTGCTTTCCATTACCATATCGATTTCATTGCTGTCTTTATCACGATAATACCATAGAAGACAATCCTTGCCGCAGTTTTGATACGTCTTCATAATTTCCGCAACAACGTAATTTTCCAGTATCGCACCGTTGATTGCACCTGCGGAAAGAATCTCTGGCGAAGTATACCGGGTAAGAAAGGCCACTAGACCAGTGTCAAAGAAGTACAATTTTGGCGTTTTCACCGCGCGCTTCAACAGATTGTTGAAATAAGGACGTAGGTAAAAAATGACGTCTGATTTTTCCAGCACCGCAAGCCAGCGTTTTGCGGTATCATCCGACACGCCAACATCCACCGCTATGTCATGGACATTCAGCATTTGCCCGATTCGGCAAGTGGCAGCCCGAATAAAGTCTTGAAACTGGAGTTTATCGACACGGGCTATCAGATCGCTGACATCTCGGTTAATATAGGTTTGGAGGTAGCTGCTGTAAAAGATATCCCGATCTGTGTACTTTCCGCTGACTAAACCCGGCATGGAACCTTTCCAAATTCGCTGGTATATTTCTGTCATGTCGGCCGGAGTGTTGATTTGCTTTCTGGTTTTTAATGAATCAAGTTCCACAACAAATGGTTGGCAATTGCCAGTACCGTGGATTTCGTGCTGCGATAGAGAGGGCATATGCAAAATAGCCACGCGTCCGGCCAGGGACTCCTGCGCAAGTTCCATGAGAGTAAAAGCTTGGGAGCCAGACAACCAGAAGTCACCTGCCGACGCACCGCTGTCGACTGCGATTTTGATATAAGAAAATAACTGGGGTGCATATTGTACTTCATCGATAAAAATGGGAAGAGTATGCAATTGCAGAAACAGTGCAGGATCGTTTTTAGCAAGGCGACGTTCATCCAAATCATCCAGCGTTACATATTCACGATTGGAATCCATAAGATGCTTAAGCACTGTGGTCTTACCAACTTGCCTTGGGCCGGTAATCAGGATGCAAGCGTATTCCTTAGTGAGTTTCGTAATACTATTTTCTATATCGCGCTTGATGTAATTCATTGTGGTTCC
>JAQVSG010000069.1 GCA_028700655.1 Caldisericia bacterium
GCCTCCTACGGGACTGATCCCCAGGAGGTTTTTACTGAAAAAGGAAGAAAGAATAATCGCTATTCATAATTGATTCCAGGTAAGAATTGATTTCCAACCCTTCATTGACAGGTATACTGCCTCAATGTAAATTTATACACAGAAAAAACAAACTGATCCGGGTAAAAAGGGACTGCGTAGCGGTCCCTTTTTACCCGGATCAGTGTCAGAAAAGACTCTCTTTGTGGGACATTGCTATTAATATAAATTTCTCTTCCAGTTTACACTTTGCGCAGAATCATCCCCGGACGTTTGTTTGTAAGGCGACCTTCATTTACAACAATCTCACCATTGACGATCACGTAGGGAATCCCTTCGGGGAAGCGATGGGGATCTGTAAAGGTTGAACAATCACAAATCCTGTCTGGATCAAACAGTGTTATATCTGCAAGAAAACCTTCTCGCAGCAACCCTCTATCCTGAAGCCCCAGCCGAGATGCAGGCATGGAAGTAATTTTCCGAATACCATCCTGCAGGGTCAATATCCCACTGTCAAGCACGTACCGTCTTAAAAAACGAGGGAATGTTCCGTACCCTCTGGGGTGAGGCTTCCCGCCTGATTGCGGGGTTGAAGCCCAAGAATCGGAGGCAACGCAGCTGAGTGGATGTGCCAAGACCGTCTTGACATCGTTCTCATCCATTGCGAAAACAACCATTTTAGCGAGACATTGAATGTCTGCAAGAAAATCAAAGAGTCCATCGAATACCTCTCTCCCAGGGTAAAACACATCGACGATTTCCTGCAGGCTTTTCCCTTCGACTTCGGGACGCACAGAGCAATCACTTAGTACTATATTTTCCATCCCGGCTCCGGCAATCCAGTTCTCCCAGGAGCATCCCTTCCGACATATTTCTCTGGCCATCTTTTGACGATCATCAGTATTCTGAAGGCGCAGTAAAGTTTCCTCTACCCCCCCTTCAAGTGCAAATGGAGGCAAGAGTGATGTCACTGTTGTAGAAGCAGCAGTATAGGGATACGCATCGCAGCAGACATCGATTCCTTCAGTACGCGCTTCCTCCATCATTCGAAGCGTGTGATGGATTTTTCCCCAATTCGGACGCCCTACAGCCTTATGATGGGAAAGCTGTACCGGAATATTCCACCGCCGACCGATTTCCAAAGCCTCTTCAACAGATTCAGAAAGTAAATTCCCTTCATTGCGTAAGTGTGTCGCATAAATTGCTCCTTTAGGGGCGAGTTCTCCTGTAAGGGTGAGAAGTTCCTCCTCATCTGTAAAACTACCGGGAGGATAAATCAAACCGCTGGAAATACCGAAACAGCCTTCGTCAAGAGAATTTCGCAGCAGGGACTTCATACGTTCCATCTCAGATTCAGTCGCCTTCGATGGAGAAAAACCTTTCACTGCGATACGAAGAGTTCCCTGCCCCACAAAAAAAGCAAGGTTCTGCGCCGTTCCATTGGATTGGATGACTCTCATAAATTCTGCACTCGTTCTCCATTTCCAATTAATCTTTTCAGAGGAAGGTACAAATGGTGCAAGGTATCTACGGGAAAGCTCTATAGTTTCGTTATCAAGCGGAGCCATGGAAGCGCCACAATTTCCCGTCACTGAAGTCGTGACACCCTGCATGATGTAGCTATCGACTGACGGAAATGCCAGAACTCCATTGTCCACATGATTGTGCATATCAATAAAACCAGGACAAACAGCAAGCCCTGCTGCATCTATTGTTTGTTCCGCCTCAGTTTTAGAGATACGTCCGATTTTTGCAATATGTCCATTGTGAACTCCAATATCCATCTTTACAGCAGGATTCCCTGTCCCATCAAAGAGGAATCCATTCAATATTGCAAGATCCATTTTCATAGGTTATTTCGCTCTCCTTACCATGGTCCAACGATTTCCGGTCCAAGAACAATTGTTGGAAGCCAACAAGATATCGCCGGGATATATGTTGTCAGAAGAAGTACGGGTATGCCGACGAAAACAAAAAACATCAGGACAATCTTTACCAGTTCGACGTAGGTGCATCCAGAAAGTCGAGTCCCAACAAAAAGCGACATCGCAAATGGAGGAGTTATGACTCCTAGTCCTATATTCAGAATGACAATGGAGCCAAGATGCACGAGATTGACGCCAAGTTGCTGCATGAGAGGAAGGAACAATGGAACTGCCAGAACAAGGATAGGAGTTCCGTCAATAAACATTCCCAGAACCAACAGGACTATATTCATGGACATAAGTATCATTGTCTTTGTTTGAAACAAACTCATCGCATAATTGGCCACCATCTGGGCAACACCAATTTTGATCAAGTAACGTCCGAAGACGGTTCCTGTGGCTATCAGGACAATAACAACTCCTATCGATAATACAGAGCTGTACAGCGCTCGGCCAGTTCCTGCCAGAGACAGTTCACGATAGACAAAGAATCCGATAATCATACAGTAAACAGCGGCTATTGCGCCCGCTTCATTGGGGGTGCAAATTCCGCCATAGATACCCACCATAATGAGTGCCGGGCAGCCGAGCGCAGGCAATGCAAACCATGTTGCCTTACTCAGTTCTTTAACTGACCCGATAAAGGTATCCGGAAAAGCCGGCGCTTCTTGAATTAGCTTTGGATCTATAAATTTCGGACAGATAATGTAGTTTAGAATTGCATAACCTCCGGCAATCAACAATCCTGGGCCAATCGTCGCCAAAAACATCGCGGAAACAGACTGTTGCGCAATAAGGCAGTAGAGCAGTGCAGGCACGCTTGGTGGAATAAGATAACCTAGAAAACAAGAGGCGCAAATTAATGCGGCAGTATATCGTTTTTCGTAACCATACCGTTCAAGTCTAGGAACAAGAAGAGGGATCAGTGCTGAAATACAAGGTATCGAAGAACCTGTGAGAGCTCCCAAAAAGAGCGTGGCAACAATCCCGACTGCCTCCATACCTCCCCTAATACGACCAACAAGCGCATAGGAGAAACGTACAATTCTATCGGCCAAACCTGCCTCGGACAACAAACTGCCAGCGAAGATAAAAAAAGCTACCGCCATCAGAACATTATTGTCCACTGCGTGGAAGAATGTTCCAGCGAGAAAAGTAATCGAGGAACCAGATGCCAATAGACCAGCGATAGAGCTTGCTATAAATAACCAACAGAGCGGCATGCCGATTGCCATACCGATAAACAGAGTGCCTAACGCAACAAAGACGGCCTCCATATCACTCAGCCTCCTTACTTTCAATGGATTGCTGAGCCGGATACAATAATTGTTTAGCGAGGTTGACTGCTGTGTGAAGAATGCACAGGAGCAACATGACATAGCACGTGACAATAAGCCATGATGTATTAAACCAGGGAACCATTGTCCCGTACGAAGGATATTTCATTGCCCTTGCCGTGAATTTCAGTACTGATGAATGAAAGATAACTAGTGTAATCAGAGTAAAAGAATTGATAATAACCTTGTAGCCTCTCATAACCTTTGGTTTTCCGACTAAAAAAATCTGGCTTAGAATATCCACTGATGTATGAGCATCATCGCGGGTTGTGAAAGCAATTGCACAGAGTGCCATGAAAACAAAAACATAATGCGTAAAATCCCCTAACCACATGACCTCATAATGGATAAAATAACGGTTAATAACCAAAATACAAGTTAAAAAAGTAATTCCAAGAAGACTAATAAAGCATAAAATATTTTCTATTTTTTCAATTACCTTAAGGCTTTTGGAGATAATCGACAATCGTGCCCCTCCTTTCCGAAGTGCAGAGGAGACGATGCTGCAACTTGGCAGAATCGTCTCCTCCTGATAGTAATTTCTTACTTCTGCGCCTCTTTTGCGAGAACTTCCTTGTGAATTTTCTCAAGCTCTGCGGGAATGACATTCACCATATCCTTTCCAGGATAACGTTCTTCAAGCCATTTTCCGCAAAGTTCCTCCCACATTGGCCCCATATCGGAAGCGAGACGGAGTGCATCGCGTTCTTCCGGAGTCAGCCACGTAATTGTGAAATCTTTTCGCTCCTTAAGCTGCTCAATAAACTGCTTCTCCGCTTTTTGCTGAGTATCAAGCAATTCAGCCTCTGCCTCAAGCGAGGCTTTCCTAACAGCTTCCTTGAGATCATCTGGAAGACTATCCCAAAGTTCTTTGTTCATTACAACGTATGTGCTGTCCCATATAAAATTGAGGTCTGAATAATACTTCAAAACTTCACAGTGACGTTCCTCTACGAGAGAGGCCCACATAGTCCAGCAACCGTCTACAACTCCCCGGGAAAGCGCATTATAGAGTTCACCCCACGGCACTGTCTCAAGCATCAATCCTTTGCCTTTACCCATATTCGCCAGAGTTTTCACTCCTCCAGGAGAGGCAGAGACACGGAGCTTCAAATTTGTGAAGTCATCGGTAGTTCTTATGGGACGCTTGTTATTTCCCAATCCATAGGCTCCCTGAGAACAGGCAAAAAGCAGGTGGCCTTCAACATCTTCAAAAGCATCCTTCATAACACGATAGAGAATACCATCCGGTTGGCGATAGGCGAGGCGCATCTCATCCCAGTTCACGATAATCCAGGTCATGTTCGGTACACACCCACCAGGAATCAATGTTGGATATGGGGAGAAGACCCCTATTTCAAGGCTTCCTTCCTGCATGGCGTGGAAATTCTCGTCATGACCGCCTAGCTGTCCGCTGGGGAAAAAATTTACCTCAATGCGACCACCAGAGTATTCTTTAACCCGTTCGCAAAATTTCGTGAATACAGCGTCAGTCAATGGACGAGTCCAGGGCTGGGCAAAACTCCACGTATACTCCGCTGATTCTGCTATCGTTCCATTAAAAGTCACTGCAGAAAAAACCAAAAAAGAACACACCAACGCAAAAACCCAATATTTTTTTCTTCCGTTCATAAAGTCTATCCCTCCTATTTTTGTAAACGTCTTTTTTTCGCGCTAAATCCTACTTTGCTCCTCTATATCCCCTCCTTTCTCCTGCATTGGATTACGAGGACGAATTGCAGATACTTTTTCGGTAGCACGATACAGTCTCTTGGGTCGCCCTCTTCCTGCGTGAGATAACAGACCACACTCTTGGACAAGCATTTCCTTCTGTAGATTATTCATAACTTTTCGAGAACTTTTTGGCTGAATGCCGACAATATTTGCAAACTCTGAGGCTGTGAATGCCCCTTCAAAACACATCAATCCCTGAATATATTTAATGAGCGTCGGAAGCGTGACTTTCAACTTTTTTGCAAGCAAATCAGCTTCTTTATCAAAATGGGAAAAGAACACCTCCGCTTCAGACAACTCTCCCAAAGGTCGCCCCCTTTTCCCGTCAAAGAGATAACAAATTTTTCGCCTGCTGCATGTCATATCTAAAGCTTCCGCTGCGTATTCCTCAGCAATTTTCAAACTCGGTCCGACACCAAAACCGGCAACCACCGTAAAACCACACGAAGCGCTGATCTTTGACAAAAAAGAAATATCAGTGAGATTTGAGGTACCCATGAGAAACTGACCCATGGTCTCGATAGTCTGAAAACTTGAGGAATTTCGTGGAATTGCAAGGATGCCTCGTTTTTTTGCATGCTCCATAAGATTTGCATTCAGTTTAAACATAGCTTCTTCATATTTTCTTGTACTCAGAAAGTTTTTCTCGGGTCGGAAAATACCGACTACACTCAGGAGCATACCGTTTGTCTGCCCATGAACTTCCAATATCAAACGTTCGATGGAATTGCGGATTGTATTGCGCCCTGGAGAGATTCGGTAAACAGGAAGTTTTTTCTCAAGAAGAATCTTGTGGACAGCTTCTACACAGGTAAGACATATATCAGTCTTCCCTTCGGAGAACATTTTGGTGTGAAAAGCTACAATATCATCAACGGATATATGCAAAAAATCATATGAATACGTGTAAATAGCGTCTATATAAAGTGAACAATCTTCCAGCCCTTGACGGATTTCAATTTCATTGAGAGTATCCACACTCATACGGACATTATCACTAAAGTGCTCACGCGCATTGAGCATGGCAACAAGTATGCCAGACGTACCTAGGGGAAGATACCCCCAAGGAATAGAGCGAGGAACTGATTCAAGACATAGACAGTAAGGAATGGAACCACAGAAGTATATTGCATCCAGATCGGACTGATTTTCACTCACCAGTTGCGGAGCTTCCTGATGCAAGACATATTCGAGAGGGATAAAAGACACATCCTCTATTCCTTTGGCAACAGAGAGGATTCTAGCCAAGAGATTTGACGGCCCCAGGACACCAATTTTCACATCCCATCCTCCTTTATGCGTCTATTTTACGTTATTTTAATCGCAACTATAAACTCATTAGAGCATTCTGTCAATAGGATGGAGTGTTACTGTGATGTGACGGTGATAATTGCCTCCTTTGAGCGCAACTAAACCCATGGAGGGGAGTTCATTGGTCTGAAGTCCATGAAAAAAACAATATCGGTTTTTGTTTTTTCCTCTCGCATTCACACGTGCGTGGGGACTTCTTTGACTATACCTGACTAACCGGGAATTTGGGTGGTTCACCCCCACGTGTGTGGGGACTACTGTTTTGGGACTGTACCCTGCTTGTAAGGCGGCGGTTCACCCTGGTTATGGTGTTGGAGTTATCAATTTATTTTGTTTTAAGTAGGTAGTATTCAGGTACACCAGGCATTGAACAATTAAAACCTTCCCTGAATCACAATCATCGCAGGAACAGCATTAATAACCGCAAATAATTTGACATATTTGAATATATAGATTATATTTATGAAGTCATTTCTGCACTTTGAATAGATTTGTGAAGTTTTTCCTTCCAAAACAACATGCTTGCATTCTACGCTCTAAGTACAAAGTTTAATTTCACTTCAACACTTAATCGCCTTATATCTTTCCAAATATTAC
>JAQVSG010000070.1 GCA_028700655.1 Caldisericia bacterium
CAACAAAACTTCTTCTCCATCCCGTATGGCGAAAATATGAGGGGCAGATAAATCTCGAAGAGCTTCTAATGCAGCATTGCTTTTCCATTCTTGGAATACATCAATGCCAATAATACCAACAACAAACACCATCATGATGAAACCATCCCGTGGTTCCCCAAGAATGAAATAGATGGTTGCGGCAACAATAAGAAGCAAAAACATCGGTTCGCGCAAAATATGAAGAATTTTAACAACGAATTGATTCTTACGTTTGGGAATCAACTCATTTTTGCCAAATTTCTTTTGACGTTCCTGTACTTCTACACTTGACAAACCTTTCAATACGTCTGTTTTTTCTATCATAACAAAGTTCCTCCAAGATAATGACAAAATAAATTGCACAATACCTTACTGTACTTTGTATGTTTCGGACAAAACGATACATCTACGAAACATACAACTGTCCCGCAGATGAAATTTGTTTGATCTGCTGCCTTATCACGGCCCGGCTTCATGAAAAATTCATAGCCTGATCAGTTTGTACTGTTAATGCAATTCCAGATTTTACCCTAGGAATGTATTGCAGTGCAAATCATTCTTATTTTTTTATCATAAAGCTAAGCTTTGTCAACATAAGACTAGAAATAAAACACAACAGCAGATTCAAACATATTATCCTCTTCAAATGGTTATTCTTGGCAAAAGGAACTAAGTACTATGCAAATTTGATCCATCCAGAGGATCCAAAAGATCCTATTCGAAAGATGTGTGTTCCGAGTGCTTCGTACTGCCGCTTTTGTTTTCGGAAGCGATTGGTTGGTTTGTCCACCAACGAAATATTAAACAGAATTGATACCGTTACAGACTACATTCAAAATCACCCTGAAGTTGATAATGTATTGATTAGCGGTGGAGATTCGTTCATGAATGACAATTCCGTCATTGAGCGATACCTGCAAAAGTTACTTTTAATTGATCCTATTCAATATGTACGTTTTGGCTCCCGGATACCTGTTGTTTACCCCATGCGGATTTATCAAGACAAAGAATTCCTACGTATTATGAAGACCTATGCAAAGCAAAAGCAGATTTATGTTATCACCCATTTCAATCATCCCAACGAATGTACTCTCCAAGCAAAAAAGGCTATAAAATCCTTGCAATCTTGCGGTGTTACTTTGCGCAACCAAACCGTTCTATTACGCGGCGTCAACAATGATCTAAAAACCATTGCCAACACTGAGTTTTTCTCCTAGTTTTTCAACCCGATTCTCCAACTGCTTTCTTCAGACTCTTGTCCAAGAATCGCAAAATATTATAATAATTTGCGAAACGATTCGCAGAATATTATAATCATTGTAGAATGGAGCTGGAAATGATTCCCAGATTGCTTACAAAAACAATAGAAGATCGATTTTTTCATAGAAAAGCCATCCTGCTTTTGGTGCAAGCCAAGTTGGAAAAACGACATTGGTGAAATCTCTTTTGGAACAATACGAACAACAATCTCTGATATTGAATGCTGATGAACCTGATGTCCGAAAAATCTTAACAGAACCAACTTCCACTTTTATGAAAACTCTTGGCGTATCATAGTTTACATCGGAAGCAGTTTTTTTGGCGTACTGCTCAAATGCAAGAAATAGATTATATTGAAGAGGGAGAGAAATGCATTCGAGCATATGAATTTAAATGGAATCAAAATGCAAGAATAAAAATTCCAAAAACATTTTCTATTACGTATCCACACGTCCCAATTAAACTCATTACTCCTAGTAACTATCAATACTTCCTTACAGACCCAGAGTTTTAATATTACAATCATGCACACTTTCAACAAATGAAACACTTTTCATTCAATGAAAACCTCTTCCATCGTTTGAGATGAGAAAGACAACGTCTTCCTTTGAAAGGAATAAAGTGATAAATAGTAGAAATACTTTTGATGAAGATAAAACCTTTATACGGCTAGAACAAGTTCACGATTTGAAGATCTATTCTAAAATTTCGATTGCTTTTTGGATTGAGAAGATATTGCAGATAGATCTTCAGAAAAACGGACTTCAAGGAATTCCTTTTCATGAGTCTTCAGCAGAACACTCAGTTCGTAAAATTTATGATCAACTTCCCAAAAATTCTCCTTTGGATTGGGAAAGAGAGTTTGATACGAAGAAATGGCATATTGTCCTTGCTTACATCGAAGATAAGCCTGTTGCCGGAGCGATCCTCATCCACGATTCTCCAGAAATAAATATGTTATGTTCGAGAAAAGATCTAGCTGTTTTGTGGGATATTCGTGTCAATGAAGAGTATCGAGGTATGGGTATTGGTACAGTATTGTTTCACTATGCCATGCATTGGTCAAAAAATCGGGGAGCTCAATGGTTGAAAATTGAAACGCAAAATACCAACTTCGATGCATGCAAGTTCTACAAGAAAATGGGATGCTACCTTGGTGGTATTGATTGTTTTGCCTATGGTGGAACAGCAAAATCTACTGACGAAATAATGCTACTTTGGTACAAGGAGTTATAGGGTGTCTGGTTGCATGAAAGCTAAAAACACCTAGCTACATTACGAAAAGTTTGTTCAGTACGGATTAATTACAAAAAATCTAGACGTTATTGTTGGGGCAAATATTTAAGACCTAGGTACGATGGGTTCCATTTTTGGATGTTGCCGAAAAAACTTCCAGATTTCTGTGATCGCGTCATATTTATCAATGTTCTTTGTAGAACCTACTAACCATTCGGGTAAAAATGGGCTAGATGACATGGGCCAATGGTGACCTAATCCTTTGATAAACATCATGCGTATTTTTCGTCGATCTGTAGGAGATTTATATTGTTGCAATAAAATGTCATCATCTTCGTACAGAATTTTGTAGGAAGATGGAATTTGCAAACGTTCCACCCATTTTAGAATCATATCTTGAATGGGAGGCTTGGTTCCGTATTGTTGATCACCAATCCACAATTCCCCTCCCTCCATTGGATTCAATGGATCGTCAGTTCCGGTTATATATAGAAGTGGAATGGGATTGGAAGATTGAGACGTGTTTTCGAACCAATCCGTGGAAGCCACAGGAGCTACTGACGCAATAATGGAATCCAGCTCCCTGGCCACTCGGAAAGTCATGCTACCGCCGTTGCTGAACCCTGTTACGTGAATGTGTTTTTGATCTATGAGAATTTTGGATTGAATATCTTCGATCATGGTTTGTATAAACAAAACATCATTTGGTTTTTGCTTTGATGCTTCCGATTGTTCATTGTTGGAGCCATCGTTCCAACTTTGCGGATTGGTCGTAAACGAAGGTGGCTTCGTCATATCTTTTCGTATCCCTTCTGGATACGCAATAATAACATCCGCATTGTATCGTGCAATCCAATTCCAATCCGTCAAATCCATTGTAGAGAAAGCATTCCCACCACCACCATGCAAAACGATAATCAGGGCTTGGGGCTTTGTAAGGTCGGTGTAGGGAGGAACATACAAATAGTATTCTCGAGTTCTGCCCTCTACAAGGAGTTGTTCATGAAATGGAAAACGAGTTTGAAAAAAATTCCCCTCTCGCTTTGTCAAAGGAAAACTCCATGAATACAGATTCTTTTCAAAATTCGTATCATCATGGATCACAATATGAAAACTCCAGTTGGGTTGTTTGTTGGCTTCATATTCCTGGTAGTATGGGAGAACAAATGGGGATGTGGTAAAAGTCAATGAATCACCGGACAAAGGCAAAGAACTCGGGGAAGAAAGAAGAGGAAAGCCAACAGAATCGTAATCCTGGATATCGTTGTGATCAAAACAAAGCAATTCTAAGGGTACATTTTGGATAAAGGGTCCTAAACACTTCTGATACACTGGGTAAAGATAAACATGGTCTGCTTTTAAAAATAGGGAATAACGCAGATGTTGAAGTTCCATAGAGCTCATATCTTCTTTCCAATGCAACGTTATGGAAGCAGTATATGAATCTTGATTTTGTTGGATTGTAAAATCTGTAACTTCTATTTTTGTATCTGGATGAATAGTAACAGCCGTATGATACGATTCACGAATCCATGATTCTGGATCATAACCGATGCGGTAGGGGTAGGTGTAATACAAACTTCCATCCTTGGGAATACGTCGGTGAAAAAGCTGTGATGGGTTCGTCTTACATTTCGTATTCATGATAGTTTCACCATAATTTTTGATCCGGTAATCCGGCTGTATAACCGTGGTAAATGTTTCCGTTCCATAAGCATAACACAATGTAGTAATCGAGGGATTCTCTTGTTCAAGTTTGGAAGCAAAAAATTCGCTTTTGTGCATAGCAGGAACTTGGACTCTAGTTTCAATAAGAGTGGTATTTTGCAAAGGAAAAGACCCTTCATATTGCAAAGAGGAATTCTCGGTAGACGGAAAAGAAAACGTTGTCCATGCAGGAGAAATTGAGAAACAAAACAGTACTAATAGCAACAATGGAACAGTTTTTATTTTCATGATCACATTGTATGTAGTGTATTCGATGTGTCAATGGGAATTCGTATGTACTACAATTTTTCATTCTAAGCTCGCATTCAATATATTACAAAAATTTATTGTAAATTTTTGGTTTTTTCAAGATAACATTTTACAATACTATCAACTTCATTGAATTTATTTTAATGCCGTGAGGAAAGAGGAATAAGTATGAAAAAGTGGATTTGTTTTGTTTTGTGTTTTTTAATGATTATCTTTATGGTGCCGCAATCTATTTATGGCGAAGGACAGAAAAGTAGCACATCGCTTATGTCACATCTAAACCCATCATATTCTCTTCGATTGGATACTTTTGAAGAGATGGATTCATGTATCAAAAAGTGCAAAGAAAGTCTTATTTTTGAAGAAACCGACGTTTATGATTCCATGGATGCGATAGAACGCGGAGATTTCATACGATGGTTAATTCAGAGCATGGATATCCCTTTGGTCTCTTCCGGTCATACCTTTGCTGATGTAGACAAAGACAATCGCAATTACAAGTACATTCAAACGGCAGTCGAATCGGGTATTATTGAAAAAACCACTCATTTTTACCCAAATCATTATGTACTTCGCTACGTTGCTAGCATTTGGCTAGTCAATGCAATGGGAGAAGAAGCTATCCAAAAAGCTCTTTCTTATACCCAACCCGTTATACCAGCACAAGATGGATATTACGAAGTACCCCAGGAAGCTATTGGAAGCATGACTGTTTGCTACCTTCCTGCCTATCAACTGATGAATTATCGATATACTACAACTGATTGGTACCGTCGAATACATCCACGGCAACCCATGTTTTTTGGTGAAGCAGCCTATAGTTTCACCAAGATCATGAATCCACTCAAAAAGGGTGGAAAAGTCAGTATAGCCTTTTTCATGGAACCAAGTACACTTTTCCCTGGCATGGACTGGGTTATAACAGCCAATGACATTTTTACAATGGTAAGTGCTTCAACAATATCAGGATTTGATAACTACTGGAGTCTATTTCCTGAATTACTAAAACGCGTCCCCACACAGGAGAACGGATTATGGACTTTCCAAACAGATAAAAGTGGAGAGTTTCAATCCATGGAAGTAATCTTTGAACTTCGTGAAAACCTTTTTTGGTCCGATGGCACTCCTATTACTGCACAAGATATAGTTTTTACGCATTATTTGTTCAATCATCCCGAAACCTATGAGTATTCATATCCTGAAACACGTATTGAAAGTGTTCAAGTTGTCAACTCATGGACCGTTAAAATGACTTGGAATGAACCCTACCTTTATCCTGAACTAATTAGTATATTACCACGCCACTATTTTGAAGAAAAATTCCAATATCATTTAGAACCTTTTAACCCGGGAGATCCTGCATATTTCAATTCACCTAGATATGAAAAGGATACTGAGTTTATTAAAAAATGCATTCTAGACAAAGAATATTGCACGAAACCAATCCACGCTGGACCTTTTTGCATAGAAGAGTGGAATATTGGCAACTTTATGCTCCTCAAGCCCAATCCATATTATCTATTTGATTCACCCGTGTTAGACGAGATACGAATAGAATTCTTTCCCTCACCTTCTCACATTTTTAAAGATTCCAATGAGTCTGTAGTTGACATTGCCCCTATTTTTTATGCTGACGATGAACATCCTACCACTCATCATATTCATATAACTCCCAGTACAACTTGGGAACATATCGACTTGAACGTCGATGTTGAACCATTGGATGATCGTAACGTTCGAAAAGCTCTAATGCTGGGAATCGATCGAAACAGAATTCTAGAAGAAATATACCAAGGCAACGAAGTGCAGCTTGCGAATTCATGGCTTTCACCTAAACACTTAGGAAGCCTACAGTACTCTTTGCAAGAGTATTCGTTTGATAAAAGGGAGGCAGAAAAACTTCTTGACAAAGCTGGTTGGATCGTGGATCCTGTTACAGAATACCGAGAAAAAGATGGGGAAGTATTCACCATAACCTTTATGACCACTTCTGGTAACCGATCAAGAGAGAGCGTACAAGATATCATTACCGAATGCTGGGAGGAGTTGGGAATCGAAGTGATCATATCCAATGAACAAGCAACACGCTTCTTTACCTCCACATTGATGGAGCGAGATTTTTATGGTCCTTGTGCTTGTATGTATGCATGGGTTATGAGTCCTTACTCCAATTTATTTACAATTGTGCATTCCGACGAAATACCAACATCCACAAATAATTATTCAGGCCAGAACTACACAGGTTTTTCCCATGATCTTGTTGATCACTTACTAGAAGAAAATTACTCTTCAACAAATAAAAATGAAATGAATAAAAACTTGAACATTGTTCAAGAAATACTAATGAAGGAATTACCATCACTTCCTCT
>JAQVSG010000071.1 GCA_028700655.1 Caldisericia bacterium
TGTTCCCATAAGATATCTGATGCAGCTCGAAACAAAGATAGAGTGTCGCTGTTCACAGTCTTTTCTTTCATACTCTGCAACACTTCAGGAGTGTATATTTCAGGTCGACCCGGCTGATAGTCTGCGATAGTAATTGTATCGGAAGCTATGTGATACCTGTACTCCACCAGGGTAAAATGCATCATTCCTTCGGCAATGGATTCAGTAAAAACGATATCCCCGTTCTCCAAAATGTCCGAAATCGTAGAGATACTCCCATAAGAAGTTCCCAGCCAATTCTGCTCTAGTGTTTTTGTGTCAGCCAAGAGAGGGTTTACGTAGTGATCATATTTAACCAAGCACTTTTGAAGCTTTTCCGTGGGAATTTCCCACATCCAGATTTCTGAACACCCCCCATAGGAAGGGTTTTCCCTCAAATTTGCAATTTGCTCCAGATCCTCGGCATGAATGTTAGCTGAAGTGATAAAATACAGATTTTGGCCTTTCTGATAGCTTCGGATAGGCACAAAATCCAGCTGTTGCTCCAGGTATTCAGGCAAAGAACTCAGTTCGTGAAAAGAGCTATCGGAAAAAAACTCCCTATTTATTTCTTCTTTTTCTGCTTGAGATAGTGAGGAGGGTGCAGGACGACAAGCAAAAGCGAAGATAAGTATAAAAGAAAGCAAAGTTACGAGTGCAGTTTTCTGTATCATTTTATAATTCTCTCTTCCGAAAGCTTAATCGATGTTCCATCATCATCCACCCGATATAGCTCTACAATAATTTCTTTGTCTGAGCGCTTAATGAGGAGATAAGTCCTTGTCGGCTGGTTTTCCACATGATCAATCCAAGTCCCACTATTGGCATATACCACTTCATTGCTATTCCTATGAGTCATTCTGTTAATCTTGGCTTCATGAGTATGGCCGAACACCACCAGTTTTGTCGGAGAATCATCAGCAGCATATTGCATGCTCGCTTGTGAATCGGTAAATTCATTCGATGCTGCTCCAACAATAGCTTCTTTAAGATCAATTGGAACATTAACTCTATTAATCCTCTGTCTTTCATCCCAGTTTTCCACAATTCCATCATACAAACTCACAGAAATATCCCCATTGCTACGCTGAAAAGGAATTAAATCACTAATAGCAAAAGTACCGGAATAGCCGTCCATATGCGTTTTGATCACCTTATCAGAGAAGCTCTCCTTCACAGGTAGTGCAGTTAGTAAAGATTTCCAATTCATAAAATAATAGTAGTAGCCCATTTGTATCGTATCTTTGGCGTTCGGCGTAAGATCAGAAAAAGTGTTGCTGGTGTCTGGATGCCCTTCTACTACATCTGAAGTGGCTATTCTGGTAAAGAAATAACCACAGGGTAAAATTGACTTTTCACTTTTAACTATATCTCGGTTGGACAAAGGGTCTGGTGCAACAAAAAAATTGTACCGGTGACCATGTTCAATGGCAATATCATTATTGCCTATTAAATACGTGCCAAGACCTTCTGAATCTCGCGCTTGATGTATCCCAGGGAACAGTCTTTCGGTTTCTGCTTGCTCCAGATTAATATCATGATTTCCAGGAATATAGGTAACTTTAATCTTATGATCAGTAATTATTCCATTGATTTCATCGAAAATTTCCTGATTGTTGGCAGCAACCAGATCGTTAAACTCTGAAAGAGTTTCGGGCATCTCATAATTCATCGGAAGGAACCATTGATCAATCAAATCACCATTAACAACAAGCTCTGCGATCGTTTTGGAAGCTCTGATCCCTTTCAAAAAAACAAGAAAAGCCTCTTTGTTTTCTTTCATTTCTGCAAAAGCATCGTCAGCGCCCATATGGATATCGCTTATTACGACTATTTCATTTCTAACACTTGTTACATTCGCACAACCGTTTACCATGGACATGCAGACCAAAGCCATCGATAAACCTAAAACCAATGCTGCTTTCATCATTCAAACTCCTTGTATTGTTTTTTTCATGTCGCACGGATGTCGCAGAGGGGACGAGGCATTTGCGACGTTGTATATTGGACTGTTACCGAAAAGTAGGCACTTTTTTTTAACAATCACCGATAATATGAGCATAGTATATCATTGATTTAAATAGTAGAATCGTATGCTAAAGAAATGGAGTAAGTCACAGGAATTAGGCTTTTTTACACCGAAGCTTCACCTTGATGCCAGCCTCCATCCCGGCTTTTAAACGGTGGGTTTGTCAAGCGAAGTGAAATCACGATAGCCCTTTTTTAAAATTTTACAACCATTTGCCTATAAAGTACTATTCACCTTGAAAACTTACATTAAATCATCTCTCCATCAGCATTGAAAACAAATGGTATTATTGACTCATGGGTTTGTAGTCATTTTTTTGGATTCTTATTGCGAAACAGACTTAGAAATCTTTCCATCAATTCATCTTTAGTTCGATAGCTGCTAAATACATCCACCAGATCATGTATCTCACTCTCTGTTTGTGCAGGACGAAGAGTAGAATCTTGAGAAACTTCTTCCAGTTTCTCAGATGCAATGTTCATGAAATGTGAAACACCCATTTTAATTAACATAGACTGATCTTTACCCAATAGACTAGAAACATGTCGCCATAATTCATGCTTATCTTCAAAGCTTTTCATTCTCTGTAACGTATTCATTTGTGGATACACTCTGAACACAACTTCTGTATTTGTCTCTTTATATACACACAACAGAATTTTTTTCTGACCCTTTCGTTCAATCGCATAATCAAATTCAACTTTAAACTCTTCGGAAAAAACCACCATTGAAGTAATAATAGCCACAAAAAAAGAAGCCTCTTCCAAAGCTTTATCTCTATTCAATCTCCAGTCTTTCCCTATTTTATCGATTTCAGCAAGATCAATTTGAGCCTCAAAAGCATGAATTCCATTTTTTTCTAGGTTTTCTTTCAAAAAAGAGGCACAATCCTCTGCGGTTGCCGTATCATACGCGATAAATACATCGTATGCAGACATTTTACTTATCTTTTCGAATCGCTTGTTTTGTAAAAGAATGTGACATGAGAGCAACAACCATATTTTCTAATACTTTTCGATCAGAACGAATATCCTTATCTTTTCTTTCTTGAATAGCGTAATCAACAAGCTTCTTAACAAACATTTCATTTTCTTTTATTTGACCGTCATCCGATATTTCCAATGAAGATCGAATGATTTCAAAAAAATCTTTCTTTTCCAGATCGTTCACGGTCGGTTCAGAAAAACCCCATGCTAGCATACGATCTCTTGTCGTAAAAGAATACAAAGAAAATTCCC
Organism: Caldisericia bacterium; assembly: GCA_028700655.1. Taxonomy (GTDB): domain Bacteria; phylum Caldisericota; class Caldisericia; order UBA6126; family UBA6126; genus JAGLCW01. Next base: position 3,286 of record JAQVSG010000071.1, read on the forward strand.
TATTCTTTTCTTCCAAGGCTTCTTTAACAGATTTTTTTTCTTCAAGAAATACTTGGCGGTCTACAATTACCACAGCAGCTACCACTTTTCCATGATAGCTTTGGATGATATCAATTGATTTTTGAATCGTTCCTCCGGTTGACAATACATCACTTACGATGACAATGCGATCTTGTTCTTTTACGGGGGTTTCATCCATGTCACAACTAGATTTAACCCGTAGCTTGGAGGAGCATAATTTGCAATCACAAGGAAATCGGGTTTTAATGATTAATGCTTCCTTTTGAGTTTTTTGGATGAGTTGAGAAGATAGCATTAACGGTCCTAAAGTTTTATCTGTAAAAGCAAGCTTGTTGTATTCAATTCCTGCTTTGTCAATTTGCCCAAGCAAATCCAAATATATCTCTACAATTCTGGAGGAAGTTTTGGGTGATAATGTTTGTTTGGCGATATCAAAAAAATCAAATCCAGTGTTTCCAGCCGTGAAAATGACTGCATTTTTACTATCGATCGGATTGACTTCTTTTGATAGTTGTAAGAGAAAAGACTCAGGATTCTTAATCATTGTTCTCCTCCAAATTCAATTCCTTGAAATAGCAGTATGTAAGATTCATGAAAGCATCATAGATTTCTTCTTTATTATTAAGCAAATATGCTTTTGAAAGACCTTTAAGTCCTTGAATCACTTTTTGAATAATACGTATGGTTTTTTCATCACTTACCCGTAAAGAAGCATCGCAAGCTAAATGAAACCAAATATGTTCAAGAAAATTGCAATAGAAATAGCGAAAAAAAACAAGATCCTTATGATCCATATTTTTTTCATCCTTACGGTAAACATCATTCTCTATCTGATCATTTATCCTTTTTAAAAGAAACAATTCCATAGGTTTCTTTTCAAGCTCATTGATATTTTTCGTAATAATCTCTGCAATTTTTTTAGTTACGTCCTCGGAAGTCAATTTGACGCCTCTTTTCCGGTAATAATCATTTTTTATGTTTATATATCCTACCAAATTCTAGTGATCATGCAAATTGAAAAAAAAATCATTGAATCCATTCATCCTTATCAATGTACCCCAATCGGTTTAAAGCGTTGTAAATTTTACTTTTAACAAGTGCCGAAGGTTGGTAATTAGGATCATTACAGATTTTACTGATTGTGGCTAAACTCACACCTGATTCAGATGAAAACTTTGCTTGAGTGGAACCATGTTGTATTAATACATTTTTTAAGTCTATTTCAATCATATTTCACCTCAATTGAAATAGTAATAAATAAAAAACAATAATCAAGTACAATTAGATAAATTTAGACGTTTATTTTCAAACGTATTTGTTTCTTTAATCATGGTCGGTTTAACCCAAATTCAAACGTTCCGGCCCAGAGCTAATTGTAACCTTTTTGTTGACCACAACAAAATGGTTTTGGACTTTTCATTCTCACGTAAACAATTCGCATTCATTATAACAGGGGGTGTTGCGTTTTTTTGAGCGGCTTATCAAGCTATACAACAGACAGCGTTGCATTTCTTTTTAAGTGGATGCAGAAGCTTGCCGATAGAATGTTAGAATGCTACAATGAATGGATAGAAGTAGTGTATGAATGCTTTTGTGATTACACGAGGTGTCACCTTTGGATAGGCGAAATGAAAACAACTAGACATGTATTTCTGACCAGCAGGGTGAAATCATTGCTAAGGTGTCGTATGCACCTTTATTCAAGAAGCCAAAGGCTTCCTTCTACCAGGTGGTCAGTATTTGTTTACATGGGAAGAGAGGGTACAATAAATGACGGAAAGTAAAGCACAAAAAATGTTTGAAAAGTATAATCCGGTTGAAGCGGTAACTCGTTGCCCAAATGGTCGCTCTCCTGTTCGCAAAGTACTGGACCACTACGCAAAGGCGGCTGTGAACCTCTACGGTGTCATCTCCAAAAAAGAACTCGCTTCGATATTCAACAGTCAGAACACAGAACAAACAACCCCTGAGGAAATATTCACTCTGCTGCTACCGCTGGTACTGAAACAAAAATGGTATTGCTTTTATAAGCATTACATCGTTCACTACTGGGCCATCGACAACTTTGCCTATGCCGATTCCTGGATTAGTGCGCAGGGTGACAAGCCAAGGTTCATCCCTGAAAAGGACGAGTTACTGAAGTTTGAAAACGAGTATTACGAGAGCGAAAAACAAGCCACTTGCTGGAATAAACTCTTCGATTTTATCCTCAAAGAGTGGCCTGAAAACTATAACTCATACCGCTTCTACAACGAACTGAAAAGGATGACGGAGTTTAGCTCAGGAATTCAGGAGGTCAGTCAGCTTTTTGAAAAATACAACTTTGTATTTACTGGTGAAAAGAATGCGCAAGCATTTTTCAACCTGCTGATGGAGGCTCGTAACAATACACGCATGTGGTCCAATAAAGGGTATTCCCCTTACGAGATGCATGCGCTTTATGAGAGTCGCTCTCCACAAAACGAACCTAGACCAATGATTTTGCAGGAGAAAAAAAAGATAGGCCCAAACGAGCCTTGTCCTTGCGGCAGTGGTAAGAAGTACAAAAAGTGCTGCTACCTGACCGAGAAAGCCAAAACAGCACAGCTTTCAAAAAGTGAATGCACACTGTTTTATGAAACCTGGTATGGTTTAATGGGCTTTGTCAACGAGAGAGAAAAAGTAATCAGCGCATCAATAAAACCGGTTTACCCCAATCCAATCAGCGACGAAGAAGTTTATAAAGTGCGCGAAGTATTTTGGGAAAATCCAGAAATGATAGACGATTATGTAAATACCACAGCACTCTCAGAAGAAAAAATTGAGCTTTTGAAGACATGGCGTGATCACCACAAAAGGGGAATGTTCTTTTTGGTCGATTACACGCCCGAATACGCCGTGATACTTGGCGTAGGCGAGAATAAAGAGGACAGACTGTATGGCATAAAGGGCATTAGCCGGTCGCTATCGGACGCTATGCAGCGAGAAATACCAATACAATTAGAAACCGTATTGCTACCCTTCAAAGACAAAATCATTTACGACAGCTATATGACTTCTATGCCTATAAGTTATGGCGAAGGCGCAAAGAAGGCATTGCGGGAAATGTACGAAAGAGCCCTTAAACATGGGATAATAACTCATTGGGGTAATGACATGTGAAAAAGTTAAGTGTAAGCTGCCCTTCAACCCGATACACCATGTTCGCCCTGTAATAGACTGAAAGTGTGTGAAAAAGTCTAGACAACCATGAAATTTCATTTCTGGAAAACCATGACATTGGACCAAGTTAATGAGCTCCTCGAAACACTCAAAGAATTCTTTATGAAAGATCCTATGAAACACTATCCGCTATACAGTTGATATTTTTACTCCTTCAGTCTATAATAAGATTAAATCGTATTTTAGCCTGAAGGTGGAACCACAATGAATTACATCAAGCGCGATATAGAAAATAGTATTACGAAACTCACTAAGGAATACGCTTGCATCCTGATTACCGGCCCAAGGCAAGTTGGTAAGACCACAGTGCTTAAGCATCTTA